>CAIYAG010000254.1 GCA_903924075.1 uncultured Bacteroidota bacterium | reverse complement strand
TGATGGATTTGCAAATGCCGGTTTTAGACGGATACAAAACCACTGATTTTATTCGAAATAAGCTCCATATCACCTGTCCAATAGTTGCCATGACTGCAACTGCAATGAAGGGGGAATTTGAAAAATGTATTGAAGCTGGAATGACAGATTATATGTCAAAGCCATTTGAATTTGTTGATCTGTACAAAAAATTATGTACTGTACTTAATATTAAAATCCTAGAAATGGAAGAGCCAATAGCAAGCATAGAACAAAAAGATACTACTAATAAAGTAAATGTGATTAAGCCTTATAACCTAAGTTTCTTTGAAAAGATCATGAAGAAAAAAGAATTGGTAGCGATATTGAAACCACTTTACCAAAGTTTGAATATTGAAATACAATCTATTGAAGCTGCTAGTCAATTAGCCGATTGGTCAACCGTTGCAAAAATAGCCCATAAGTTAAAAAGCAGTGTAGGCTATATCAAAGCGAATGAATTGTATACCGTGCTGGAAAATATTGAGATCAAAGCAATCAGTCAGGATAAAAAAGAAATGGTTGTTAATGAGATCGCACCGATGAAACGTTTAGCCGATGAAGTAAAAAGGCATTTGGCTTTAGAAATCAATGCCCTTGTGAATGAATTAGCGGTTGCTTGTTAAAAACAAATAGTAATGATATCAAATATGAAGGCTGCTTTTTTAAGCAGCCTTTTCGTTTTGTAAAATAAATAGCTTCAAATTTCGTTTATTGGCAGTTGGGTTCAGCGAAAGGCTGTCCAAATCAATCATGAGCAAATGAAGCGATCTTTTCTTCCCTTAATTTCTATGCTCTTACTCTTTCTTTCTGTTAAGAGTAACGCTCAATTTATTAATAAACCATTTGGGATAAAAGTATGTGGACCAGAATTTGGAGATTCTAAATTCCCTGGGGTGTACGGGGTTGATTATATCTATCCTGATTCGGCAGAATTAAAATATTTCTATGACAAGGGTTTTAGAATGATTGATCTGCCCTTTCGTTGGGAAAGGGTGCAGCCTGTGTTAATGGGCGAATTAGATTCGGTGGAGATGAAACGCATGTGTACTTTGCTTGAGCAATGCAATACAATCGGACTTCAGGTAAAATTAACCCTTCAAAACTTTGGACGTTATACTTCGAATAACAAAACCATGATAATCGGCTCCAAGCAATTACCTTCTGCAAGTTTGGAAAATGTTTGGAAAAGACTGGCAGAGTTGTTCAGGGATTATGAAAATATTTACGGTTTTCAAATCATGAATGAGCCTCATGATATGTATGATATGCCTTGGTATAAAATAGCCCAGGATGCCATCAATGGAATTCGCTCAGTAAATAAAGTGCATGCCATTTTTGTTTCAGGCTCTGAGTATGCGAACTCTGTTGATTGGAAGGTAAACAACGACGAACTGAAACATCTGGTGGATAGTTGTGATAATTTAGTGTATGAAGCGCACTGTTATTTTGATAGAGATTTTACGGGTCGCTATTTAAATGGTAATGGCACACCGCATAAGGCTTATGAGTACAATATTGTAAATACCAATGCAGGAGTCGAGATCATCAAACCATTTGTAAAATGGTTGAAGAAAAACAATAAGAAAGGGTTTATTGGAGAATATGGTGTGCCTGATGACGACCCGAGATGGTTAGTAGTCTTAGATAAATTTTTGAACTATATCAGTGAAAATGGGGTGAATGGTGCCTATTGGGCCGCTGGCCCCTGGTGGGGCGATTATCGCTTGTCTATTGAGCCGAGAGATGGTAAAGACAGACCACAAATGCAAGTGTTAGAAAAATATCGCTCCATTGCTCAGTAATCTTTAATGATAGTTCAGAAGTGTTTTGTTGAATTTTTTTTCAAGGCAAAAGTTTAACTTTAAAACTAGTTAAACAAAAACATTGCCATGCGGTTGCTTTCTAACACTTTATTTTTTCTATGCTTGTTGATAATGGTACATCCATCCCAAGCTCAGGAGACCATCAAATTATATCCCAATAAACCAGCAGGAAGTGAGAATTGGAATTGGAATGAACAACAAAACTTTTCCAAATTATTTAATACAGAAGTAGTTTTTAATGTGTTAGATCCAAGTTTGATTTTGTTTCAACCGCCCGCGAATATTGCTACAGGAACTGCGGTGATCATAGCACCCGGTGGGGGATTCCAAGCATTGTCGATCAATAGTGAGGGTACTGAAGTAGCTAAATGGTTAAATGCAAAAGGTGTTACATGTTTTGTTTTGAAATATCGACTTGCTAAAACAAAGAGTGAAGACCCCGCATCTGAAATGATGCAGAAATTGGCTGACCCTAAAAAATTTGAAGCTGAAAACGGGCCCATCATCCCATTAGCAATGAACGATGGAATCGCAGCCATGAAATATTTGAGATCACATGCTGCGGCTTATAAGATCAATCCTAATAGAATTGGATTCATGGGATTTTCGGCAGGTGGTACCGTAACCATGTCTGTTGCATATAATGCTGATGCAGAAAGCAGGCCAGATTTTATTGCACCCATTTATGCAGCCGTTCCAACATCGATCGGAAATACCGTTCCCCAAAAAATAACGCCTGCATTTATTGCTGTGGCGGCTGATGATCAATTAAAACTTACGGCTCATAGCCTCGACATTTATAATCGGTGGATCCAAGCCAAACAACCCGTTGAATTGCACGTTTTTGAAAAAGGGGGTCATGGATTTGGCATGCGCAAGCAATGGCTACCTTCAGATAAATGGATCGATTTGTTTGGTGATTGGTTGAAACAACATGGATGGTTAAGGCCATTGAATGAAGACCAATGGTCTGCAAAATTAACCCCAGAACAATTGGAAGAAAGGAAGCAAACTGCTGAGAATAATTTTCATACAGATTGGGCTAGCATCAATCGGTTTGCAGCTGCTAATAAACAATTGCCACTTCCTGCCAAAAACGAAAAAAGAGTCGTATTCATGGGTAATTCTATCACAGAAGGATGGATCAATATGCATCCTACATTCTTTGAGGGAAAGCCTTATTTGAATCGAGGGATTAGTGGACAAACAACACCTCAAATGCTGGTTCGTTTTAAACAGGATGTGATTGATCTGAAAGCTTCTGTAGTTGTAATACTTGCTGGAACAAATGATATTGCCGGTAGTGCTGGTCCATCTTCTCTCGAGATGGTACAAGAACATATCATATCTATGGCAGAATTGGCAAAGGCAAATAATGTTAAAGTAGTAGTATCTTCTATCTTACCCGTTTATGAATATCCCTGGAGGCCAGGATTTAAACCAACAGAAGCCATTATTAATTTGAATAGAAATCTTAAAAATTGGGCTGAGAAAAACGGCGCGATCTATCTCGATTATTATGCGTCAATGGTAGATGAAAGAAATGGATTAAAACCTAATCTAACTTTTGATGGAGTACATCCAAATGGTGATGGCTATTCAGTGATGGAACCACTGGTTGAGAAAGCAATTACCGAAGCATTGAAACTAAAATAGCCTTCTTCAAAAATTGTAAAAAAAAAGCCTGATGTTGATCAGGCTTTTTTATGAAAAATATTTTAAGAGTGAAGGATGATTTCTTAGGTTGGTTAATTCAACTTCTCCCAAAGGCTTTGGCATAAATCCGATCACTAAAGGATGGTTATCTGCCATTTCTAGATCTGCTGGGTTTACGCTTGATGAGAGAATGATCACTTTGATCTGATCATGAAAGACCTGGAATTTGGTAGTAAAAGCGTCCAAAAATTCCCAACCATCCATTACTGGCATATTAATGTCGAGGAAAATTAATGCTGGTAAAGCCTGCTTATCTGAAGGAAGTTTCAATTGTGTTTCAAAATATTCCAGAGCGGTTTCGGCTTTGTCTATTTTTAGAAGCGTTTGACAGAACGATTGTTCTCTCAAAATCAAATCATTCAACATTAAAACAATTGGATCATCATCTATACACATCGCAAGTTCGATCATATAATTCCTGTTTATAGTTGTATAAATGTACTCCCTTTTTCTTTAAATCATATGAAATCAATTAACAAGAACAGATATTTCGGTTTCAGATTATTTTATGAATGCCTGTTTGCTTTGAAAGCTTTATGGTATCTTTAATAGGCTGATTTTTTGCAAGCAAAAGCAGGAATGCTAGGAGCTAAAAAAGACAATTAGCCCAATTATATTTCTCATTTTGGGATAACTAGTTCAAAATTTGGATATAACAGATCTTTATTTTTTTATAACTAGTTGATATTCAATAATTTATTTTTTTGGACTTCAATTTGGTATAAAATGTTTGCAATTACACCATGATGACCAAGACTGTAAGTCAAAAGATCAAGTTTCTCTACATATTCTGTATGCTATTATTGGTAGTGATACATGGGTATAATTTGAATGATCGGGTATTAAGCCCAAATCAATTACAGCACGCTGACATAACTTTTACCAATTTTATAGAGTTCTATATTGCAAACGCTTTATTGCGTTTTCGTATTCCATTATTAATGACCATTTCTGGATTTCTTTTGGCACAAAGTAGTGTTACTTCATATGTAGATCTGGTGGTAAAAAAAATGCGGACACTTATTTTACCATTTATTTTAATTGCTGCCTCAAGTTTATTGTTAAGCTATATCATTGAAAGTGTCTTTTACACTTCTACTGAAAGTGGTGTATGGGGAAAAAAAATAGCTGATTATAGTATCAATGATTTTGTTTACCGCTTGCTGGTTTCGCCTCTTCCATTTCAGTTATGGTATTTAAAATCGGTTTTTACTTTAACCCTATTATTCCCTCTCATTAAAATTGCTTTAAAGCGATTCCCCTATTTATTATTGGGTGCACTTTTTATTTTATGGGCCGTTGCCGATAATGAAGGTGGATTAAGAATGATCCGTTTTTCATTTTATTTTGTTTTAGGGATATATATAGTGCAGGAAAAAATTGATATCGATCATGCGCCGGTTTGGTTTTCTAGGACAAAGTTTTTGATATTATTTATTCTTGCCGGGTTAATAAAAACAATTATTGCATTCAAAGGCTATGCGCTTATTGGTAATTCAGCAGTTTATCTGGTGCGTTTTATGTATGATATCACTGTATTGTTGGGTGCGATCTTTATTTGGTTTAGCATCGATCCAGTTGTTCATTATTGTAGCAACAAAAAATGGTATGTGCAATTTGCACCCAAATTCTTCTTTATATATGCCTTTCACGCACCATTGGTCAATTACTTGATCGATCCATATATTCATTTTTTTAAATTCATCCCATTGACACATTTATTTGCATTCTTTACTTTGCCGGTGTTAGTAATCGCATTTTGTGTTGGCTTAGATGTAGTTACCAGTCGGTTTTTCCCATCTTTCTATTCTTTATTTACGGGTGGAAGGGGTAGTGCCAAAAAGAGCGTGTTGAAAAATGCACAACCATCAACTTATAACCACTATCAAAGGGTGAATGATGTTTTAGCGAAGCGGTACACGTTGTTTGCGAAATAAATCCCTATTTAATGGAATCATTAAGTCTCATAGTTAGTATAATTAGAGAAATATTTTCTGTAATTCGTAAAGCTTCCAATGTTCCATATCTTAAGCATGTTTTAATTTTGTTTTGACTAAATCATTGACTACTTTTAAAGACAATTGGAGTTATTGTAACATAAAGGAAAAATGTAGACCAAAACAGACGATTTGATAAACGATATTTTCTTAATTGACGACGATGGATTGGTTAATTTTCTTAACCAAGAAATTATTAAGGATGCCTAT
>CAIYAG010000253.1 GCA_903924075.1 uncultured Bacteroidota bacterium | reverse complement strand
TATTTTATGAAGAAAAAATGGTTTTAACATGGCCCTGTTCAACATTAGAGTTTATGGAATTTTGATCGACGATCAAAATCGATTACTTGTAAGCGACGAGTTTATTAGAGGTAATTATTATACCAAATTACCAGGTGGAGGTCTAGAAATTGGTGAAGGAACCCGTGATTGCCTCAAAAGGGAATTTATGGAAGAAACAGGTTTGGATGTAACTGTGGGCGAACATTTTTACACCACCGATTTTTTCCAGATCTCGGCTTTCAATAATAAGGATCAGATCGTTTCAATCTATTACCGTGTTTTCACAAATCAAAAAATCGAAATTGCAACGAGAGAAAAGCCATTCGATTTTGCTCCGCAACAAGTTGCAGACCCTACTAAAGAAGCTGAGGTTTTTAGATGGATCCCATGGAAAGAGCTTTCTGAAAAAGATGTATCTCTACCCATTGATAAAGTGGTTGTAAAGATGCTCAAACAAAAAGATTGCTTTAATGGAAAGCAATTCAATTCTCTGTAATAATTAGAAAACCTCTTCCGATTTACCCATCGCAGCCATTTTCATTTGTCGCGCTGTTTCATGCCCTAGATAGTTCTCGATCCTTTGTTCGAATAAATAGATCAAGGGGGTGAGAATGATTGCCATTGTGAACTTATAGGCATAATTCACCAAGCAGATGGCAAGTACTAATTGCCAGCTCCATCCGTTCCCAATTTTAAATGCAATAAAGAGCACCACAAAACTATCTACGAGCTGAGAAATAACGGTAGAGCCAGTTGCACGCAACCAGATCCATTTCTCGCCTGTGAGTTGTTTGATTTTATGGAACACGGTTACATCAATGATCTGACTCACCAAAAATGCCACTAAGCTTCCCAATATGATCCACATACCCTGTCCGAATATTCCAGTAAACGCCACTTGCATATCCTGTATTCCCGATTCGGTTTTGGAACCCACCCAAAAATCTGCAGGCGGAATTTTCATGGCGATATAAAACATTAAAAATGCATAAGCAATTAAGGCAACTGCTGTAAAACTGATCCGGCGAACCGCTTTGGGCCCATAGTATTCATTTACAATATCAGTGATCACAAACTCTAGTGGCCAAAGTAAAACGCCGCAGGTGAGATTAAAGGAAAGTCCGGATTGTCCAAAAATTGTAAAATTTGCTGGGCTAATTCCAAACAGCTTTTCCAGAGAAAATATTTTTCCACCAATACATTCAGCAATCAAGGCATTCGCAACAAAAAATGCCGAAATACTGAGAAAGAGTTTAGTGGGTTTGTCTTTCAATATTTGATGGATCATTAGGCTAGTATAAAGAAGTAAAAAAATTGAATAAATAAAAATAACAGATTCGTAACAAGTAGCCATTTAACGATGCCCAATGGCTGTTTTCTCATTAACAAAATACCAGACCAAAAGTTTACAGCCAAATTCAAACAGGGAGCAATCACATATCCTAGTATAACAATGGGGCCTGTTAAATTCTGACTGGATATGATATCCTTCGTTCTTTGTAGTATCAGACAGACAATAAAGAGGATATTGCAGATGAAGGCCACTCGGTATAGAAATAAACGTATCCTCATAAAAATTTTCGTTCAAAATAGCATTAATTTGCGAATCGCATAAATTCGAATTATGAAGAAGTTTCAATGGAAGTCATTATTACCCCACGCAATAGCAGTAGCCATCTTTGTTGTTGTATCCGTTATTTATTGTAAACCTGCTTTAGAAGGCAAGGTTTTAATGCAATCTGATATCATGCACTGGAAAGGCATGGCGCAGGATCTGGTGCAATTCAAAGAAAAAACGGGGCACTACCCTCTTTGGAACAATAACCTGTTTGGAGGTATGCCAGCATTCCAAATTGCCATGGAATCGAGCAACCCTGCTTCCATTGGTTTCTTGCATAGTATTTTTATGCTAGGTCTTCCCAAGCCTATTGGCTTCTTCTTTTTACTATGTATCAGTTTTTACTTCCTTTCACAAGTTGTTGGTACAAATTCCTGGCTTGGCATTATGGGAGGTATCGCTTATGCCTATGCTACTTATAGTCCGGTAATCATTATTGCTGGTCACGAAACAAAGCTATTAGCAATGGGCTATCTACCCGCTGTTTTAGCTTCACTATGGTTG
>CAIYAG010000252.1 GCA_903924075.1 uncultured Bacteroidota bacterium | reverse complement strand
ACCTCGCATCTTCCTATAATTTACAAATAAGTAATGATGAACTGCTTAATGAATTAAAAATACAAGAGTATTTCTTTAAAGATGGTGTATTTAATAAAGAAATTTACAAAGAAGCACTTTCTAAAAATAATAACAAAGAAGCCGATCACAGCTGAAGACGCAGAGTTGAAAAGAAATAGCAGAAGCAGAAGCGCAAAGTTGAGAGTGGCCGAAAGATATTAATAACCCGTACCCGAGAACAAAAACTAATGGCTGAACAGGTCGTGAATACCGCAACTGGTAATAAGAATCCTTTTAAGGGTTTGTTCAATTATCAGTGGATCGTGAAGAATATTCCATTTTTTTTATTTCTAACTGGTTTAACTGTATTGTATATCGCAAACGGTCACAATGCTGATAGGATTGTGCGTAAGATTAATACAACTAACAATGATTTGAAGGAGTTGCAATTTGAATATAAGACACTGAAAAGTGAAGTGATGTTTAAAAGTGAGGAAGCTGAAGTGCTGAAAGCTGCAACACCACTGGGTTTGAAGATCAGTAGGGAGACGCCGCAGAGGCTGAAATAAAAGTGAAGAGTGAAGAGTGAAGAGTGAAGAGTGGAAGAAGAAGATAGTGAAGAGTGAGGAGTGAAGAGTGAGGAATATTGTTTAGAAGCTTGACATTGAAATAATAGGTGCTAACATGGAAGTAAAACGCGACATACTTTGGAGGGTCTATCTCAGCTACTTGCTGGTGATGGTTGCCTGCATCGCCATCTTCAGTAAGGCCGTTTATATTCAACAAGTACAGGGCCCGCACTGGAGAAGTATGAGCGATAGTCTGCACCAGCACATCGATTCTATTGAAGCAGAGCGTGGAACCATTTTTAGTGAAGACGGACAAATGCTCAGCACCAGTATCCCCGAATTTGATCTGTTCATCGACTTCCGCGTTGAATACCTCCACGAAAAATCTGGCGTACACTTCCGCAATAATGTAGATTCTCTTGCTTATTATTTAGCAGATCTGTTCAAAGATCAATCTGCCGAGGCGTACAAAAAAATGTTCAATCAGGCTTATCGAGATAACGAGCCTTATTTTGAACTACATAAAAAAACAACCTACCGCGAATACGAACAACTCCGCAAATTTCCTTTGTTTAAAGATGGCAGATATAAAAGTGGTTTAATAGTTAACGAAAGGAATATTCGTTTGAATCCTTTTGGTCAGCTTGCTTTTAGAACCATTGGTTTGGATCGCGACTTTTCAAAAGTGGGACTTGAAAAAACTTACGATAGTATTTTAACAGGCAGGGAAGGAAAGCAGTGGGTTCGCACCATTGCTGGTGGTGTGAGAGTACCGATCACTGACGAATACATTGTAGAACCAGAAACCGGAAAAGATATTGTTAGCACCATCGATGTTTTTATTCAGGAAATAGCTGAGAACGCTTTGATGAAAATGATGGAGAAAAATGATGCAGAACATGGTTGCGCCATTGTGATGGAAACCAAGACCGGGAAAATCAAAGCTATTGCAAACCTTGGTAGAAAACCTAATGGCGGTTATTGGGAAGGTTTGAATTACGCTATATCTCCAACTGAACCCGGGTCTACATTTAAGCTAGCTACTTTGATGTCATTGTTGGAAGATAAAAAAGTGACGCTGAATGATATGGTTGATTTGGAAGGTGGTGTTTGGAAAGTAGCCGGACAAACAGTATTCGATTCAGAACAGAGTGGTCATAGAGGTGTAACAGTAAAGCAAGCATTTGAATTAAGCTCAAATGTGGGTATGGCAAAATTAGCAACGAATGCTTACACCAATCATCCATCACAATTTATCAACGACCTGATCAAAATGCGCATGGATACTGTTACTGGGATTGATCTTGT
>CAIYAG010000251.1 GCA_903924075.1 uncultured Bacteroidota bacterium | reverse complement strand
TTTGCCATTTATAGTTCTTTTACTTATTGCGTTAGCAGCGATTTTTGTTCCTTCTTTTCCAGCATTTAACGATAACGGAAAATATAGTTCGGCTGACATAACCTGGATGTTGATTGCAACGGCACTTGTTTTTTTAATGACGCCAGCTTTAGCATTCTTTTATGGTGGAATGGTTCATCGAAAGAACATTCTTTCAACCATGATGAAAAGTATTGTAGCAACAGGGGTAGTAACTGTATTTTGGATCGTAATTGGATATAGCTTGTGTTTTGGAGACAGTATTGGGGGATTTATTGGGAATCCTGCAACTCACTTTATGTTTAAAGGGGTTATATCAGGTGCACCTTGGAGCTTAGCTCCAACAATACCGCTTTCGCTATTTGCTTTATTTCAATTGATGTTTGCAATCATCACACCAGGCTTGGTGGTTGGTGCAGTAGCAGAAAGGATCCGATTTACATCTTATACCCTATTTATATTATTATTCAGCTTGCTAGTATATGCACCAATAGCGCATTGGACCTGGCATCCAGAAGGATTTTTATTTAAAATGGGTGCTTTAGATTTTGCGGGGGGAACGGTGGTTCATATTTCTGCAGGTTGTGCGGCTTTGGCAGGAGCGTTGGTTTTGAAGCGTAGACAATCGCATATTGAACAACATCAAATTCCACCAGCAAACATTCCATATGTATTAATTGGCACGGGCTTGCTTTGGTTTGGATGGTTTGGATTCAATGCGGGTTCGGCAGGTTCAGCAGGTGTGCTCGCAGTTTCTGCCTTTGCTACTACTAATACAGCAGCTGCAGCAGCGGGTTTGTCTTGGATGTTCTTTGATGTGATGAGAGGGAAAAAGCCATCGGTTCTAGGATTTTGTATCGGAGCAGTTGTTGGGCTTGTAGCAATTACTCCAGCTTCTGGCTTTGTAGCGATCCCTCAAAGTATTTTTATAGGATTTATTGCTGCCATTATTTCAAATGTGGCAGTTCATTATAAAGAAAAATCAACTGTGGATGACAGACTGGATGTGTTTCCTTGTCACGGTTTAGGAGGAATGGTAGGAATGCTAATGACAGGAATATTCGCAACAAAAACCGTGAATGCAGGCGGAAATGATGGACTTTGGTATGGCAATATGAGCTTTTTCCTGATACAATTAAAGGCTTTATCGATTGTGGTTACCTACAGTTTCATTGTTTCTTATTTGATCTTTAAGTTTATTAATCTGGTGTTGCCAATGCGAGTAAGTGTAGAAGATGAGGCTTTGGGATTGGATGCAACGCAACACAACGAAAAATATGGTCGTAGACCTGAACTAGCTTAAGAAAATAACACCAATGCTCTTTTATAGAACTTGGTACTGAACATATATTTAAACTCTCTTCGATTAAGTACCATGTATCAACTTCTGACCAGGTTTATACATGGTGGACCCTACCGATTGCTTCTTAAAAAAAATTAAGGTACAGCCATATGATAAACTTCTGACCAAGTTTAACGGCTGTACCTATTTATTAATCATAAAACCAATCGCAATGTTAAAGAAAATTTTAGCAGTAACCATCGCATTCTCGGGCTTTATTTCAACAAAAGCGCAAACAGATTCTACTAAAAAAGCTCCCGTTGCTACAAACACGTTTACTGCATCGGTGGATGCTTATTACAGAACCAATTTCAACGCACCTATCGGTAAAACTAATAATTACACCAGTTTTACAAATTCTCAGAATTCATTCGAATTGGGTATGGCTTCAGTTAGATGGGACCATTCTATCGGCAAAATTTCTGCCACAGCAGATTTGGGTTTCGGTAGAAGAGCCAATGAATTTTCATACAATGATGCGGGTGCAATGACTGCCATCAAACAATTGTATGTAAGCTATCAAATCTCTGACAAAATTAAATTAACCATGGGTAAATGGGCAACCCACGTAGGCTTTGAATTACTCGATGCTTATGCTAACAGAAATTACAGCATGTCTTATGGTTTCTCTTATGGTCCTTTCTTCCATACTGGTTTGAAAGCAGATGTTTCATTAGGTGGAAAATCTGCCTTCATGATCGGTGTTGCTAACCCAACAGATTTTACTACTACTACTTCTGTAAATAAAGTTGCCATCGCACAGTTTAGCACTGGTACCAAAGACGATAAACTAAAAGCATTCTTGAATTATCAAGGTGGTAGCACAGGTAATAAAAGTGGATTTAATCAATTTGACTTAGTGTTAAATGGCGTTTTAAGTAGCAAATTCGGTATCAATTATGACGGAACAATCGCTTCTGTTAAAACCAATGGCGTGAGCAGCAGTTGGTCTAGCAATGCATTGTACTTAAATTTTGATCCATCAAGCAAAGTTGGATTAACACTAAGGGGTGAATATTTTGACGACAAAAAATCTGTAACCTCGGCTGGCATTGGTTCTAGTGTTTTTGCCACTACCCTTTCTGCAAATATCAAAATTGATAATCTTACAATCATCCCTGAACTCCGTGTAGACAATGGCAGCAATGCAATTTTCTTCAAAGGCGACGGTTCAGCTACACAAACATCAAGTGGATTTATTCTTGCAGCAATTTACAAATTTTAATGCTTCTTTTTCCCAAACCCAATTATAAACCAAAACCCCAACACATGTTTTCATCAACCTTAAACAACCTGAGACAAATGGGCCGTAGGAATTCAGCTCCTGCAGTTGTAATTCAACTTACAAAAGCTGAGAAATGGAAGATGGGAATTACCATTTTCACGGGAAAAATATTAGGTCTAATTGTTGTACTAGGTATCATGAAAATGTTACCAGGTATGATGTTCAATTCAGCTAACGCTGCTGAAACATACACTGCACACGAAACTAGTATGATGAATTCTATCAATACAGTTTGGACCTTAGTTGCTGCCTTTTTGGTATTTGGTATGCAAGCAGGTTTTGTAATGCTGGAAGCAGGTTTCGCAAGAACCAAAGAAACAGTGAACGTGCTCTTAGAATGTATTTTTGATACCGCAATTTGTGGGGTACTATTCTATGCAGTGGGCTATGCATTCATGTTCAGTCATGGTAATGGTTTCATCGGCATGAACTGGTTCTTCTTAAATGGTGCTCCAAGCACGTATGAAGCAACAGGAATTCCAATTCTTGCACACTGGATCTTCCAGTTTGCTTTTGCTGATACAACTTCAACAATTACATCAGGAGCAATGATCGGTCGTACAAGCTTTAGAGGAGATATCCTTTACAGTATTGGTGTTACTGGTTTCATTTATCCGATCATTGGACATTGGGCATGGGGACCAGATGGTTGGTTAGCTTTAATGGGTTCTGCAGATCATTTCTTACCAAGTCTTGGTCAAGGTTTCCGCGACTTTGCTGGCTCTACAGTGGTACATACCATTGGTGGTGCGATTTCTTTAGCAGGTGCATTGGTACTAGGACCTCGTATTGGCAGAGTATTCACCAGAGATGATAAAGAAAAAGGTGGTTTACCTCCTGCACATAATTTACCACTGGCTGCGGTTGGTGCGTTTATCCTTTGGTTTGGCTGGTATGGCTTTAACCCTGGTAGTACTTTATCTGCAATGGATGCTGATGGCATTGGACGTATCGCTGCAAACACTACTCTAGCAGCTTGCGCAGGCTCTTTAACTGCCATGTTATTACCGCTATGGTTTGGACCAAATAAAGGGAAATATGATCTTCCATTTACCATTAATGGTTTATTAGCAGGTCTAGTTGCCATCACAGCTCCTTGTTATTGGGTTTCTCCGCTTGGTGCAGTTTTAATTGGTTTGATAGCTGGTGTAGTGGTGTATTATGGCACCCTTCTATTAGAACATTTTAGAATTGATGATCCAGTAGGCGCGGTTCCTGTGCATTTTGCAGCAGGTATTTGGGGAACTTTATCTTTAGGTTTCTTTGCAAGTGGACAATATGGTGCAACCGGACCAACAGGTGCAGATAATTCTGCTCCAGTAAAAGGTCTATTATACGGTGGTGGCTGGGATGTTTTAAAAGCCCAGTTAATTGGTAGCGCTGTCATTACTTTATCAACTTTTGCAGTTGCACTAGTTTTGATGTATATCGTAAACAAATTGCCTTATCCTTGGAAATTAAGAGTAGAACCTGAAGCAGAAACCGGACCAGGTGGTTTGGATTTCTTTGAACATGGTGTTGCTGCTTATAACGATCATGACTAATTACTATAACTGAGAAAACCAATTACAGTTTAACAACTGTTAGTAAAAAAGGACCATCTTGTATGGTCCTTTTTGCTTTTTAGCCCTTTTTGAAAACTCGTCGAAAACACCAAATCTG
>CAIYAG010000250.1 GCA_903924075.1 uncultured Bacteroidota bacterium | reverse complement strand
TACTATTAATCACTTTACAGATGATCCAAACCTGGATCCAAAACTGAATTTTACTTTCAACAAGCCTCAAAAAAGACTGGTTCGTGCGGCTTTGAGTAATACTTTCGGATTTGGTGGACACAATGCCTGTGTGATTGTAAAAAAATATGTAGCTTAGGATTGTGCAATTCCTAAAAAATCTACTCAAAAAATCGGTCGATAATTCTTTCGAAAATCAGTTGAAGAATGTATTGGGCATAAAGCCCGGTAATAGCTTACTGTATCGAACTGCTTTGAGCCACCGTTCTGTTAAAGAAACAGCCGACGAAAACAATGAGCGCATGGAATATCTGGGTGATGCTGTACTAAGCGCCATCGTTGCTGATTATCTTTTTAAGCGCTATCCTTACAAGGGAGAAGGTTTCCTTACCGAGATGCGCAGCAAGATGGTAAACAGGCAACAACTCAACGATATTGCCCTTAAAATGGGCCTTAAGAAACTCACCTTCTATAATAAATTCGATAACTCTTTAAAGGGTAGTCAAATTTTCGGAAATACACTAGAAGCATTGGTGGGAGCTGTTTACCTAGACAAAGGATATGTAAAAACCAGTAATTGGGTATTGAAGCAGATTGTGATCCCACATATGTTTGTAGACGACCTAGAGCTGATCGATATTAATTTGAAAAACAAATTGATTGGATGGGCCAATAAAAATGGAAAAATACTTGCCTTTGATTTGGTACAAGAAAAAATGGAAGGTAGCAGACGCTTATTTACAATCAATGCTGTGCTTGATGGAGAGATGCTCGCACAGGGAAAGGGATATAATAAAAAAGATGCGAGCCAGGTTGCAGCGCAATTAGCTGTTGAAAAATTGGGCCTCTAATGAACAACGACCAATTTAATTTTCAAGTCAAAAAGAAACTGATCCTCTTTGCAAGTTTATTTCTTGTTGGAATCATTGCGATTTTTTACTTCTCTTGTCATTAATCGATATCCTGACACAATTCTATCAACACCCCATTGGTAGATGTAGGATGTAGAAAACAAACTAACTTATTGTCGGCTCCTTTTTTGGGTTCCTCTTGCAATAACACAAAGCCCAACTCTTTTAAACGTAGCATTTCAGCTCGGATATCAGTTACGGCAAAAGCCAGGTGATGTATGCCTTCCCCTTTTTTATCAATGAATTTTTCGATCACCCCACCAGTTACTGTATTTGCCAAGAGCTCGATTTTTGTTTCTCCCTGTTGAAAAAATGCGGTGGTAACCTGCTCGCTCTCAACTGTTTCTGTTTTATAACAGGGGGTGTTTAAAAGCGACTCAAATAGACTAATGGATTGTTGCATATCCTTCACTGCTATGCCAATATGTTCGAGTTTTGTCATATGATTCTGTTGGGTCTGTTTGCTTTACGAAAAGAGGAAAATCATTGTTTGCAAGCCTTCCGTCCCCAAATTTATAGAACCTATTGCTATACTTTTGCATTATAAGTTAGAATAAACAAAATTGATTATGTTGAAGTTCCCAATATACCTAGATAACAATGCAACCACTCCGATGGATCCTCGTGTGTTGGAAGCCATGATCCCTTATTTTACCGAGCACTTCGGTAATGCAGCAAGCCGTAACCACCCTTTTGGATGGGAGGCAGAAGAAGCAGTTGATTATGCGCGTGAGCAGGTTGCTCAATTGATTGGTGCAGATCCCAAAGAAATCATATTTACTTCAGGTGCTACCGAAGGTGATAACCTTGGTATCAAAGGTGTTTTTGAAATGTATGCAAGCAAGGGTAATCATATCATTACTTGCACAACAGAGCATAAAGCTGTTTTGGATACCTGTAAACATATTGAACGTTCTGGTGGTGAAGTAACCTACTTAGAAGTTGGTGCAGACGGTTTGATCAACCTTGCTGAATTAGAAGCATCAATCAAACCAACAACCATTCTGATCGCCATCATGTATGCGAATAATGAAATTGGTGTGATACAACCAGTAAGAGAAATCAGTGCCCTAGCTAAAAAGAATGGCGTACTATTTTTCTCTGATGCAGTGCAAGCAGTTGGTAAAGTTCCTGTTGATGTAAACAAAGACGGAATTGATATCATGGCATTTACCGCGCATAAGATGTACGGACCAAAAGGGATCGGTGCATTATATGTTCGTCGTAAAAACCCACGGGTTAAAGTAACCGCACAAATGGATGGTGGCGGCCACGAAAGAGGTATGCGTAGCGGTACTTTAAATGTTCCTGGTATTGTTGGATTTGGAAAAGCTTGCGAATTGGCACGTTTAGAAATGGCTGATGATGCAGTACGCTTGAGCAAACTCCGCGATAAATTGGAGACTTCACTGATGCAATTAGAGGAAGCATATGTAAATGGTAGTCAAGAACACCGTTTGCCACATGTAACCAATATCTCTTTCAAATATGTGGAAGGCGAAGGTTTGTTGATGGGCTTTAATAAAAACATTGCACTGTCTTCAGGATCTGCTTGTACCTCAGCTTCATTAGAACCTAGCTATGTGTTGAAAGCACTTGGATTGGGAGATGATCTGGCACATAGTTCATTGCGTTTTGGATTAGGTCGTTTTACTACAGAAGAACAAATCGATTATACCATTAAAGCGATCAGCGAAACCGTTTTGAAACTACGAGAAATGAGCCCTCTTTGGGAAATGTTTAAAGAAGGTGTTGATATGGATAAAATTGAATGGGCGCACCATTAATTTGAAATTTTAAATCACCCCACAAAAAATAAAATCATGGCATAC
>CAIYAG010000249.1 GCA_903924075.1 uncultured Bacteroidota bacterium | reverse complement strand
AAGATATCTCTGACTACAGCATTGATGATTCCCTTCTTTTCTTCGTCCGTAAGATCTTTAGCGGAAAGAATATCAGCTCCAAAATCATCAATCCAATCCAGCCACTGTTGCTGGTTTCCTAATTGACCAATTTCACCGTTACATTTGGCCCTAAAATTTATACTCATGGGGAACGCTAAAGATGTGCTGCATATATACAAAAGAGTGAGTAGCTCTATTCAAGTTGAGGGCACATCCCTTAAAACGCAGGAAGAGATTGGTATTAAGTTGGCGGAACAACTTGGAATGGATTTTCAAGTTCACAATGAGGGCGGGAAAAGTAGCGCACACGATGATCTTACCAACAGACCTATAATGTTGAATCTATTGAAGTTAATGGATAAGGGTGTCGTAAAGCATATCTACGTTTATAATACCGATAGGCTATCCAGGAACCAAATTACATCGTATACCATCAGACAAAAAATGGTTAGCAATAAGGTGACGCTGTACACACCAAAAGGTGTGCATAATACCGAAGACTCAATGGAAAATATGATCTTAGGTATACTGTCTGAAATCTCGCAGTACGATAATAGAGTAAGGTCTGAGCGTAGCCGTTTGGGGAAGTTTGAGAAAGTTAAGTTGAACTTTTGGCGTGGTGGCGATCCTGCCTTCGGATACAGAATTGAAAAAGGAGAAGGCGGGAATAGACTTCAAATAGAACCAGAAGAGAGCCGCTGGGTGCAGTTCATTTATGATGAGTATAATAAAAGAACTTCAATGAAAAGTATTAAGTCGTTGCTTGAGCTTAACCAGGTAAAGACCAGGAGAGGAAATACGACCTGGACATTAGGAACACTTCAACTTATGTTGCGAAACGAGCTCTATACAGGGGTTGATGTATTTTATGACAAGAAAATTAAACAGACAATTACCAATAGTGTGCCAGTAATAATACCACTTAAAGTATTTAATGCAGCTAAAGAAAGGCGGTTGAAGATATTAGAAAGAAAGGGTCAAATGAACCGAACGAAGAAGTTTTATCTACTTAGAGATTTTATGATTTGCGGAAGTTGCAAGACTCCTATGGGTGGTAGAATTAAAAAGGTAAGGTGCGAACAAATGTACTATTGCCCGTTGTCAGAACGTAAGTTCAATAGCTCAATTCTTGATAATAAAGTTTGCACGATGAAAAGAGGATTGAATATACCTTCAACTGATAAAGAAGTTTGGGATGTAATCACCAAAGTCATCTCAAATACGACTGAAATAAAGAACAGGTTTATTTCTGATGCTTTACTTGGTAGCGGGTTATCATCAAAAGAAATCAAAGCGTATAAGAAAGAATGCAGTCACAAACTTGATGAGCTAAACAATGAGAAGAAGCAGGTCGAGGGAGCAATCATAAAGATTGAAACAAAATTTGCATTGGGTGAATTTGCATCACAGGAAGTATATGATGGCATCAAAAAGGACTTAAATACAAAGTACAAAGCTGTCAAAATAAAGATAGAAACGATTAACGGTGAAATTGGTCAATTAGGAAACCAGCAACAGTGGCTGGATTGGATTGATGATTTTGGAGCTGATATTCTTTCCGCTAAAGATCTTACGGACGAAGAAAAGAAGGGAATCATCAATGCTGTAGTCAGAGATATCTT
>CAIYAG010000248.1 GCA_903924075.1 uncultured Bacteroidota bacterium | reverse complement strand
ATTTCCAATAAAGTTGGCTTCATTCAATGAAACGCTCATGGGTAATTCGCTTTCAACCCATAGTGCACCTTCATCTAATTGTGGTAAAAATTCAGTTCCTAAAAATTTAGCTGAAAAGAAAGTCAACATCATAGCTGTTAAAGCAATCAATAAACTGGCTTTTGGCCATTTCATTACCATTTTATAGGATCTTGAAACGATCGTTTCAAAAAATATAACAATTGGATTGTGTTTCTCCCTTACATTTTTGCGAAGTAAAATACTGGAAAGTGCGGGCACCAGTGTAAGCGTAAATAGTAATGCTCCCAATAATGCAAATCCTAAAGTATATGCTAATGGAGAGAACATTTTTCCTTCCACTTTTTGAAAAGCAAAAATCGGGATCAAGCAAGTGATGATAATTAATTTAGAAAAGAAAATGGACTTACCCATTTCACTTCCCACATTTTTAAATAATCCAAGCTTGGCTAATTTGTTGAATTTTTCCATGCCCACTTCACGCGCTCGTTTGTCTAATGCTACAAATAAGCCCTCGACCATCACCACGGCTCCATCTATGATAATACCGAAATCTACTGCTCCCATACTCAGTAAGTTTGCGTTCATACCCTTTATGCGCATACATATAAATGCAAATAGGAGAGAGAGTGGAATGATGATACTCACGATAACCGTAGTTCTCCAATCGGCCATGAATAATAATACGATTGCAGTAACCAATATGATACCTTCTACCAGATTATGGATCACGGTTTCGGTACAATAATCCATCAAATTTGTACGGTCATAAAATGTATCGATTTTTACACCCCGTGGTAATACATTCTCATTAAGGTCTTTAATTTTCGCTCGAATATTATCCAATACAATGGCAGGGTTTTCTCCCTTACGCATCACAATGATGCCTTCAATAACATCGGTATTAAAATCTCTTGCTACTTGTCCTAATCTAGGTTTGCCAGACTCTTTTACTTCTGCTACATTTTTAACCAAAATAGGCAGACCATTTATTTTAGTAATAATGATATTGTTGATGTCTTTGATATCGTTCAACAAACCGATACCGCGAACTAAAAAGGATTGGCCATTTCGTTCAATTACATCACCGCCCACATTTACATTGCTTTTTGTTACTGCATTATAAACATCGAGTGAACTTAAATTGTACTTGCTTAAGAGGCTGGGATTTACACTTAATTCAAAGATCTTTTCTTCACCCCCAAAACTATTTACATCAGCAACACCTGGAACTGATTTGAATTGACGGTCAAGTACCCAGTTTTGAATGGTGGTTAGATCACGGATTGATTTGGTGGCACTTTTCAAGGTATATCGGTAGATCTCGCCTGTTGGGCCATAAGGCGGTTGTACGTCTGGTTTTACACCATCAGGAAGATCAGCGCCACCAAGTCTGCTGAGTACCTGCTGACGAGCAAAAGCATCGTCTACATCGTCATCAAAAATGATACGAGTATAGCTCAATCCAAATGCAGAAGTGGTTCTTAGGTTTGATTTTTTTTGTACAGAGTTTAAAACTGTTTCCATAGGAATGGTCACAAATTTTTCAACTTCTTCAGCACTTCTTCCAGGCCATTGTGCAATAATTACAACCTGAGTATTCGTTACATCAGGAAATGTTTCGATTGGTGTATTCTTATAACTGATCACTCCAATTACTGCTAATACTCCTGTAAAAAAGAAGATCAGGTATCGATGCCTCAGAGAGAAGTAGATAATATTTTTTATGAACTTATTCATACGAATTAAAATTGGACGATGATAGAATAATTATTGCTTTTCAAGAATCGCATTGTAGAAAAGGATCTGATTCTTTGAAATGATGATATCACCGGCATTTAATCCGCTACTTAAATAACTACGTTTTTCTTCTGTTTTAAGAACTTGAACTTCCTGCAATTTAAGGTCGCATTTTGATTTGTATAAAACCACATAATTTTTTCCATTTTCAAATACCATTGCATCTGAAGGAATACTAACTGCTTTCAACTGCTCAGTGTTCTCTATCAGTACATTGGTAAACATTTCAGGTTTTAACATTAAACCATCATTAGGAAGGTTAATCCTTATACGCATGACTTTATTGTCTGGACTTAATACTTCACTTACTTTGTCGATTTTACCCTTGAATATTTTATCCGGATAAGCCAGTGTTTTGATGATTGCTGTATAACCTTCGTGTATTTTAGAAATATCAGTTTCAAATACATTTGCCCAAACCCAAACGTCTTTTAAATCAGAGATGGTGAACAAGCTTTCTGTATTATCCTGACGAATAAAGTTTCCCGCATTTGCTTTTTTATCAACGATAAAACCACCCATCGGAGCTTTTATGGTATAAACGCCATTTGCGCTGGTATTGCCACCGCCATTGATTCTTAAAGCATCTTGAATTTTTTGATTGGCGGATAAAGCTTTTTGATAATTTTCTTTGGCTTCTTCATAGTCTTTTTCACTGCTGATCCCTTTTTCAAAAAGCAATTTTGAATTTTCTAACTGACGTTTCGCAATAGCTACATCAGAGCCAGTAGTTTTTAAATCACTATAATTACCAGCAATATCAGCACTCTTAATGATTGCGAGTACTTGACCTGCATTTACTTTGTCGCCAATGGAAACTTTCACTTCCATTACCTGTCCACTGCTAAAAGGAAAAACCTTGACAACTTTATTTTCGTCAAATCCTACTTCACCTGACAATTGTAATTGATTACTTATATTACTCAGTTTAGCAGTGTCTAAGGTAATTCTTGATTGCATAGAATCACTCACACAAACTGTTTTTGACTCTTCAGCCTTCTTTTCTGCTTCTTTGCAAGATGCAAATAATGAAAAGCCAATCATTAATAAATATATAGATGCGTATTTCATATTAATCCTAGTATTATTATTTTAGAATGTCAATGCCAGTTTGATAATTTAATTCCTCTTTCGCTAATTGAAAATTAAGATTCTGTTGTAACAGTCTTTGTTGGGAAGCAGTATAGTCGTTAAAAAAATCTAGAAACTCTAATAAATTGATTTGTTTATTTTGGTAACTAGTCAATACATTCTGATACATCGCTTGATATTTCTGATAGAACTCTTTTTGAGTAGTACTATTTTGTTTGATGGTCATTAAAAGTTTGTGATAGGCTGAATTAATATTATTCCATAATTCAGTTTCAGCACTTGCAGTAATTGTTTGCTGTTGTTTTATGCTGTATTCTGCAGATTTGATATTTCCTTTATTGTTATTAATTATTGGAATCGGCAATGAGATACCTAATCCCCAATAATTCGGCGAAAAATTAGAGTTTCGATCGAAGTTTGGACTAATCGTAAGATCAGGTGTACGAAGCGATTTTTGATAGGATAGATTCTGTTGTTGATATAGTGTTTGTGTTTGCTGGATCAGATAGTTAGGATTGCTTTTTCGAGCTGTATCATATAAGATTTCTGCATTGATCAAATTCAAAGAATTGCTAGTAGCATTTTCAGCTGGCTTAATAAATCCTATCGTTTTAAGCTGTAAAAGTATTTTCAAATCATGCTCATTGTCTTCAATCTCTTTATTCAAGTCTGTGATATCCTGCTCCAATGCAATTAGTAATGCCTGAATTCTCAAATAATCCTTCTGGGCTATATTCCCCGCAGTTAATTGTGCATCCATGCCTGAGAGTAACTTATTAAGTTGTGTACGTTGGGTCTCATAAATTGATTTTGTGTCCAACTGTTGCAAGATGGTAAAGTAGTCAACCTTTAATTGATATCGAAGGTTTCTTAAAACATCTTGCAATTGTAGCTCGCTCAATTTTGCATTTGTTGTTGCTAGATTGATCAGTTTTCCCCTTTTTCCAGCTGTTTTGATCAATTGCTGCACTTGAATATAATACTGGCCGCTATATGTTCCATCTGGGTTTTTACCATAAGGGAAAAACCTGCCATTAGCTGCAATAACCTGATCTGTATTTAACATGGGATTATCCCAAACTTTTGCTTGGTTAATCAGTGCTTTTTGAGCATCAACACCATAATGCCCTGCGAGCAAGGTTAAATTGCTATCAAGGAATATTTTTTCCATTGCTGGCAGGCTCAAGCGCAAAGTATCCGTATAATTTGTTTGGGCATCAGTTCTAATATTTGAAAATAATAAGAGGAGACCTAAATAGAAAGCAACCATTACTGATCCTCGTTTTACAACATATTGCATGGAGAAAGATTTAATGAAAAGAAGTTAAGCCCCATTCAATATTTGAATGGCAAAAACAATTAATATGAATTGATGTGATATATGGCGTAAATAGTTCATGCTCAGAACTGCAAAACTAAGGCATTCGGGCTTCTGTTTAT
>CAIYAG010000247.1 GCA_903924075.1 uncultured Bacteroidota bacterium | reverse complement strand
TGTTTTCGACAGCACGGAGGGATCACTCTCCAATAACGAGCTGGCTATCCGGATTCAGAAAAAAATTCAGGAGTTTGAACCAAGGATTCTGTCATTTCCTGAATCCTCCGTCTATATCCGAAAAGCTGCAATAATCGCTCTGGGAGAGCGTGTCTGCCAAGTTCTCCATCCCGGGTCAGTATCGACAGTATCGGTTTTTCTCGATGAACTCGCCGAAGCAATGATCCGTTCAGGACGAGCCAGACTTGCATCCATCGAAGATGCAGAACAAACCCTGAAAAAGCATTCCAGCCATCCTCTTATCATCTCAATGGTTTCCGGCAGATATCAGGAAATATGCGCTTCCTATCCACCGGATTGCGTGTATTGGAGAGCTGAAAAAAGAGGATTGCACTGTTTGAGACGAAAAAATAGCTGAATACCGCAAAATACATTCTGTCCAGACTCATCTGACAGACTCGATAAATTTATGGTTCACTGCAAAAAAACTTCAGTACCGTTCTGACATGGGTTTCTTTCCTTCAGCTTGAAAATAATTCCGTGTAACAATGGTGTAACAAAATCAGCAAACCTGAACATATTTCCCGTCAAGGTAGCGCTTCTCGGAAACATGGCTGGATAAGATTATCTCTAACAACGCATTAGCCGTTTATTTCAAAGCAGTTACTAATTCTCGAGTCGCATATACGTCGCAAAAACTGTATAAACGGCGTTAATCTCTACAAATTCGATGTATTTTGATTGTATTTGAGGAAAAAAGGAAAATCCTTTAAGTTATTTGCTTACAGGGTTTTATGGGTGTGGACGATAGTGGATTCGAACCACTGACCTCTACAGTGTAAATATCATGCTGAGGCTATATACCATTGATATAAAAAGAGTTACAGGAGAGAGAAAATTTTCATGTCGCATCCGCGTCGCAGATTTTTTATCAAAATCTATGAATAAATAGGAACAACAATTACTTCCCTGCCCTACTGTTTTGCATATTTGATGGCAATGACTCAATCAAACACGATGACTGCACTCACGTAATATGTCGTTGCGGGACAACAGCTCCTGTCCTGGCAGGATTAGTCATCAACCTCTCTTTGCATCAATTACCCATCAATTAAAATTCAAGCCCGGAAAGGAACATACTTCATCAATTTTGGGCAGCATCTTCATCGAGCATCTTTTACTTTCCCGCCTTTTCTCCAAAATAATGCTTCACTCAAAAAGACATTCCTGCATCCTAATACGAGACCTCATTGCTCAACAACAACGCTGGCTGATTGTCATGTTAGACATAATCTTAAACACTCATATCATCCTTGTTGGCATGTTCAGGAAGAGACGTCATGAGTGCTACCGCAATGTTCCATGGCAGAAAATAGTCAAGGGGGCCCATGATTCGATGGAGACCACTACCTGTAAGGCAATAGAGTGTTCTCCAAGAAGAATTTCTAAACCCAGATACACTTGATAAATTTATTTTTAAAAAATGACATCTTTGCTGACATAACCGTCTATTTTTAACAAATTTCTTATATTTAAACCAATACAAATTTAAACTGTTTTTTTTATATAGTTTACGAGCTGAATTCGGCACTGAATCTACCCACAATAAACTGGCTGGATAATGTCTGTTTGAGACGTATAGAGGTAGTTATAATCAGTATCTGGATTTTAACTGCTTCTTGAGGCATCCCTGCGCAAAGAAATTCCTGTAACTATTACAACAAGGTTACAATATAAACCGACTAGATATTTCATATTTTTCTGATATCAGAAGATTTTTCATTATAATTTAAAATTTCATTTTTTTGACAATTTATTTACATAGGGACATTTATTAATATCAATTTTTTCGTATAAATAATATTTAAAGAATACATTTATGAATTACTTAGATAAGTTTACTCGAGGAGAAC
>CAIYAG010000246.1 GCA_903924075.1 uncultured Bacteroidota bacterium | reverse complement strand
TTCCAACATGATTAGGGCCTCCTTTTTCATCTAATAAAATATTCCAATCGGTAAAAGCCGCCATACCATTATTAAAATCATTGATCATTGATTTGCCATACATTTCTCCAAATCTCCATTCTTTGATCCTACTCAATTCAAATTTCTCTACACAACCTTCTGTAAACATCAGGTGTGTATTTGGGAATGATTCATAAACGCGACGAACATTGTCGTAAATATTACCACCGCCTGTCCAGCTTTCATACCAGTGGAAGCCAATCCCCCAAACATATTTTGCCGCTCCGGGGTCTTTCAATACGGCACTTGCACGTTGGTATAAAAGATCACGATTGTGATCCCATGCGATCAGTTTTTTATCGCCTAAGCCAGATTTAACCAATGTTGGTCCGAGGTAATTTTTTATAAAATTTGTTTCCTCTTCTGCAGTATAATTACAAGACTCCCAGGTTTGTTTTGCCATTGGTTCGTTTTGTACACTCAATGCCCAAATGGGTATTCCAATTTCCTGATAGGTTTTTATAAATTTAATATAGTAGTTCGCCCAACTTTGATAATAAGCTGGGGCTAATTTACCACCATGTAACATGTCTTTATTGTCTTTCATCCAGCCTGGCGGACTCCAAGGACTCACAAACATGGGTAGTTTCCCACCTGCTGCAGCAATGGCCTGCTTAATTAACGGGATTCGATATTGTTGATCATGCGCTACGCTAAATGTTTTTAGTTCTGTATCATTTTCTTTTACGTAGGTGTAGCTATCGCTCGAAAAATCGCAGCTATGAATATTGGTTCTCGCCATAGAATAGCCAATACCTTTTTCCTTATCGTAATATTTTTCTAATAATTCTTGTTGCTTAGCTTTTGAAAGTTTAGCAAAGACTTCAGCTGATGCATCAGTTAATGCACCACCGATGCCCAGTACGGTTTGAAACTTTTTTTCAGGGTCAACAAAAATTGCGGGTTCGGTTTCAAAAGGTTGACCATAAGGGCTAAATTTTAAAACATCTGTTTGGGTAAGCCTGAAATTGCTTTTATCGGCAGTAGTGTACACAGTAACTTTTGTTTCTTTTTTCTTAACCGGGTCTTGATTTGAATTTTTAATAGTTGTTTGATTCGTGGAGGCAGGTTGTAAGGCTAATACAGCCGTAACGATCGTACCTAATAGAAATGGATACATGGCAAGTCTTGGTTTGAATGATTTATAAATTTACTAACTTTTAGCCCTAATTGAAAAACAATGGCAAAAAAGCAAAAGGTTTATTTTTTCATCATACTGGCATTGGTGTTTTTGGGATCGATTAAGGCTTACGCTGAAGAACCGCATCCGAGTTTGGCAATTGGGGCCAAGGCGCCAGATTTTAACCTCTTAGGGATTGATGGGAAAAAATACAATCTGGCTTCATTTGCCTCAGCCAAATTATTAGTAGTGGTATTTACCTGTAATCATTGCCCCACTGCGCAAGCATATGAGAACAGGATCATTCAGTTAACTAAAGATTATGCGAGCAAGCAAGTTGCTGTAGTTGCGATCATGCCTAACGATCCAAAATCAATTCGTTTGGATGAGTTGAACTATACCGATTTGGGCGATACCTATCAGGAAATGAAAATAAGAGCCAAGACCAAAGGGTTTAATTTTCCTTATTTATTTGATGGAGAAACGCAGGCAACTTCAAAAGCTTACGGACCAGCTGCCACTCCACATGTATTTATTTTTGACCAGAATCGGGTATTAAGGTATTCGGGTAGAATAGATGATAAAGAAAAACCAACTGCCACTCCCAATCATTTTGATACAAGAGATGCTTTGGATAAGTTATTGATGGGAGAGCAGCCAACTGTTGCAACCACGAAAGTTTTTGGTTGTTCTATTAAATGGGCTGAAAAAAGTAATTGGATTGATCAGGCGAAAACAAATTGGGCTAAAGAGCCTGTAACAATTGATACCATTGGCGTACAAGGCATTCATAAACTATTGGTCAATACTTCTGATAAGCTTCGTGTGATCAATGTATGGGCAACTTGGTGTGGTCCCTGTGTTTCTGAATTCCCCGATTTTATTACTATCAATAGAATGTATCGAAGCCGCGATTTTGAATGGGTCACCATCAGCGCAGACGAACCAAATATCAAATCGAAAGTGTTGAAATTTTTGCAAAAACAACAAGCTTCTGCAACCAATTATTTATTTAATAGCGAAGATAAATATCAGTTAATCGAAGCCATTGATCCAAAGTGGCAAGGGGCCATTCCTTATACAATAGTGGTAGAGCCTGGTGGGAAGATCTTATATGCCCAGCAGGGTGTTATTGATCCTGCTGAGCTGAAGAAAATAATTGTAGAAAGTAGTGTAATTGGAAGATACTATTAGTAAGTGTTGGTCATATCTTCATCCACACAAATAATATAATCGGCCTTGCCTTTATTCTCGGACAATAATTTTTTCACATCTTTTTGAGAAACTACTTGGATGGTTGCAATTTTCAATTCTGGTTTTGCTTTTTGCAAATACCAAACGATGCCTTCATGATTTTCTGAATGGTAAGAACCATTGAAGTGAATGAATAGGCTTCCTTGCTGATAATATTTCAACATGAAATGCGCCATGGTTGCATCTTTGATCGCTTGCGCTTTTGGTAGATTATCTCCACCATGTCCGCCCATCATGGCAATCATATTTTTGTAGCCAGGTAATTCGGGATCATAAGCAATTGGTAGTGGGGCGATCCATGATTTTTCCTTTGCACTCAAAGTGTCAAGCGCAGCAAATCCACCTTTCGCAACCAATGAAGCATATCTTCTTGGGATATTATCAGCTGCAAAAACAATTTTATTTTCTTTTGCGAAGTTTACCAACGGAGCATAGTCGGTTGGGTAGTTTTTCCATAAGCGAGCCATGCTGTCTAACGCTTTTTGTTTGATCTCGCCACGTACATATAGATCCAATGCATCCTGATTATCCTGTTCAAACATTTCAGCTCCTAAAACCAGTGCACGTTTTTCTTTAGCTTCTTTGATCAACTCGAGTTGTAACCAATGCCCAATTGCATTATTATGAAGCTCACCAAACATAATAATATCACCCTGCGTGATCTTATCTACCATTTTACCAAAAGATACTTTTTTGCCTTTGGAATTGTATAAAATATAAGCAGGTTTATCCTGGGCAAATACTGTAGCAGATATGCACAGTATAACTATGAGTTGATAGATTTTTTTCATATTTAAAAATACGTAATTAAGTGAAGAGATAAAAGATAAAAGTGAAGAGAGGAGGAGGAAGTGAGAAGTGAGGAGTTGAGGAAGAGTTAAGAGTTAAGAGTGAAGAGTGAAGAGTGAAGAACGGAGAATGCAATGTTGCGACTCAATGATTTTTTTAATCCTAGGCTAACCGAGGATTATTTTTTTGACAATGCCGTCTTATAATAAACCCAAAGCGCAGCTTAGGGTAGATCGTTTAACGAAAGCACCGTCCGTTCTTCACTCTTCACTCTTCACTAAAATCATCTCAAAAAGAAAGAGGCTGTCTCCTAAGAAACAGCCTCTTTAAAAGTATATACAAGCACTTAAGCCCCTGCTACTTGTTTGCGAATGATATTCAGTGCGGCACCTGCTTTGAACCAATCAATTTGTTGTTGGTTGTAAGTGTGATTAGCAACCACTGTGTCATTGCTTCCGTCAGCATGATGGAATACAAGTGTAAGTGGTGTTCCAGGGGTAAAGCTGGTTAATCCTATTACATCAACGCTATCATCTTCCTGAATTTTATCGTAGTCAGATTTGTCGTTAAATGTAAGTGCCAACATGCCTTGTTTCTTCAGGTTTGTTTCGTGGATACGCGCGAATGATTTTGTTAAAACCACGCGAACGCCCAAATGACGAGGCTCCATCGCTGCGTGCTCACGGCTACTTCCTTCACCATAGTTTTCATCACCAACCACAATGGTTCCAATACCGGCTGCTTTATAAGCACGTTGTGTTGCTGGAACTGGTCCGTATTCACCAGTTAATTGATTCTTGATATTATCTGTTTTTTCGTTGTAGAAATTAACTGCACCGATCAACATATTGTTACTGATATTGTCTAAGTGACCACGGAATTTTAACCATGGACCAGCCATTGAAATATGATCAGTTGTACACTTGCCTTTTGCTTTGATCAATAATTTCAAACTCTTCAAATCATGGCCATCCCAAGCTGCAAATGGATCTAATAATTGTAAGCGTTTGCTTGCAGGATCTACTGCAACTGTTACGCCGCTACCATCAGCTGCAGGAGCTTGATATCCCGCATCTTCAACTGCATAGCCACGTACTGGCAATTCCCATCCTGTTGGCTCATTTAATTTCACTTGCTCACCTTTATCGTTGGTAAGTGTATCAGTGATAGGGTTGAAAGTAAGATCACCAGCAATTGCCAATGCCGTAACTAATTCTGGAGAAGCAACAAAGGCATAAGTATTTGGATTGCCATCAGCACGCTTTGCAAAGTTTCTGTTGAAGCTATGAACGATAGTATTCTTTTCTTTTTTCTCAGCACCTACACGATCCCACATACCGATACATGGTCCGCATGCATTAGCAAACACATCTGCACCAACACTCTGGAATACTTCTAAGAAGCCATCTCTAGCGATGGTATAACGTACTTGCTCAGAACCTGGAGTGATCTTGAATTCTGCAGCTAATTTCAAGCCCTTTGAATCCAATTGTTTTGCCAAACTAACGGCTCTGCTAATATCTTCATAAGAAGAGTTGGTACAACTTCCGATCAAACCTACTTCTACTTTTGTAGGCCATCCGTTTGCAGCTGCCACTTCTTTCATTTTAGAAATTGGAGTAGCTAAATCTGGCGTAAATGGTCCGTTCAAGTGTGGTTCTAATGTGCTCAGGTCTAATTCAATTACTTCATCAAAATATTGAGAAGGATTTGCATATACTTCAGGATCTGCTGTTAAATAATCTTTCACTGCATCAGCTGCTGCTGCGATGTCTGCGCGACCAGTTGCAGTTAGGTATCTGCTCATACTTGCATCATATCCGAAAGTAGAAGTTGTTGCACCAATTTCAGCACCCATATTACAAATGGTTCCTTTTCCGGTACAGCTCATGCTTGTAGCACCTTCACCAAAATATTCAACAATTGCCCCAGTACCGCCTTTTACAGTAAGGATACCAGCAACTTTTAAGATCACATCTTTTGGAGCAGTCCATCCGCTCAACTTACCGGTTAATTTAATACCGATTAATTTAGGCCATTTCAATTCCCAAGGTAAGCCTGCCATCACATCACAAGCATCAGCACCACCCACACCAATAGCAATCATACCCAAACCACCTGCATTCACTGTATGAGAATCGGTTCCGATCATCATACCTCCTGGGAACGCATAATTTTCTAATACTACTTGGTGAATGATACCTGCACCTGGTTTCCAGAATCCGATACCGTATTTATTGGAAACAGAAGCCAAGAAATCATATACTTCTTTACTTTCTGTGTTTGCAACTTGCAAATCTTGTTTAGCTTCTACTTTAGCAGTGATCAAGTGATCGCAGTGTACAGTAGAAGGGACAGCCACTTTAGGGCGCCCAGCCTGCATAAACTGTAATAATGCCATCTGTGCAGTTGCATCTTGCATCGCAACGCGATCTGGTGCAAAATCTACATAGTGCTTACCACGTTCAAATCCGCTTAAAGGCTGATCTGCGTGTAAGTGTGCAAATAATATTTTTTCTGAAAGGGTAAGTGGTCTACCCAATGCTGTACGTGCTGCATTAACTTTTGCAGGCATTTCTGTGTACAGTTTTTTGATCATTTCGATATCAAAAGCCATAGTCTGAACAGTTTATGTTTTGAGAGGTTAAATTTTAATACCCTTGAGGTTTCGATTGCGCGAATTTACGTTAAAACCACCTCTAGTGGAAAACTGTTTTGAACAATTATTCGTTTCAATTGTCTAATTTTAGGATATAATCATCCCCCTACCTTTAAAAACCGGTAACTATGCAAAAATTACGCGAAAACATTGAAATGCAGGCGTTCGGGGTATGCTCAGCAATTGGCGAGAAATTTGGCATCGCCAGCGCCAAAATCAGAATGTGGTTCATTTATATATCCTTTCTCACATTAGGATCACCCATTCTGATATATATGATCTTGGCTTTCTGGATCAATATCAAGAATTATATCATGGCGGGAAGAAGAAATCCAATTAAAAATTGGTAGGCTAGATCACCGCTTTACGCAATTTTACTAACTGTTCTAGTAAAGGCTCCAATAAGTCTAATTGTAACATATTGGCTCCATCACTTTTAGCAACGGAAGGGTTGGGATGCGTTTCGATGAATAATCCATCAGCACCTGTTGCTATGGCTGCTTTTGCGATTGTACCAATCAATTGCGGATTACCACCTGTAATTCCAGAGGTTTGATTCGGCTGTTGTAAGGCATGGGTACAGTCCATAATCACTGGTGCATTGTGCTCCTTCATCCAAGGAATGTTTCTATAATCAACAACAAGATCTGTATAGCCAAAAGTATTGCCTCTTTCGGTAAGCATTACTTGGTTGTTGCCAGCTTTTCTAATTTTATCAACTGCAAATTTCATAGACGGACCACTCAAGAATTGACCCTTCTTAACGTTCACAATTTTGCCTGTTTCTGCAGCAGCAATCAATAGATCAGTTTGTCTGCAAAGAAATGCAGGGATCTGTAAAATATCTATGTAAGGCGCAGCCATCGCTGCTTCTTCATGTGCGTGAATATCAGAGGTGGTAGGCAATCCATAAGTTTCACCTACTTTTTTGATGAGCGATAATCCATTGTCATCGCCAATTCCAGTAAATGAATTGGCACTGGTTCTATTTGCTTTTCTATAAGAAGCTTTAAATACATAAGGAATTTCGAGTCTTTTGCAAATGCTAGAAACCCGATCTGCAACTTCCATCACCAATTCTTCGTTTTCAACAACGCAGGGCCCGGCGATCAAAAAAAAGTTATCAGGATGATATTGTTGTTTGTTAAAAAGGGTGGTAAGGAAATCTGGCATCATGTCAAAAGATTGAAGCGCGAAAATAAGTGAATTCGTTCAGTTGAAATGTAGAATTAGAAAAAGATAACCACTGTTAGTTTCCGAAAACTATCTATTTTTGAAGCCTTCAAAAAAACGCAATGGCAAAAGAGAAAATTTTGGTGATAGGTGCATCTGGTCAGATTGGAGTTGAACTTACACTAGCGCTTCGTAAAATTTATGGGGCAGCCAATGTAGTGGCATCCGATTTAAGGGAAGAGAATGAGCTTTTAAAAGGGTCTGGTCCGTATGTTAGCTTAGATGTCATGAATAAGGAAATGCTGCACGTGCAAGTGATTCGCCAGAACATCACTCAGATTTACTTATTAGCTGCGATCTTATCTGCAACAGGGGAGAAGAACCCTAATCTCGCATGGCACTTAAATATGCAGGGGTTGCTAAATGTATTAGATATTGCTAGGGAAGAAAAATTGCAAAAGGTTTATTGGCCTAGTAGTATTGCCGTATTTGGTCCCACTTCTCCCAAACAACTTTGCCCCCAGCAAACTATTATTGAGCCAATTACAGTGTATGGCATCAGTAAATATGCTGGTGAATTTTGGTGCAATTATTATCATCAGCGTTATGGTGTGGATGTAAGAAGTATTCGCTATCCTGGTTTGATCAGTTATAAATCAGCACCTGGTGGAGGAACCACCGATTATGCTGTTGAAATTTATAGTGAAGCATTAGCCGAAAAAAAATATAAATGTTTCTTGAAGGAAGATACTTATTTACCAATGATGTATATGCCAGATGCAATTCGCGCAACGATGGAGTTAATGCATGCACCTGCAGAAAATATTACTGTTCGTACTTCTTATAATATTTCAGGGATGAGTTTTTCTCCCACCGAAATCGCCGCATCCATTCAAAAACATATTCCCGAATTCAAGTTAAGTTGTGTGCCAGATTCTAGGCAAAAGATTGCGGATAGCTGGCCTCAAAGTATTGATGATGCAGTAGCAACAAAAGATTGGGGATGGAAACCTGAATACGATCTGGATAAGATGACCAACGATATGTTGGAAAACTTGATCAAAGCTCAAAACGAATTGTAAGCAAATAAATTAAATCAGATCTGCCACAGTTTTGTGTTCTAGGATCTGTAACATATTATCGCGGACTTCGATCATTACATGGTTAAGTCCGCATTTTTTTTCGTCGCAATCCTTACACTTTTTATAAAAGTTCAAGCTCACGCAAGGTAATAATGCGATGGGCCCTTCGATCAGTCGCATTACTTTAGAAAGGGGAATCTTGTCAGGATCACTTTTCAGGAAATAGCCACCGCCCTTGCCTTTTTTACTTTCAAGCATCCCGGCTTTACGTAATTCTAATAAGATGTTTTCTAAGAACTTTAGCGGGATCTTTTTCTTTTTTGAGATTTCGGCGATCAATACAGGAACGTCTTTTTCCTGCTCTGCTAAATAAGTTAAAGCCTTGAATGCGTATTGGGTCTTTTTGGATAACATACAGTTTACCTTGGTAGGACTTTGTTTCGTCTTATTAAAAGAATTTTAGTTTCTTTACACAAACTAAATTTATGTACAAATTATCAAAATATTTGCTTGTATGCATTGGAATTCTTTTTGCAGCAACAAATTCATCCGCACAATTCAAGTTACCGCATGTGCA
>CAIYAG010000245.1 GCA_903924075.1 uncultured Bacteroidota bacterium | reverse complement strand
ACAAAAGCAACGCCTCAAACTAAAGTCACTAATGATACACTGATCAATTTATCAGCGATAACTGCAACAGCTGTTTATGCAGTTACTCCTAGTAATACTGGTTGTATCGGTTCGATATTTTTAGCAACGATTAACGTTCGCGCTGTGCCCAAAGCTACGATCACGGGCAATGCAACGATCTGTGCTTATGTGAACGATACATTAACCGTAACATTCGCAGGAACCGGACCTTGGAATTTTAATTACTTAGACAATGGTATTCCAAAAACACAAACAGGCATCACCACAAATCCATATACTTGGATCGTTCCTACTCCACTGCTGGCTTCTACAAAAACTTTAGCGATCACTTATGTAACCGATATGGCTTGTGTTGACAGTGTAGATACAGCCGTTTTTGTACAGAAAGTAAATCCACTTCCAATTGGCAATGTGGTGAGTCTACATGGACAATACATTTGTAATAACACGCCAGATACTTTGTTCGTGAATCACACGATGGATACCTTGAGTTATCAGTGGACTTTAAATGGTGTGAAATTGCCAGGTATCAATTCAGATTCCATTTCAACTTTAACGCCAGGAAGGTACAATGCATATTTTACGAATGGCTATGGTTGTACAGATACCTCGGCGGTTCCAGCAACACTAACTTACATCGTACAACCGGTAATAAATTTTAGTACTGATAGTTATTGTATCAATAATTTGATCAATTTTAAAAACCTTACTGATACTACTTATACAGGCCCTACAAGTTGGTTATGGGATCTTGGTGATAGTACTACCCGAAATAGATTTGATGCTGCTAATACTTATGCTACTGCTGGGAAACGTACCATTAAATTAACGGCATTCCAATTTTATTGCCCTGCTTATACCACAACATTAGATTCGGTAATTAATATTGAGTTCCCGATTGGAGGATTGCGCATGCCATCGGTGAGTGCTTACCTTGGGCAGTATACCCCAATCGCAGCAAGGTCGATCCCAACATATAAATATTTGTGGACACCTTCTTGGGGAATTGACCATCCTGATAGTTCATCGATCAATTTCAATTATCAGCATACACAAGAATATATTATCAATCTAAAAGCACCTTCAGGATGTATCAGCTATGATACCGTATTGGTGAGGGTCTTCGATGATAAATTGGTAGATATTTTAGTGCCAAAATCTTTTACACCAAACGGTGACGGTGTGAACGATAAATTATATCCTTATTTAACAGGTGTTAAAACATTCCAATACTTCAAAGTATTTAATCGCTTCGGTAAGTTGATGTTCGAAACTAGAAACCCTGATGAAGGTTGGGATGGCACAGTTGGCGGCACACAGCAACCAATGGCTATTTATATCTGGGTTGCCCTGGGTGTTGGTTTAGATGGAAGTCAGGTTGAAAGAAAAGGTGAAACATTATTATTACGTTGATCAAATTAGACTATGTCAAAATTGAAATATTTAATGCTGCTGATGATTGGTTTTTGTTTCAACAATCAAAAAGTAATTGCACAAGATCCTGTGTTCTCACAATTTTATTCATCGCCAATGAGTGTGAATCCTGCATTGGCGGGTAATGGAGACGCCGATTGGCGGATTGTGGCAAATCATCGAAGTCAGTGGATTGGTCAGGGCTTAGACCCTCTAACAACCAGCTCTATTTCTTTTGATGGAAAACTATTTAAGCAAGAAAATAATGAAGCTAATTATATTGGTGGTGGTTTAATGTTTTTGCAGGATAAAGGTTTGGCTGGTGCTTATAAAACCAATTCCATTCATTTTATTTTGAGTTCGCATGTGAGCTTGGATGCAGATGATGCTAGTGGGCTCTCTGCCGGACTAGGCGGCACTTATTCCAACACCATGATCGATTTTTCTCAGTTAAGTTTTGCGCAGCAATTAAGCTCATCAGGATTTAATAGAGCACTACCCACACTTGAACCCAATCTTGCAAATGTGAAACCCTATTTCTCCATGTTTGCAGGGGTGACTTATACGTTAAACACAGAAACATCGAGTTTTGATATTGGTGTTGCCGGATATCGATTTATGAAAACGAATCGATCTGCTTTAAATGATCCAACACAACTAGATCCCCCCAGATATAATTTTCATGCAGGATATCAAACTTATATCAATGAGCGATTAGTGTTGAACACCAATGCGATCTATGTATTGGAAAGCAATTTGCATTCGTACACTGTGGGTATAAACTTTGGTACCTTTTTAGACAATGCTGAAAACCCCACCATTTTAAATACAGGTTTGTGGTATCGAGGCAATGAGGCCCTCATACCTTATTTAGGTTTGAGCTATGGTAGTTTTCAGGCAGGGATCACTTACGACATTCCAATGTCTGCATCAAATTCATCGCTCAATACTTTAAAGACCTACGAATTTTCATTAATCTTCAGATCCCCTAAAAGAGGTGCAAAAGGAATTCCTTGTCCTTGGAAATAAAATAGGATAATACGTTATGACAAAGTTTCGAATATACTATTTCATCGCCGCTGTTATTTTATTTTTTATTGAAGTATATATTGCATTATATGTTCACGACGATTTTTTTAGACCCTATTTTGGTGATTTCTTAGTTGTTATCTTGATGTATAGTTTTATAAGAGCATTTTTTAATATATCAGTTTGGCGAACTTCCATTTTTGTTTTACTTTTTTCTTTTTTACTAGAAACACTACAATACATTCATATTCTCGAAAAATTAAATCTGCAAAAATATAAATGGCTTGGTGTAATTATGGGAACCTCATTTGCATGGGTTGATTTACTAGCTTATACTTTAGGTATTATTACTGTGCTATTAATCGAGAAATTGCACGATAACAATAGCCCAAAAACTCATTTTTAGCTGATTTACATCAAAAAACCCCCGATTTCTCGAGGGTTTCTGTATTTGTGTTTGGGAGGTCCCGAGCGGATTCGATTAAAATTCGCTATATACTCATTATCAATATGTTATGTATCTAATTTTAGAAAGGGTCATACATAGGTCATTATAAGACTACAATTTTAATT
>CAIYAG010000244.1 GCA_903924075.1 uncultured Bacteroidota bacterium | reverse complement strand
TGCAAGATTAGAAATGGGTTTGACACAAGAACAGTTGGCAGATAAGTGTGGCACTAATAAAGCCTATATTTCAATGGTCGAATATAATATTAAAGATGTACGAATTTCAACATTACAGAAAATCATTGAGGTGGGTTTAGGTGGCAGACTGAATTTATCTGTAACTCTCTAAACTCTTGGCGCAGCCAAGAGTAAATCGCAAAGGGCGAAGCCTTTCACCCTCCATTCTTCACTCTTCACTCTTATCTCTTCACTAAAAACTCCTCCAATAAAAAAAGCCACTCGAAAAAATCGAATGGCTTCTTTTTACGCTATTAGTTACCTTTTCCTTTAACGCTTATTTCTTCTTGGTGGGAAGAATGTTCCAGTCTGGTTTTTTGTGCTCAAACCTTCTGCACTTCCATAATGGCTCATCGCACAACGGAAACCTAATGATCTGGTGCTTTGATCTTCTTCTAGGTAACGACGAGTACCCGGACTTAACCAGTATGCTCTATCATCCCAGCTACCACCTTTAAAAACCCTTGATTTATCAGAGATCAATGATGTAATACCATAGCCATAAGAAGCGCCACTGGTGCTATCTCCATCATTGAAGTTCATAGCATTTGCATGCTGATAATTTCTTCTGCTCTTTAATGAGGAATCTGATTCGGCGATCATTTTAATCCTGCCTTTGTCATCTCTAAGATTACCTTCTCCACCGCTCTTGTCCACTTGTTTGAAAACGTTACCACGATAGATATTGAAATCTTCTCCATCGGTGCTGGTAAGCGGACGATATACATCGGCAACCCACTCACTTACGTTACCACTCATATTATAAATCCCAAAACCATTTGGCATAAATGAAGTTACTTCAGCAGGGATCGCAGCGTTATCGTTCAATCCACCGGCAACTCCCATGTTATCTCCAGAGCCACGTTTAAAGTTGGCTAAGAAAGCACCTTGGAAAGAGCTCTTGGTAGTGTAACGCATATTGTCGAATCCTTGGTTTTTCCAAGAGTATACTTGTTTGTTGGCAACCACTTCTTCACCGCGGGCTTTACTGCTTTTCTTGCGTTGTGGATTTTCCATCATATAACCGTAAGCGGCATATTCCCACTCAGCTTCAGTTGGCAAACGATAATCAGGATGCGTCATACCATCTTCAATCTTAACCGTGGTACGCGGACGGCCCTGTGCATCTTTCAAAGGATTACTCTTAGAAGTAGCTTCTTTACCAGGAACCGCTTGGTACTCGCCCATGAGGTAGGCCTTGGTATTAAAGTTATCCTGTCCAGCTCCGTTCAATTCTTTTTTGATCTGTGTACGCTTGTCTAAGAAGCCTTTGTTCATCAAGCTTAACTCGTTCACACGATCGGTACGCCAGATACAGAAATCGGTAGCTTGTTTCCAAGACACACCAACCACTGGATAATAATTATAAGAAGGATGGCGGAAATAATATTCTACATAAGGTTCGTTGAACGCCAATTCACTTCTCCAAACAAGGCTGTCTGGAAGGGCTTGCTCAACTACAGAATCCATGCCTGCGCCTCCGAAAACATTCTCTAACCAGTAGAGGTATTCGCGATAGTGCACGTTGGCAACTTCTGTTTTATCAATAAAAAAGGAAGCAACGGTAACACGGCGGGGACTATTATTCCAGTCGCCCATCACGTCTTCCTGAGTAGCACCCATTGAGAATGTACCACCCTGAACAAACACCAAACCCGGTGCTGCTTTAATGTCTTTTGGTTTTGCAACGTAGAAATTACCCTGATCTTTATCATTGTAATTCCAGCCGGTAGCTTCAGACTTCTGTGGCTTTTTACAGGAAGAAGCGAATGAACCCAAGACGGCCAAAAGCAAAACCAAGTTTCTGGTTGTTTTCAATAACTGCATTATAAAAGATTGAGTTTGAAGTAGAGTTTTATCAGATCTTGCTTATTTACGTCTATGCGAATATAGAAGTTTTTGATTTATGATACGCAAAATCAAGTAGATAGGTTCTGTTAGGGAAAACTTAATATTCTCACTTTATTAACTATTTAACAGAGGTAAATATTGTCTTCAGGGTGATTTTAGTGAAGAGATAAGAGTGAAGAGTGAAGAACGGAGGAACCTTATCTTTGTTTGGATGAAAAAACGTCACCTCATAATTCTACTGTTTCTCTTGCTGGGCTATACTAGCAAGGCACAGCGATCTTATGCAGACCATTCGGTGCTGGCTACTGGCAATTGGTTTAAGATCGGGGTTTTGGGTGAGGGGATGTATAAGATCGATGCTACTACTTTGGCGGGGATGGGGCTCGTGAGCGGTCAAATTAATAGCTCGGCTATTAGAATCTATGGCAATGGCGGGGCGATGCTGCCCGAATCAAATGCGGTGGCAAGGCCTGACGATCTGGTCGAAAACGCCATTGAAATACAGGATGGTGGCGATGGCATTTTTAGCGGATCGGATTACCTGATTTTCTATGCGCCTGGCCCGCAGCAATGGCTCAAAGACAGTGCCAATCAGCGTTTCACGCATGTAAAGAACTTATATTCGGATACGGCTTTCTATTTTATAACGGTTGCGGCAGCGGGAAGCGGTGGTGGTACCGGCGGAGGCCCGGTATTTGGGCCTGCCAAACGCGTGTCGATACAACCTTCGGTTACTGGCCAACCCAATCGAACAGTTACCAGTTACCAAGAACACCAGTTTTACGAAAATGATCTCAGCAATTTATTGAGCAGTGGTAAGCAGTGGTATGGCGAGTCTTTTAGCAATAATGGCATTGGCACTTTAAGCAAAAGCTTTACCCTCAACTGGCCCGCATCCAACGCAGGGGCAACTAGCTATTTTAGAACGGCAGTGGCGGCCCGAACGGTTGCTGCGGCTAGTGGGTTTAAGGTCACAGTGGCTGGGCAATCGGTTCCGAATATTTCG
>CAIYAG010000243.1 GCA_903924075.1 uncultured Bacteroidota bacterium | reverse complement strand
CCTTGGCTCATGCGAAAAAATATGGTAAGCGAAGAATCATATATGTTATTCCATTCACAAGTATCATTGAGCAGAACGCCCAAGTCTTCAGGGAGATGCTTGGCGATGATGCGCTACTTGAGCATCACTGCAATTTTATGGTTGATGAATCAGACTGGAAATCTCTCTTGTCCTCAGAAAACTGGGATGCCCCGATTATTGTAACAACAAACGTGCAATTCTTTAATTCATTTTATGCGAACAAAACATCTCACTGCAGAAAGTTACACAATGTAGCGAATAGCATTGTCATATTTGATGAGGTTCAAGCAATTCCTGTTGAAAAACTATCACCTTGCATGGAGGTGATTAAAGAGCTTTCACTCAACTATGGTGTGTCATCTGTTCTTTGCACGGCGACACAACCTGCTATCGAATATTCGGAGCAGTTCCAAAGTGGGCTACAGGGTGTACGAGAAATTATTCAGGATGTGCCGGGCCTATTTGGAGCATTGAAGCGGACTGAAGAGTCTTATATTGGCGAACTCTCGCTACAGGATGTTGCAACAAAACTATCCAATTATGAACAGGTTTTATGTATAGTCAACACTCGCCAACAGGCTTTGGACATATATAATGCTTTGCCAAAATCAGATGGAACCATTCATTTAAGCGCCTTGATGTATCCTCTTCATCGCACTGAAAAACTGGATGAAATTCGCAGGAGGTTACATGATGGGGAGCCATGCCGCGTAGTTAGTACTCAATTGATAGAAGCCGGAGTGGATGTTGACTTCCCTTGCGTATTCAGAGCTGTTGCAGGAATTGATAGTATCGCTCAAGCAGCAGGTCGTTGTAACAGAAATGGCTTACATGAAAAAGCCTGCCAGGTTTTTATTTTTGATTTTGCTGATGTACCGGTCAGCTCATTCACAATACAAGCATCTCAAGCAGCAAAAAATTTATTCAATAGATTTAATGGGAATCTTACATCACCGGAATGTGTTCGTGAGTATTTTGATGACTATTTTTGGAAAAACCAGCAGCGCATGGATTACGAAGGAATTATTGAATTATGCAAGGAATCTCAATCAGGAGATATTCAATTCAAGAAAATTGCAGATTTCCAAATGATAAATTCAGCAACAATTCCAGTTATTGTAGCACTTGATCAAAATTCACTAAAAATGGTTGGAGATTTAAAATATTCAAAATATAAAGGGCGGATTTTACGAAAACTTCAACAATACACAGTTCAAATACACAGCAATCAACTTAACGAAATAAAAAGATCTCTTGAAGTGATGGAGCCCGGTATTTTAGTATTAGTATCAGACGTGCTGTATTCAAGTAACACTGGTTTAAAATGTTCGACGCCACAAGGGAATGCATTTATTCATTAACCCAAGGAGCATCAAGTAATGAGCTATGGTATAAAATTACGTGTCTGGGGTGATTATGCACTATTTACTCGACCAGAAATGAAGGTGGAGAGGGTATCTTATGACGTAATGACACCTTCAGCAGCAAGAGGTATATTGGAAGCTATTTACTGGAAGCCAGCAATTTGCTGGGCTATTGATAATATTCATGTTTTAAAACCTATTCGCTTCGAAAATATTCGCCGTAATGAGGTCTCAAAGAGAATAAGTATAAATAATATTGATATGCGTGGGAATTACCCAATCTGTATTTTTTCAGATGACTCGGATACACGACAACAAAGATCATCAGTAGTATTACGGAATGTTGAATATATTATTGAAGCTCATTTTGAGTTTACTAACACTGTGGACAATAATGAAGGAAAGCATTTAGATATCTTTACAAGACGAGCTAAAAATGGTCAATGTTTTCATCGCCCATATTTTGGTTGTCGTGAATTTCCAGTCAATTTTGAGTGGTGCGAAAATATCCCTGAATCACCGTTAGCTGGTGAACAAAGTTTAGGATTTATGTTGTATGATATTGATTTTAAAAATAATATGACTCCTAAATTTTTCCGTGCTATCATGCGAGACGGGATTATAAATTGCCAGAAGGAGGTGTTCTCATGATTTTTCAGTCATTGATATTACTTTATGATCGTCTTGCAAAGGCAAACGCGAACGAAGTGCCACCATACGGCTTTAGTAAGGAAGATATTGGATTTGAGATTACGATTAATATAGATGGAAAAATAATTGG
>CAIYAG010000242.1 GCA_903924075.1 uncultured Bacteroidota bacterium | reverse complement strand
CGACATTTTACCGCTTTCATTCTCATTAACCGATAAACTAGCATCACCACTTGCTTTTAAATAGTCTCCTCCTTCTTGGTCTAAAATAATATTCAAAATTGACTTCTTCGTGATTTCAAGATTTAAGTCAAATGCCATTTTCAATGGTTTCTCTTTGTATACAATTTCGTGAACATCTTTTTGCTTTTGAACAACGGGCAGTTTTTTTAAGCTATTATAATATTCAATGATTCCTTCTGTTGTTTCTAAATTGGCAGATTCATCTTCCATTTCAAAATTCACAATTGAATTATCATCTACCACAACGTCACCACTTACAAGTAAAATGTCTCTTTTGGAAATTATTTGTAGATCAGAACTAATACTAATTGGTCCGTATATATGTTGTTCCTTATTCCGCTTTTTGTTTACAGCCAAGAAATGATCGGTATCAATTTGCAGATCATATTTGTAATCAAAATAATTTTGGGTAAATACAGATCCATTGATTTTTGCCAGGTTTCCTAAACTATCTTTTATCATTAAATCATTTAACAGTATTCCTTTTTCATTAAAAGAAATCAAGGCAGTGTCAATACGAGCATACGTATTATAATCATTATAAATGGCAGTTGCTGATTTAACCAGTAATTCACCATTAAGTAGGGGCTTAGAAACTGTTCCCCTAAAGTTTATGTCCCCGCTCGCAGTGCCGGTTAAATTGGAAAAGTATTTTTTTAATAGTGGTCCAACTGAGGAAAATGACAAGCTATCTACTTTCAATGAACCAGCAATATCCCCCCCATCTTTTACTATTGCTGTTAGAGAAGCTGCATTACCATTTCCCATCAAGTTTATATTTGCCTGAATATTATCATTCGCATCATTTGCAGCAACAATATGAACTGATCCAATGCAATTTCCATAGGTTGTCATATTATCCAATTCCATATTCCCTAAAAATCTAAATGGTTGCACATGTTCTATACTGATAGAACCATTGATGATCCCATCCAGCATTGCTGTATCAGATTGGTTGATTTTTGTAAAAGTAGAAATCGGAAAATCGTCTAATTCCAATTTCATAGGGAATCCCTTAGAATTTGGAACAGACTTGGCCATAACTTTTTTGATTCCAGCGCTCAACTCCAAGTTTGCATTGATAGATGTTATGTTTTCATATTGAATTGAATTATTCGGATTTGTATACCACCGCTCACTGTTCAGGAGTAGAGAATCTTTTAAACGAAGCAAAAAAGAATTCCCAACATTATCAACTGTTCCATTGATATCATAAGTAACAACATCTTGGGTATTAAATATTTTAATACCCAAATTTATTGCGCCATCCTTAGCGTGTGTAGATAAATAAGCATGGTGTACATTAAGAGCACTATAATTTATATTAGACGAAATCAGATCGAGGTGTAAACTATCATTATAAATTCCAGTAGTAAAAAAAGTGCTATCAACATGCATACCGTCGTATTGAATAAATGGCATGATTCCTAAAAGAAATAAGCCTCTTTTTTTTGCATCCAGTTTACCACTGATTCCTAAACCCTTAAAATCACCCAGCGCTGGAAATAAGTTATGTAATACAGGATGATCATAAAGCCCAAAATCGAATTCAGCGACACATTCTGGCAAGTCTAATTTATTTTTTTCGAGAGTCGACTTTGACAAATAACTGAATAAAATTTGCTTTGTTACTTCAGGCAAATTTGCAATTTGATATTTCCCTTCAATACTCATTTTACAAAAAGGCAATTTCAATTCTAATCTTTGTATGCTATTCTTATAAGAACTGTTCAAATAGCATGAATCAAGATCAATTCTTTCACCATTAGCCTTAATTACCAAGTCGGGTAAAAAAACAGTTCCGTTTAAATGATTTTGATTTACCTGATCTAAGTCTGCCTTGATTTCTGTTTCAATCACTAAACTATCAGAACTAAATCCAAGTTGATGTAAATCTAATTTTGAGATATTAAGGTCGCTGTAAAGTGAGGGATGCAAACTGTCGAGTGAATATTTCAAGATTCCAGTTGACTGAAGCGCTGGGTCGTTCGCATTTAAATCAACTTCTAAAACCGACTGCCTGATACTTGTTTTAAAAGACATGTCATGATAGGTGTATCCCTTGAGGAATATTTCAGGCAAAACAATATCAACATTAGCGTCTAGCTCTTTTGGAGAGATCCCTTTACCAATTGCTTTTAATTCGAAGCTGGTTTTACCATACATATTATCTTTTAGCAATTTTTCAATATGGAATCCCTCTGTCTTTGCATATAGATCATACGCATATTTTTCTGAAGAAGATATTTCTTTAAGCCACCCTTTCATTGCAATATCACCATCTGTTGATTTGAATAAAAAATCAAACTTTGGATCTTTTACCCCACCATTAAACCTGCCAGTTACTATAAATTTTTCTGGAATTGAAATACTGGCAGGAATCAAGTCAGGAGGCAAAATGGCTTTTAATTTTTCAGCAGAACCTTCGATTGAATTTATTTTCAAATTCGTTAATACATGATTCGGATCTGGAAGCCCTTCAATTTTTCCAGCCAAATTAATATCAAATCCACTATTCCTAAATTTTAAATCTTTGACCAAAAGGTTATTAATTTGCCCAATTGCTATCCCGCTCAAATCAATATCGGAAGCTAGAATTTTTTGTAGATAGGGGTTTGTTTGCTGGTCTAAACCCAAATAATGAAGATCCTTTTTACCAATATGAATTTGTTTGAATTTTGCTTCCAATTTAGTAGCGCCAATGTTTTTTTCAAATGAAGCAATTGATGCATATTTTGCTTGTAGATCTGCTTTGACAAAAGACTCAGTGGTTGAAAGATCAAGATTAGAAATGTTTGTTACTTTTTCGGAGTATTGGATATTTGCTTTTAGATGAGCAACTGTTAAACCAGATCTTTCTTGAAATTTCAAATTATTCAACTGGGCTGAATAACTATTGT
>CAIYAG010000241.1 GCA_903924075.1 uncultured Bacteroidota bacterium | reverse complement strand
CAGAAACCAAACAGGTTCCAAAATTGCATCCTGAATATATTGCATCAGGAACAACTTCAAATATTGTGATCACTGAAGATGCAGAAGTTTGGTTGACATTTACTTTTGAAGGTGCAGGTTATAAAAACAGTCTTGGATTTTATGTATATGATTCAAAGAATCCTCCACAAACAGTTGCTGATATCAAAGAGATCAAATTTGTATTTCCAAATGCAAGTTTAAAAGGTAGTGGTGGTTCCATGATCTCAGGAGATAAAGTAAATATCGGAAAATTTCCTGCCGGCGTTACCATTGGTTTAGTATTGTTTCAAAATGCATGGAATGGTAAAGAAACAAATACTACAGCAACTGCTCTATTCTCAAATGATAATTTAAATCCAGAAAAAACAGAAGAACTTAGAAGACATAATGTGCTTCTTAAATATAAAGACACTTTTATCATTGGCTTTGAAGACATGCGTAGAGATGCTGGTTCAGACAATGATTTCAATGATCTAATGATCTATGCAACATCAAATCCGCTCACTGCAATTTCAGTGGATGGTGTGAAAGAAACAGAAAAACCAATTGATACAGATGGTGATGGTGTATTGGATATTTTAGATGATTATCCAACTGATCCAGAGCGTGCGTACACCAATTACTATCCTTCAAAAGATGCTTGGGCAACACTAGCTTATGAAGATTTGTTCCCTAATTCAGGCGATTATGATTTGAACGACTTAGTTGTTTCTTATCAATACATCATGGTGAGTAATGCAAAGAATCAAGTGGTTGAAATGACAGCAAATTATAAACCAATAGCTACTGGTGCCTCTTATAAAAATGGATTTGGTGTTCAGTTTCCTTTTAGTACTGATTTAATTAAATCTGTAAAGGGAGGAAAAATTACAGCTGGTTATACTAAGTTCAATGGTAATGGAACAGAAGCTGGACAAAAGAAAGCAGTGATCATTCCTTTCGATGATGTAACTACCATGATCAACAATTCAAACGGAGCGTATTTTGTGAATACTACAATGGATCTTCCAAAAGCAACCGGAGAAACTTCAAGCTTGTTTATCAGTTTTGTTTCACCAATCTCTACAAGCACATTGGGAAGTGCTCCATTCAATCCATTCTTGATCAGTAATGCAAGGAGAGGAATGGAAGTGCACCTTCCAGGTACGTTGCCTACTGATTTAGCTGATTTAACCAAGCTAGGAATCAATGATGATGCAACAAACCCTTCTGCAGGGATCTATTATGTTACTAAGAAAAATTACCCTTGGGCTTTGAATTTCTCTGGAGATTTCAAATACCCTCTCGAACAAGCTGCGATCAATACAGCATACCTACATTTCTTTGACTGGGCTGCATCAGGTGGTGCGTCATACAAAGATTGGTATTCTAACACAGGAGCCGGTTATCGTAACACTTCAAATATTTACACTAAGTAGTTTGAGTAAGCAATAGTATAGCGTTAGTTTAGTTTAAAAAGAGACCGGTTAATACTGGTCTCTTTTGTTTTTATATCAGTTCATTATTTATCAGTAAGAAAGCCAGCAATTTTTTGACCTATTTCATTAATGGTTAAAACAACAGCTTCGTTCTGAATACGAGTTGCTGCTTCTGCATTGTCAAGCTCTTCTTTTTTCTTTTGCGACAAATAATCTTTTGTAACGATCGTTGAAAATGGAATCAATCCTGTCTTAACATCTAACACAATCAATTGAGTTGTTGCGAAAGCTTTGATATCTGGCTTTGAGAAAAATTTGTATTTAGAATATAGATCACTAGAAATGGTATAGATTACAACTATATCTGCCTGCATTCTAACTGCTGCTTCTCTAATATTTGTAAAAGTTGGTGTCTTGGAAATTAGAAGATCTGGAATAATGGAAAATTTTGTTACACGAGGCGATTGTTTAAACTTTTCTGCGAACTGATCTAAATAAGATTGTTGCGTTTTTAGGTATTGTTCATCACTAGCATAATTCCAATAATAGCGTTTAACCTGTGCCGTTGGTTCAAGCCTCACAATGGCTACACGTAATTGCTCAGGCAGTTTATAAGTTCCGCTAAGTATTTTCTGAATATTTTCTTCTGAAACGGTTGAAGCTTTGTCGTTGAATAAAGACTGGGTAATGACTGTATCATTATTGGTTGTAACAGCATCAGAACTGTTTACTATTGGTCGGCTTGTACCACATGAACAAAATAGAACGGCGCTAAAAATCAAGGGGGTTATATGTTTCATAAATCTTACAATTTGTTTATGTAATTTACTCATTTGATTTTTTATTTGTGGATTTTATTGAATAACGCATCTTAAGAATAAAGCTAATTATATGGCTGAAATAAATGTCAAATCAAATGCGCAAAACCGTGGATCAATAAGCTCCAAGCGTCATATGCTTTCTACGCGAGTAGACCTGACACCAATGGTAGACCTAGGGTTTTTACTAATCACATTTTTTATATTTACTACTTCTATGAGCGAACCAAAAGCAATGCGGCTTTTTTTAACTGACGAAAAAGGCGATCCAATGTCTGTGAAAGAAAGCGGAGCCTTAACATTAATACCAGTTTCAAATGGTTTGATGTATTACTATGAGGGACAGTTAACGGCTTCTAACTTTAAAGAATCTAATCTAAAAGTAATGCGTGATCTGATTCTTAAAAAAAAGGCCAATACAAAAGATAAAGACTTTTTTGTGATCATAAAACCTTCCGATATTTCAAACTACGGAGATCTTGTAAAAGTACTTGATGAGATGAAAATTAATGAGGTTAAACGTTATTCGATCGCAGATATTAGCGGTAATGAATTGGCAATGATGAAAATAAATTAAAAAAGAACTGTTTTGAAACAGACTAGTTCTACTTGCTGGAATTTCCTAAGTCTTTTATAATTTCATAACAAAGTTCAACCATACCGTTTTTGTAAGCAGTAACGTCTTTTAAATGTAATTTTTGTTCTTCTCCAATCTGATCTAAAAAAACAGTTCCTTCACCCAAAATAATTGGTAAAATGGATATCCTTATTTCATCTGCCAATTTTAAACGAATGAAATCTTTGGCAAGTGATGCACCTCCTGCTAACCAAACATGTTGATATTTTGGTTTGAGCTGATCAGTTACAAGTTGGTTTAAATCTCCAGCGTAAAACTCAATATTTGACTTGTTATTTGGAAATTTTTTGTTTGTAACAACAATTGTTGGTGTTTCTCCATATGCCCATCCGTATGTTTTTGATAGTTCTAATGCATGTTCATAGGTACGAGCTCCCATGATATAACAGTCAATTGTTTTTAAAAATGCTTCAGGATCCTCTCCCGATACACCTTTGTCATAATTGTCTGTTGTTTCAAACCAGGAAACACTATTGTCTTTTTTGGCAATAATGCCGTCAAGACTTGCTACCATATGTACTGTTATTTTAAACGAATCTTTCGACATTTATTTATGTTTTGCATCCTCACAATTCTTAAAAATAAGCATTACTTCAATGCAACAAATAAACTTACATGCTCCGTTAAGGTAGGGACAAAAAAAGGCAGGAATCCCTTCCTGCCTACCCTTCACCAACATAAATAAAAAAAATCTTGACTATTGTTGTACTATTAGTTTCTTAGGTAAATACTTTGTACCCTCTGCATCTATTGAGAGGATGTATATGTTAGTGTTGATTGATTGAGTTAATTCTACTGGTACGTTGTTATCGCCTTTTACAGTGCTCACTGCTTTGCTGAACATTAACCTTCCGCTATTAGCATCTGTTACTTTTAAGGTAACGCTACCTGCATTATCTGCTTTAAAGCTGGCAACAAATCTTCCTTTTGATGGATTAGGATATAATTGCACATCTTTAGTTTCAATAGTATTTGAACTAGTGGTTAATGATTTACTGAAAGATGTTTTACTGATTGAAGCAGAAATCGCAGTTGAAGTGTTTTTACCTGTTTCAAGAGCAAAGAAGACAGCAGTAATATCATTTGCCACAAAAGGATTCTTATTCGTATCTGATTTAAAATCGCTCAGGTTAATTGTATATTCTTTTGATGTAGATGAAACTGGTAAATAATAACTGTATTGGTCAGACCAGTTGGTAACACCGGCTTTTATCAATGTAATACGCATATTTGCACCAGTAGCGTTAGCAGTAAACTTCAATGTTTTATAGGCTGTTAGATCTTGCTCTGCTCCACCACCTTTTAATAATTTGTAAACTGTAACAAAGTCACTGGTGGTAGCTTCAACTGCTACATTACGAAATACTGGTAACTCATCTTTTGAAACGGCATTGACAGTGGTATCGTTGGTTACATTATATGATTTGATAACAGTTGTATTCTTATTATAATCGATATTCCAACTTCCATCAGCCATGAACACCACATCTTGTAATTTATTATTCAAGTACAAACTAATGGTTGCCTCATAAGAATCACTTACAGGAACAGTTGCACTGGTCTTGCCATTTGCTGAAACAGAAACTGGTACTGTTTTGGTAGTTGTAGTAGTTGACTTTTCTGATTGTTTTTCTTCGATCAGAAAATATCCACTCGCTGCAGTTGTGGTATTATTAATATTAAAGTTCAGGTTCGTTCCTTCTCTTTTACCAGAAACAATATATGTTTTAGGTAATGCAGTTCCTTGGTTCAAAGCTTGAACTGGCATAATGTTGTTCAACTTGTTCAAGATATCAAGGGTCATGTCAATAGAATAATATGGCGTTGCAGCCCACACCTGATAGTTATATAAAGTGTCTTCTGCTATATAATCTTTGTTCAACCAATTTGATTGAAAACTAAAACTATTGCGTCCTGCTTTTTTGCCTACTGAAAAACTAATAGAATATTCGATATTTCCTGTTGGCTGCAATAATGTATATCGAACAAAATTCAAACCGTTCAAGCTGAAGTTGTCCATTCCTAATAATTCTGCACCTTTTAAACGGTCGCAAATTGGTTTAGTATGATCATACATTTGATTCAGGGTTTTGGTAGCAAATGCTACAGCCCTACATTCGTTGTTGATGATAAAGTCAACCGAACGTACTTCAACTGCATTCGTAATACTAGTGATATCTGCAGCAGTACTTACATATGCAGTATAACCACTATCTAAAATTTTTGAAGGCATGATATCAGCCAGGCTCAATGCTGTATTGCCATTTACACCCATTGCGCCATTGCGAATGGTAGTGTTCTGAACCTTAGCTAATTTGTTATAATCAATCGGACCTTGTGTACTATGGATCGCATTATTAAATACTCTTCTAGAAACTGCATCACCCAAACTTTTACTTTCTAAACCACCGCTATTTCCAGAAAAAGAAATACTTCCATCTGGTGTTAAGCATGGGATACTATCTCTATGTTCTACATTTTCAACTGGATTTACAGTTGAAAAGAAAACAACATCATTAAAATCCTCATCGCTTCCTTGATCTCTACGGGTATCTTCAAAACCAATTAAAAATTTCGAAGTAACTGTATCGTATAAAGTAACTGTATGTTTTCTTTTTGTAACATCAGTTTCAGGATTAAAACGAGAATCTGAAAATATTTTGTATTTGCCTTCAGTAACAATTGCTTTTGAATAATCAAATGCATCAGCAATTAATACAAACGCAATGGTAGTATTTGCAGGAAATTTTCCAAGATATACCTTATCACCTGCAGACATGGCACCGCCATAACCGCCCATATTGGCGTTTTCAAAAAAGATATGAATATCGCTTGAAGCTGGAGCTACATTTAAAGGGGCATTGGTAGGATAAGTATAATACCCAATCGCATTTTTAAAATTAGCGCCTTCATACACAAAACTCACCCAAACGTCTGAAGCAGCAGATAAACTGATATTTTCAGGACGGCCATCAGCTAAAAGTCGTGGATTATAAACCGGAATAGACCTGTATTCAGGTAAAGTGGCTAAAATATTTGCCAAAGTTTTTGGTGAGATCACGTCGGAAGGACTGACCAATTTTGTTGGTCTACCATCGCCGTCATACGATGTAACATATTGAAACTGAGCGTTTACTGCTGATATCCCAAAAGTTAAAAGAGTCAGGATAAAGAGTCTAAGTAGATTTTTTTTCATGTTAAGGGGTGTTAGCGGGTTTTTTAAAAGCCTGCTTTTTATTGATTTTGCTACTAAATCTTCACAAATTTCTTTACTAAAAACCGCCTGCTTTGTAAGGCTAGGCAGCTTTAAAATGTAGTTGTAATACCACATCACAGCCGCCGATTTTTAAAAATTTTGCTTTGAGTTAGTTTCAATAGCCGGATCAAAAGGATAGAACAAAACTAAAATCCTGCATCCGCTGTGGAAATACTAACAACCTTGTATTTTTCTGGTTTTTAACCCTTTTTAGCTTTTTATTTGGGGTAAAAAAGCCCTTTTACGCATATATTTTTTTAATAAACTGAATCTCTTGCCAAGTGCGTATCTTTATATACAAAGTAGTTTGTACATTTAAAGAGTAACTGAAACACAGTTAAACAATGCCAATCTCCGAAAACGTAAAAATTAGAATAATGCTGGCCGATGACCATCCATTATTCATTGAGGGTTTGTCTATGATGCTTCGTAGAGAACCTGATTTTGAACTTTGTGGTATTGCCAATAATGGCAGAGAAGTATTAGAAATGCTTCCTACCACTAATCCTGATTTAATATTATTAGATATTAATATGCCGAAGATGAATGGACTTGAAACAATCAAGTACATCAAACAGTCTTATCCATCGGTTAAAATTGTAATGCTATCAGGTTATTTTGATGATGCCATTATTAAAGAAGCTAAACTAAAAGGAGCTAATGGGTATCTTTTGAAAAGTAGTCAACAAGACGAATTGATCCAAACCATTAAAATGGTTAATTCGGGTTCGGTTTTTGCAACGCCACATCATGAAGAGCCTGCACCTGGCGAATTTTTAGTGAACGATAAATTTTTAGCGCAGTTCAATCTCACTAAAAGAGAAAGGGAAATTATTCAGCTCATTAAAAACGAAATGACGAATCAGGAGATTGCTCAAAACCTCCATCTAAGTGTTTACACAGTTGAGACGCATCGAAAAAATATCATGCAAAAACTAAAACTGAATTCTCCTGGTGCTTTGATGAAATTTATTATTGAAAATCAAATTTAAAGGATGGCTTAATCAACTTTGATGACAGCAGTTCTTTTTCCAATGCCAGTTTCGTTGAAGGGTTCTATTTGAAAATAGTAGGGTTGGTCTTTTTCCATCGAAGAGAAATAATATTCATTGGCACCCAATACCATCATGCTCGTATATAATTTATCTGGCGCCGTTCCTGTATAAATCATATAGCCAGTTGCCTTATCATTCACCTGCCATTTTAACCAAGAATTCCTTCTCTCAGTATCTCCTCTTAAAACTACAAAATGCTGCACCGCATCTGGAACCGATCCTTTTACTTTTCCAAAAACACGGATCCCGCTAATTGCAAATTTGCCTGATGGCATATGTATATTTTCGAGTTTGATAAACCTTGTTTCAATCGGCTTATCGAAACTGAGATACTCATGAGGCACATCCGTTTGATTCTTGCTTTTATCAACTAAGACGGTCCAATTTTTTCCATCATTCGAACCATACAATTTATATTGATGGTATAACCCTGCAACCTTGCCCATCGTTTCTGCATCCTGATCCGCATAATTAATTTGAATCGCATGTACTGTGCTGATGGCACCTAGATCAGATTCGATCCATTCTCCCTTATTCCCAGTTGCCGCACACCAGTAGGTTTTTATATTTTCATCATTGGCAAGATTCGCATGGAAACCACCTAGTGTTGATGAAACTCGAATCGGTTTATTATAATTTAAGAGCATCCATCCTGTAAACTGACTTGCACTATGATCTGCCTTCGCATTTGGAATATAATGTGGGTAATCGCCATAAGCGGTATTAGTAGAAAGAACCCCATCTTTATCAATCTGTGCTGGCCAGATACCAATTCTGCGTTCAAAATTATTTTTTGTTGATACTACGATCGTAGAAACATGCCACCATTGTTTGAATAGATCCTGATAGGTTGCACCATGCCCCGCACCATTGGCGAAGCCTCCGGGTTTATAAGAAAACGGATTGTGAGATTGATAAGTAAATGGTCCGAGCGGATGATCTGCAGTATATACACCATCACCATAGCCACTGAATTCTGTACCGGGTGCGCCATATTGTAAATAATATTTTCCATTGTATTTGTTCATCCAAGAACCCTCAATAAATGGATTCAGGAAAGTATTATCATGATACTCTCCAAATCTTTCCCATCCGTGAATTTTATCATTCAATTTTAATAGTTCTTTTCTTTCACCAATCGGTTGGAGTGTGTGACGATCAATTTCTTGTCCGTATGTAGGATATAAATTACTCGACCCAAAATAGATATACAATCGATTATCATCATCCAGAAAAAACCCGGGGTCCCATGCACCTACCTGAAATGAATCAACGGCCTCTTTCCATTCGTCTTTCTGAGGATTGGTACTCATCCATAAAGGAAAATTCTTTTCATAAGTTGAACCAATCACTAATAGTGTATCACCTAATACTAGTGTAGCAGGAGCACATAATTCATCATATACTTTATTCCATGGCTTCAAAAATTTTCGTGGAATAAAATTCCATTTCACCATATCGGGGCTCCACCAATAGCCCCACTGATTCGTAGAGAACAAATAATAATTTCCCTTGAATACTGTTATTACAGGATCTGCTGTTGCCCGATGCTTTCCCTGCTCCACAAAATTTGGGATGGGACAATAGCCATAATCGATATTGATGGGGTTACAATAAGTTTTTGTTTGCGCAATGCTAGCAGTATGTAATAGCAATGCAATTAGTAGACAAGTCAATAATCGCATAAAAAAAATTTGAAGTTGAATCTGCTTCAAATTTCGTTTATTTTTTGATGGGATTGAGTAACGTTTTTTCTCGAACCGTTTTCAATATTTTATCCTTAGAATAGTAGGCAGGAAAATATTGATCATTTGCCCAGAAAGGGAAAAGGTTTTTATAAAAGTCACTTTTGTAATCTCCAGATTGTCCTGGGGTATTGATCATCACAGCATCATCCCAATTGCCCGCATCAGCAATAAATCGAAAACTGGCACCACTCAATTGATTATCTGCACCACCAGTAGAACCGGGGGTATGACTATTACCACCTCTTGGCATTGGCCCCAGATTTAGTTGGTCTCTTAATGGTTTGTTTACTATGCTATTTAATGGATGGGCAAGAGTAATATGTTTAAATTTCTCCTGACCATATTGCCATTGAGATATATCAGATCCAAGCTTCTTTTCTAATTCTTCGATGGCATTTTCGAAACTTATTTTGAGAAATTGATCTCTTCCTTTAATAGGGTCGGCTCCAAATTTGCTATCAGGTTTTTCTAGCCAACCTATCAATTTTGTTAATTGAATGCTTACTAAGTCTTTAATATTTTCAGGGATAAATTGTTTTGCAGCTTGTTTCATTAATTGCCGTTCCCACATCGCATAGATCGATGCTGCAATGCTTTGTTTATCTAACACATTATTCCAACTCTTTAATTCAGCAATCGATTGTTGCGTTAATGATCTTTCAAATACAATTGGTAAAAGCATTGGTACCAAACTGCGAGCTGGTAAAGAAAAATAATCAGTTTGTAGTGCCTGCATTTTTGCAATGGTCATTTTATCATCCTTCGATAATACTTCATTGATCCGGTTGCCCCTAAATGGGTCGGCCCATGTATATCCAACAGCATCCCAGTGCGTATAATCTGCAGCTGTTACATTTTGATTAGCAGTTGCTAAAAAACCTCTATCTGGATTTAATTGATGCGGTCTTTCTTTGATGGGTAAATAACCCTGCCATTCATATCTGCCATCTCCTGGAATTGGAACTAGTCCGCTGAAATTTTTACGAATAGGAATAATGCCCACCGTTTGCAATCCAATATTTCCTGCGGTATCTGCCCAGATCATATTCTCGCCGGGAATATGACTATAGCTGCAAGCGTCTCTAAAACTATCCCAGCTCTTTGCCTGATCAATTCTTAAGGATGCCATATATGGTGCACCACCTGGTTCAAGCCATGCACATTTAACAGCATAAGCTTTGTGGTGAATTGAATCAATGTAAGTAACAGGTCCGTGTATGGTATATCTTAAATTAACGAGTTCCGGCTGACTGTTTTTCACCGCAACTTTTTCCTGAATAGTTTGCATCTTTTCCCAATGCCCTTTGTAAAAATATTGAGAGAGGTTGTTCGGATTTAAATCATACACATACAAATCTTCTCCATCTGTTTCGTAAATGGTTAAACCCCATGCACCTACTTCATTATGTCCAATAGATACACCTGGAATTTCAGGTTCACCACCGCCAATCACATTCCAACCTGGAGCAACTAAGTGTACCATATAACGCAATGAGGGCAAAGCTATTTTTCTGTGTGGATCATTTGCTAGCATTGCATGGCCACTAGCGGTTCTATTACCACTCACGATCCAATTATTGGAACCTTCAATGCCATGTTCAAACGCAGGTTGATAGGAGTTTGGAATTGACTGATTCAATAAATTCATCACCGCATCAGGATCTTCTTCTGCTTTATTGATATCACCAACTTCAAAAACGATCTCTTTTCTATAAGCATTATAGAGCTCCAGAATATTATTGTTCAATAGTTTTTGATCAATAGCTGAATCGATATGCAGATCAGGATCTTTCGGATGAAACCACATCAGTTCTTTTACTTTTTCTGAACCAGCTATTGATACTGCTTTTCCAATGCTTAGTTCTTCTGTGATATTTCCTAATAAACCCTGATGTCTTGAGATCACTACATCTGGCGTCCATTTGCCTGGCAATATTCTTAACAATTTAAATTCAATCGGTAGTAATGCTGGATGCGATAATACCTCATCAACATAACTATTTACGCCATCAGTATATGCGTTGATAATTGCCTCACCCTGTGGATGGTAATGATCAAACTCTGTTTTTAGGTCGCCTCTGTATTTGAACAAACGGGTTCCAATATCTCTTTTGAGTTCTCTTGCCCCCAAAATTTCTGCCACAGTTCCAGTTGCTTGTCTGCGCCAAACCTCAAATTGAAAAAGCCGATCCTTCGCTGCACAATAGCCTTGCGCAAAAAACAGATCGTGCTGGTTCTGCGCATAAATATGATTCACACCCCATTGATCTCTTAACACTTCTACGGTAGCGTTTAAACCTTTTAGGGATAATGATTTTTTTATCTGTGCTATTCCTGTCAGAAATACAAAGCCAGAAAGAAAGGAAATAAGCATGACTTTTTTGGCTATTAGCATAAAGCAGTGTAGGATTGAATTAGGAAGATAGCGATTATCGAATATATTTTCTTTTGCCATTAGAATGAAGTAAATTTCTTATTCAATCAACGCCATATGACTACTAAGAACAATTCGGTTAGTCGCCGTTCATTTGTGCAGACTGGCTTTAAAGCAGCAATCGGCTTTACCATCATTCCACGTTTTGTAATGGGTAGAGGATTTCTTGCGCCAAGTGATCGCATCAGTCTGGGATATATTGGTACAGGCAAACAATCGAAGAGCCTGATCAATAGTTTTAGATCCATCACACAAGCTGTTGCCGGATCAGATGTAGATGCTCAAAAATTAGCTGCCTTCCAAAAAATTGCGGAGAAGATCCATGCAGAGGCAGCGCAAAAGGGCGAGTATAAAGGATTTAAAGGGTATAGCGATTTTAGAGAATTGTTAGAGCGAAAAGATATAGATGCTGTTGTTATTGCCACACCAGATCATTGGCATGCGGTCATGACAGTAATGGCAGCTAATGCAGGTAAACATGTATATGTTGAAAAACCAATGGCGCATTCTATTGAAGAAGGCCGAGCAATGGTAAACGCCGTTCACAAAAACAAAGTGGTATTGCAAGTAGGTAGCATGCAGCGTTCATGGAAAAATTTCCATCAGGCTTGTGAACTTGTTCGCAATGGATATATTGGCAATATCAAAGAGGTCTTGGTAAATGTGGGTGACCCTAGTATTGCATACAATTTGACTCCGATGTCTACTCCTCCGAACTTAGATTGGGAAGGTTGGGTTGGGCCAGCAGTATACAATCCATATCATTCTGAATTATCTCCACCAGTTGAACAGGATATTTATCCGCATTGGCGTTCTTATAAAGACTATGGTGGTGGTGGTATTAGTGATTGGGGTGCGCATATGTTTGATATTGCACAGTGGGCATTGGGTATGGATCATTCAGGTCCAATTTCATTCAACCCACCAAAGGGAAATGAATTGAAAGGATTAGAAATGATTTATGCGAATGGGGTTGTGATGAAACATGTTGATTTTGGCAGAGGATTAGGCGTACGCTTTATTGGTGAAAAAGGAACCATTGATATTTCAAGGGAATACTTAGATAGCAATCCTAAAAATATTGCAACTGCTACTATTCAACCAAATGAAATAAGATTATATAATAGTACAAATCATTATCAGAATTGGTTAGATGGAATTAAAACAGGTGTTCAACCAATTTGCGATGTGGAAACTGGACATAGAACAAGCTCGGTTTGTTGCCTTGCCAATATAGCTTACCAAACAAGAAGAAATTTGGAATGGGACCCGATGAAAGAGCAATTTAAAAATGATGAGGAAGCGAATCTATTAGTGAAGGCGAAGATTCGAGGAAGTTGGGGGTTGAAATAGAAAGAAGTGAAAAGATAAAAGTGAAAAGTGAAAAATGGAGGAAGAAGTGAAGAGATAAGAGTGAAGAGTGGAGGAAGAAGAAGTGAAAAGATAAAAGTGAAAAGTGAAGAATGGACGGGGTAAGGGCTGCGCCCATTCTTCATTTATGTTTATTGACTTAATAGCCAATTTTTCAGGGCTGAAAAATTTGGGCTGATCAATTCCGATTGCTTTTCTTTAGTGAATAAGGGTTTAACTGATTCTGGTATCTCTATGGTTTTGCTTATTACCTTTTCTACAGTGTCTGGGAACTTTACTGGATGTGCTGTTTCTAAGATCATTCCCTTTTTTTCTGGATTTGATTTTTGGTATGCTGCTAATGCATAATACGCCACTGCACCATGTGGATCTAATAAGTAATGATCATTTTGATATACTTCGGCAATGGTTTGTTTGGTGATCTCATCACTTACTGTGTAACCAGATATTTTTTCGCTGATAGTTTGGTAATTGTTCTGAAATAATTCTAGAACTCGTACAAAATTACTCGGACTACCTACATCCATTGCATTAGAAATAGTGGGCACCGCTTTTTTAGATTGATAATTTCCTGTTCTCAAATATTCTGGTACCGCATCATTTACATTGCAAGCTGCAATAAAATGTTCTACAGGTAAACCACTCACATGTGCTAATAATCCAGCACAGATATTTCCAAAATTGCCACTAGGCACTGATATTACAGGTGCTGTATCATGCTCCTTGATCCATTGTTGATAAGCAAAGAAATAATACAATTGTTGTGGTAGCCATCTTGCTACATTGATACTATTTGCCGAAGTAAGTGTGAGATGATTGTTTAGATCTACATCCATGAATGCGTCTTTCACCATTGCCTGACAATCATCAAAACTGCCTTTTACTTCTAGGGCTTTGATATTTTGTCCGCATGTAGTTAACTGCAATTCCTGCACTGGACTCACTTTACCAGACGGATAAAGGATCACAACTTCTACTCCTTCCACACCTAAAAATCCATTCGCAACTGCACCCCCAGTATCACCCGAAGTTGCAACCAGTACCGTTACTTTGTTTTTTTGTTGCGTAGAGAAATAGCCTAAACACCTGCTCATAAAACGTGCACCCACATCTTTGAATGCAAGGGTTGGTCCATGGAATAATTCTAGAGAATAGATCTCCCTATTTACAGCCACAAGTGGAAAAGGAAAGTTGATAGTTTCTGCAACAATTTTTTGTAGATCTGTTTTAGAAATCGTGTTGCCTACATAAGGCAACATGATCTCGAATGCCAATTCTTCTTTCGAATAACCGCTTATATTTTTGATCAAATCTGCAGCAACACTAGGAATTGATTCGGGAAAATACAAACCCTTATCTGGAGCCTGACCCTTAATGGTTGCTTCCCGAAAATCTACATTAGCTGTATTTTTATTGAGACTATAATAGTTCATTGTCAGAATTAATTTTATACAAATTGAACACCGTTATGATTCATGGTAGTTACATAAGTATGGTGATCTAATCTTAGATTTTCATAAATCAATTGCATTTCTTTTTCAACCGCAATCGCTGTTGCTTCATCTTTACTCAACATAAAAATAGAGGGTCCGCTTCCTGAAATACCACCACCCAATGCACCAGCTTCCTTGCTTTTTTGTTTTACAAGATCAAAGCCAGGAATGAGTATACTTCTCACAGGTTCGATGATCACATCTTCTAATGAGCGGCCAATTAATTCGTAATCAGATTTTAATAAGCCTGCTACTAATCCAGCAATATTGCCCCATTGTTTAATGGCATCTTTCAACAACACTTTGTGTTTGAGTATGCTTCTTGCGTCTGAGGTCTTTACTTCAATTTGCGGATGTACGATGGTTACATATAAAACGGGTGCGGTTAAAGCAATGATATCTAAAGGAAAAATGCTGCGAATCAAAGTAACACCTCCATAAATACAAGGCGCAATATTATCAGCATGCTTCACACCAGATGCTAATTTTTCGCCGTTCATAGCGAATCGAACAAGCGTTTCCTGATCAAATCGGTCGTTCAACAAACGATTGGCTGCAACTACCGCACCTGCTGCACTTGCCGCACTTGATCCTACACCGCTTCCTGGTTTGATATTTTTTTTGATCGTTAATTCAAAACCAAAACCAGGTTCAATTTCATCCATTAAGGCAATGAGTGCTGCACCTGCAACATTTTTTTCGGGTTCTGTAGGCAGATCGTATTCGTCATCATTAATGATGGTGATACCAGGTTTATTTGAAAAGCGAATCTGCATTTCATCGTATGGTTCGTTCACCGCAAATCCTAACACATCAAACCCACAGACCATATTTGCAACGGTTGCTGGTGAATGAATTTTCACTACCCGATCAAGATCCAAACCTTTATATATATCGCTCATAAACTTTCTTCTTTAAAAAATTCAATTTACACTCTTGCAACACGAATAATATCTGCAAATACACCAGATGCGGTTACTTCTGCACCGGCTCCGGCCCCTTTGATCACCAATGGTTGTTCTGGATATCGTTCGGTAAAGAATAAGACCAGATTATCCTTACCATATAAATGATAGAAATCTGAATTAGCAGGGATATGTTGTAAGCCAACAGAAGCTTTTCCATTTTCATAACTGGCTACAAATTTCAACTTACAATTCTTTGCTGCCGCTGCTTCATAGATTGCTTTGAAATGTGCTTCCTGTTTTTCCATCTCCGCATAAAAATCTGCAACCGATCCTTCAAAGCAAGATGCCGGTAAGAAATATTCATTACTGATATCTTCCATTTCTAGTTTTTGTCCGGCTTCACGAGCTAAGATCATGATCTTACGCATGACATCAGTGCCCCCCAAATCTAAACGTGGATCTGGTTCAGTATATCCTTCATCCTGAGCCTGACGTACCACTTGTGCAAATGGCTTGGTGCCATCATAATTATTGAACACAAAATTGAGTGTACCTGAAAGCACCGCTTGTATCTTACTAACCTGATCACCGCTTCTCAATAGATCGTTCAAAGTGCCAATCACAGGCAAACCAGCGCCAACATTGGTTTCATAGAGATATAAGGCGTTGAATTCTCGCGCCAATGATTTTAAATTTTGATAAGAAGCATAAGAGGATGAGCAAGCAATTTTATTACAAGCCACCACAGAAATACTCTTTTCTAATAGTTTAGTATAAATTGATGCAACATCTGCATTGGCAGTAACATCAACAAACACACTATTACGTAAATTCAGTTTTCTGATCACTTCTACAAAATCGTGGATGCTGCCTTTTGATGAACCCGCCAATTGATCTTTCCAAATACTCAGATCAATTCCTTCTTCGTTGATCAAATTATTCTTGCTATTTGCTAAACCTACAATTCTAATTTGTAAGCGAAGATTATCTTGTAAGTATTGATATTGCTTTTGAATTTGTGCTAATAGTTTACTACCAACATTTCCAGTTCCTGCAATAAATAAGTTGAGCTGTTTATAAGTAGTTTCAAAAAATTCTTCGTGTAAAACGTTAATTGCTTTTTGTACATCCGATGCAGATAGTACTGCAGAAATGTTTTTTTCTGAAGAACCCTGAGCAATAGCTCTTACATTGATCCCGTTTCTTCCAAGTACGCCAAACATTTTACCGCTGATACCTGGGTGACTTTTCATTTGTTCACCCACTAAAGCCACAATGGATAAACCTTTCTCAACTTTTAGTGGTTCTACTTTCCCGCTTTGAATTTCAAAACTAAAAGCATGATCAATGGCGCGTTTTGCTTTGGCTGTTTCAGATTCGTTAATACCTACACAGATAGAATGTTCAGAAGAACTCTGGGTAATTAAAATAACATTCACAGTTTCGTTGGCAAGTGCTTCGAACAAACGTTTGGAAAACCCCGGGATACCCACCATGCCGCTTCCTTCTAAACTGAGCAAGCTAATTTTATTGATCGAAGAGATGCCTCGAATAATATTATCGGTATGTGCTGAACTATTTTCTATAAGTGTGCCATATTCATCTGGAGCAAAAGTGTTCTTGATCCATACTGGAATATTCTGTTTCATTACTGGCTGAATAGTTGGCGGATAAATGATCTTTGCCCCAAAATGAGATAGTTCCATTGCTTCCTGATAAGAGATCCGATGAATGGGTCTTGCATTATTGACCAGTCTTGGGTCTGCAGTCATCATCCCACTTACGTCGGTCCAAATTTCTAAAACAGATGCTTCTAATGCCGCTGCATAAATAGCGCCAGTATAATCTGAGCCACCCCTTCCTAATGTGGTGGTATGACCATGAGCATCACTTGCTATAAACCCAGGAGCTATATAAACATTTGCAGCATTGCTATTAAAGAATCCTGTTACATTTTCGGTAGTGATCGCTATATCAACAAATGCATTACCATGATTTGAATTAGTTCGAATTAATAGTCGTGAATCTACCCAGAGCGCTGCATCGTTAGCGGTTTTTAACTTAGCTGCAATCATCAATGAAGAAAGTAATTCTCCGTAGCTTACCATCTTATCTTTCGTACGGTCTGACAATTCACCCAGTAAAAAAATACCATCACTGATAGCTTCTAACTCGTTGAATTTTTGTTTCACCTGACTAAGTGTGGCACTCTGTTGTTGAATGGGCAATAAATCTCTTACAGCATCTAAATGTTTTTGCTCCAGATCTTTCAAAATGTTTTTGTAAGATTCATCGCCAGATTCTGCTAATGTTCCCGTATTGATCAAGCTATCTGTAACACCACCCATTGCAGAAACCACTAATAATGTAGCTTCTTTTTTAGCAGCCTCAACTACTATGGCTACAACTTTATTCATGTTTATAGCATTTGCTACAGAACTACCACCGAATTTTAAAACTTGCATAGGTTTATTTCTTATTCCCGAAGGAAGATTTTGAAAACGATCAACTCTTTTTGATAACAGCTGTTAGTTCAGCCCATGGATGATATGGAAATAACAACCCCTTACAGGGTCGTAGTAGTTGTTGTAAATGTTGTAGCAGCAAGCAGCGTAGAAGCTGTTGAAGTAGAAGTGATAATATGTTTTTGTGCTACGTTCATTTTCAATCTCGAGTTGCTAAGATAATTATTATTCTCTATTCTAAACCAGATAGCCGAAAATATTATCGTTTTTGTTGAGTTCTGTGAAATTGATATGATACCGCTTCATATTAGCCACCAGTACATCATAATCCCCACGCGCTTTTAATTCTACACCCACTAAGGCTGGCCCAGTTTCCTTATTATGCTTTTGCATGTATTCGAATCTGGTAATGTCGTCATCCGGACCAAGTACATGGTTCACAAATTCTTTTAAAGCACCGGGCCGTTGTGCGAATCGAATTAAAAAATAGTGTTTCAATCCTTCAAACTGCAGTGATCTTTCTTTGATCTCCTGCATTCTGTCGATATCATTATTGCCACCACTTACAATACAAACCACTTTTTTTCCTTTGATAGTTTCTGCATAATCATCCAATGCAGCGATCGACAAAGCGCCAGCGGGTTCAACCACAATGGCGTCTTCGTTGTATAATTTTAAGATCGACGAACAAATATGCCCTTCATTAACTAAGTGCATATCATCTAAAACTTCTTTACAAATTTTAAATGGGATATCGCCAACCCGTTTTACAGCAGCACCATCTACAAATCGTTCTATTTCGTCTAGCACAACTGGATGCCCAGCTTTTAATGCCTCTTTCATAGAAGGTGCACCTTCTGGCTCCAGTCCGATGATCTTTGTTTTTGGAGAGAATGTTTTAAAATAGGCACCCACACCCGCGCTTAGTCCGCCTCCACCAATAGGCACAAATACAAAATCAATATCTGAAGCATCTTCTAATATTTCAACCCCAACCGTTGCCTGTCCTTCAATGATCCTCAAATCATCAAATGGTGGGATGAATGTCATTTCATTTTCTTCAGTATATTTCTTTGCTGCAATTGCACAATCATCAAAAGTATCTCCAACTAGTTTGACCTCAATAAAATCTTCGCCAAACATTTTGGTCTGACTTACTTTTTGATTTGGAGTGATGATGGGCATAAATACAACGCCCTTTGTTTTTAATTTTTTGCAACTGTAGGCAAAACCTTGTGCATGGTTTCCGGCGCTGGCGCATACTACACCTTTTGAAAGAATGTCTTTTGACAAGGCACTCATCATATTATAAGCACCCCTTAATTTATAAGAACGAACAATTTGAAGGTCTTCCCTTTTTAAAAACACATCGCATTGGTATTTTCTTGAAAGGTTATGATTGTAAGACAATGGTGTTCTATTGATCACACCCTTCAATCTGATTACTGCAGCACTAAAGTCAAGCCCAAACCCATTGGCAATTACTTGCTCATCCTTTTCAGAATTGATATTGGTTTGCAATGTTATCATAGGTTTGGGCCCGACTTTAAAATCTGCAATTATTATGCTACAGTACTAATTGTTTTCATATCAGTCATTGCACTACGCAATTCAGCTCCCACAATTTCAACTGGGTGGAAACGTAAAACCTCGTTTACTGCAATGATCACTTTATTGTCAACACCCGCATCAATGCCAGCGTTGAAATTTTTACCGATCACATCAGTATCAATTTTCTTCATGAAATCGGCCAACAATGGCTTACATGCATGATCAAATAAATAACAACCATATTCAGCCGTATCAGAAATGACACGGTTCATTTCGAATAATTTTTTACGAGCGATGGTGTTTGCGATCAATGGTGTTTCGTGTAATGATTCATAGTATGCTGATTCTTCTTTGATACCAGATTCAACCATTGTTTCAAATGCCAACTCAACACCGGCACGAACAAAAGCCACCATCAATAAACCATTGTCGAAATATTCTTGCTCAGCAATTTTTACATCGCCTGCTGGTGTTTTTTCAAAAGCAGTTTCACCTGTTGCCGCTCTCCACGTCAATAAGTTTTTATCGTTATTAGCCCAGTCTTCCATCATGGTCTTAGAAAATTCTCCGCTCATGATATCGTCTTGGTGCTTTTGAAATAGGGTACGCATAATGTCTTTCAATTCTTCCGACAATTCGTATGCTTTTACTTTTGCCGGATTCGATAAACGATCCATCATGGCAGTGATACCGCCTTGTTTTAAAGCTTCGGTCACCACTTCCCATCCGTATTGAATTAATTTAGAAGCGTATCCTTTATCAATTCCTTTCTCAACCATTTTGTCGAAGCAAAGAATAGATCCTGTTTGTAACAAACCACAAAGAATGGTTTGCTCTCCCATTAGATCTGATTTCACTTCTGCAACGAAAGAGGATTTTAATACTCCAGCTCTATGTCCGCCAGTACCTGCGCAATATGCTTTTGCATATTCCCAACCCTTTCCTTCTGGATCGTTCTCTGGGTGAACTGCAATTAAAGTAGGTACACCAAAGCCACGCTGATATTCTGCACGAACTTCAGAACCCGGGCATTTTGGAGCCACCATAATTACAGTGATATCCTTGCGGATTTGCATACCTTCTTCTACGATATTAAAACCGTGAGAATAAGAAAGCGTAGCACCTTGTTTCATCAAAGGCATGATGGCAGTGATTACTGAAGTATGCTGTTTATCTGGAGTTAGGTTAATTACTAGATCGGCAGTAGGAATTAATTCTTCGTAAGTGCCTACTTTGAAATTGTTTTCAGTTGCAGATTTCCATGACTGACGTTTTGCTTCGATCGCTTCTTTACGCAAAGTGTAAGAAACATCTAAACCTGAGTCGCGTAAGTTTAAACCTTGGTTCAAACCCTGTGCGCCACAACCAACAACCACTATTTTCTTTCCTTTTAATTTATCAACGCCATCAGCAAATTCAGATTTGTCCATGAATTCACAAACGCCTAATTGATTTAATTTTTCTCTTAGTGATAGTGTGTTAAAATAATTGCCCATTTGTTTTGTTTTGTTTTCCTAAATCTTTGAGATCTTGGTTTTGTTGATGAATATTTTTATGGATGATTAAAACTACATAGTGAATATCCCTTCCTGTTTATTCAGGAATTCGTTTTCTACTTGTTCTTCGCCCGGCATTGCTTCTTCGAACTCTCTTAATTTTTCGTGGAAGCCATGTGAAGCTTTAATGATCGCAACCCTTGCACTTCTTACAAATTCTATTAATCCATAAGGAGCCAATACCTCTACCAGCTTATCTGTTTCTTCTCTATGTCCGCTTGTTTCGAAAATGGTATAGTCTTTACGGATCACTACTGCTCTAGCACCATGCTCACGTAACAACCTTTCTACTTTTGCTTTTTCAGCGATCTCGTCGGTTGATACTTTATACAATGCTAATTCCTGCCAAACGATCTCATCGTTCGTATTGTAATATGCTTTTAATACTTCTACTTGTTTCTCAATTTGGCGAGCCAGTTTTCTTACCACTTCTTCAAACTCATTGATCACGATGGTAAAACGGTGGATGCCTTCTGCTTCGGAAGGAGAGGTATTTAAACTTTCGATATTGATTTTTCTACGAGAGAACATCGTAGCGATACGAACCAATAAACCAATATGGTTTTCGGTGTATACGGTGATGGTAAATTCTTGTTTATTCATAGCCAACCCCGGAGGGAATTTTTAATGATAGAATTTGTTACTTTAATCTGATTTCGCTTACACTACAACCTTGCGGTACCATTGGGAACACATTGTTTTCTTTACCCACCATAACTTCTAATAGATAAGAGCCTTTGTGATGCAACATGGTTGATAGCGCGTCTCGTAAAACTTCACGTTGATTGATACGCTGCCCTTCAATGCCGTAAGCTTTAGCTAATGTGACATAATCTGGACTAGCAATATCCACAAATGAATAACGCTTATCATTAAACAATTGCTGCCACTGACGCACCATTCCAAGGAATTGATTATTCAGGATCAGAATTTTTACATCCACATCATTTTGCATAATGGTGCCTAGTTCTTGCAGCGTCATTTGAAAACCTCCATCACCGATAATTGCAATGACCTGACGATCTGGGGCACCAAACTTAGCACCGATAGATGCAGGTAAACCAAATCCCATGGTACCTAAACCACCAGAAGTGATATTGCTTTTTGATTTATTGAATTTAGCATATCTGCACGCAACCATCTGGTGTTGACCCACATCAGTTACAATGATAGAATTACCACCAGTTAACTCATTCAAATTGCGAATTACTTCGCCCATTGTTAAAATATCATCTGTTGGATTCAGTTCTTCATGAATAACTTCTTTCACTTCTTCGGCCATGTATTCGTGAAATTTATTCACCCATGCTGTATGTTGTTTTTCTTCTATTAATTTGGTTAATAGCGGTAACGTTTCTTTACAATCGCCCCAAACACCTACTGCAGTTTTCACGTTCTTATCAATCTCAGATGGATCAATATCGAAATGAATTACTTTAGCTTGTTTTGCATATTTATCTAATCTGCCAGTAACGCGATCATCGAAACGCATACCAATGGCGATCAACACATCGCATTCGTTGGTTAATACATTTGGGCCGTAGTTACCATGCATACCAAGCATACCCACATTCAAAGGATGGTCTGAATCCAATGCACTCAATCCCATTACAGTCCATGCCGCAGGAAGACCCGCTTTTTCGATAAAGGCTTTGAATTCTTTTTCTGCTTTTCCTAAAATCACACCTTGACCAAAAATCACGAAAGGCTTTTCAGCTTGATTGATCAACGCTGCCGCTTCTGCAATGAATTCTTTACGAACAATTGGTTTAGGGCGATAAGATCTAATATGTGTACAAGGGGTATAACCTTCGTATTCGAAATTTTGTAATTGCGCGTTCTTGGTGATGTCGATTAACACTGGACCAGGGCGTCCAGTCTTTGCAATGTAAAAGGCTTTTGCAAGTACAGCAGGAATTTCTGTTGCATCAGTGATCTGATAATTCCATTTAGTTACAGGTGTAGTGATATTGATCACATCGATTTCTTGGAATGCATCGGTACCCAATAAGTGAGCATATACTTGACCAGTGATACACACAAGTGGCGTACTATCGATCATGGCATCTGCTAAACCGGTAACTAAGTTAGTAGCACCCGGACCGCTGGTACCAAAAACTACACCCACTCTTCCAGAAGCGCGCGCGTATCCCTGACCAGCATGAATGCCGCCTTGTTCGTGACGCACAAGGATATGTTTTAGTTTATCGTGGTAATCATAGAGTGCATCATAAATCGGCATGATCGCACCGCCGGGATATCCGAATATGGTATCCACTCCTTCTGCTACAAATGCTTCTAAAACGGCTTGAGATCCGTTAATTGTTTGCGTTTGTTTTGTTGCTGTTGTTTCTTTTTTTGCTTCTAAAGTTTCCATCAGTAAAAATTGATTGTTGAACTGAATTATTTTAGGCTTCGTCGGTTACACAACCTTCTGAAGCATCTTTCACACATTGTGCGTATTTGAATAACAAACCTTTGGTTGCTTTTAAAGCAGGTTGTTTCCAATTTGCTCTACGCTGAGCAATAATTTCATCACTGACTCGAAGGTGAATGGTATTGTTCACCGCATCTAGTTCAATGATATCATCGTCTTCTACTAGTCCGATCAACCCACCCACAAATGCTTCAGGTGTAATATGACCTACCACAAATCCATGTGTACCACCGCTAAATCTTCCATCAGTAATTAAAGCAACTGATTTACCTAAACCAGCACCAATGATTGCTGAAGTTGGTTTCAACATTTCAGGCATACCTGGTGCGCCTTTCGGCCCCACGTGTTTGATCACCACCACATCACCGTGTTTGATTTTTCCACTGTTGATACCTTTGATCAATTCTTGTTCACCATCGAATACACGAGCTGGCCCAACGAATTTCTCACCTTCTTTACCACTGATCTTTGCCACAGAACCTTTTTCAGCAAGGTTGCCGTATAAGATCTGTAAGTGACCAGTAGCTTTTAATGGTGCTTCAAGAGGCATAATTATTTTCTGCTGATCAAAGTCCAGATCAGGCATATTTTCTAAATTCTCGGCAATCGTTTTTCCGGTAACGGTTAAACAATCGCCATGTAAGTATCCTTTCTTTAATAAGTATTTCATTACTGCAGGAACACCACCATATTGGTGAAGGTCTTGCATTAGATATTTGCCACTAGGTTTGAAATCTGCTAAGACAGGAGTTTTATCGCTGATCTTTTGAAAATCATCTTGCGTTAATTCAACGTCTACACTTTTTGCAATTGCGATCATGTGCAATACTGCATTTGTAGAACCGCCCAAGATCATGATCAGCGTAATCGCATTTTCAAATGCTTTACGTGTCATGATATCTCTTGGCTTGATATCTTTCTCCAGTAATAATTTAATGGCTGCACCTGCGTCTTCACACTCTTTTTGTTTTTCATCACTCAACGCAGGATTCGAAGATGAAAAAGGCAAACTCATGCCCAATGCTTCAATAGCACTAGCCATGGTGTTTGCAGTATACATACCACCACAAGCCCCAGCACCAGGGCAAGCATGTTGTACAATTCCTTTGAAATCTGTTTCACTTAAATTGCCTGCGATCTTTTGTCCAAGTGCTTCAAAAGCTGAAACAATATTTAGGTCTTGACCTTTATAATGACCAGGAGCAATGGTTCCACCATAAACCATGATTGCAGGGCGATTTAATCGACCCATTGCAATGAGTGAGCCAGGCATATTTTTATCGCAACCAGGGATGGCAATCAAACCATCATAATATTGTGCGCCACAAACAGCTTCGATAGAATCTGCGATCACATCTCTGCTCACCAAAGAGTAACGCATCCCGTCTGTACCATTACTCATTCCATCACTTACGCCGATGGTGTTGAAAATGAGGCCGACTAAATTATTTTCCCAAACTCCTTTCTTAACTTTTTGAGCCAACTCATTCAAGTGCATATTGCAAGTATTGCCATCATAGCCCATACTAACTACACCTACTTGTGCTTTTTGTAAATCCTCGTCTGTTAAACCAATGCCATAGAACATTGCCTGCGCAGCAGGTTGTGTGGCATCTAGTGTAATTGTTTTGCTATACTTGTTTAATTCCATGATCTTCTAATTTCCGATTCGTATTATTTATTCGCTACAATTAATGCTTTATATGCGTCCTGTACTTTTTTTCCTAATGTATCGTTCCAATCTTTCTTAAACGCAATGCCATCAAGGCTTTCCCAGCCAATGACCTCAGCAGCTGTACCACAGAAAAAGGCAGCATCTGCAGCATAAACTTCTTCTTTGGTAAAGAATTTTTCTTCAACAGCAATGCCCATGTCTTTACAGATATCTAAAACGGTTGCACGAGTAATTCCCGGTAATATATTTCCCAGTGATGGTGTTAATAATTGGCCATCTTTTTCAAAAAACATATTCGCACCTGGGCCTTCTGCTACATAACCATTCATGTCTGTCAATAATGCTTCATCATAGCCTCTGTCTTTCGCTTCGTAACTAGCGAGGATGCTGTTTACATAATGACCAGAAGCTTTCGCGGTAATTTTAAAACCTTTCGGATTGGGACGTTGAAATGTTGATGTCCCAATGCGTAATAATTTATCTCCTAAGAATGCACCCATTTCCCAAGCTTGAATGGTTAAGTGTGCTTCAGTATTGAGGTTGAACGACATGTTCGCTGCTCCATAAACTAGCGGGCGGATATAAGCGTTCTGTAAATTATTTTGTTTTAATACTTCATAAGTTGCTTCGATCAATTCTTCTGATTGATAATTGTAGGGAAGTCTTAATGAATCGGCAGAATGTTTTAAACGATCGTAGTGTTCTTTCGCTTTGAAGATCTGTGTACTGCCGTTTGTTGTTCTATAAGAACGAATACCTTCAAAAACAGCGAAACCATAGTGTAGTGATTGACTATATAAATCAATTTTCGACTCAGCTGCTTTCACAAATTGGCCATCGAGATAGATGATCGTGTTTTCGTTGTAATAATTTGCCATAACGCTTTTTTGTTCTTTAGTTAATTTTCGGATGTGTGTAAAAACAAAGCCCCGCCTGTTTCGAGGCGGGGCTTTTATATTTAGTTTATAAGTAACTATCAAATTGCGCAACCTCCGTTCAGAGCAGGAATAATAATGACCAACACAATCGTAACGACTGTGCTAATGGTAATGACATTATTTAATTTGCTTTGTAACATTGGCTGTTATTATTGCGAATTTAGTACTGTCATCCGAAATAAACAAAGAACTCTGCTATTAATTAAAACCTCAAATATTATTTCTTACAATAATCAAGGTTTGGATTGACTTAAAAAGCGCGGCGCAAAAGCGCCACGCGTAAAAACTAAAACTATACTTATGAGAAAACCCTAGTTAGTGGCCAACGCGGGGCTATAAGCCTGCGCTAGCATTTGCAAATCGCTCTCTTCCACTTCCTTTTTTCGATCGGCAACCTGTAAAAACTTTTCGTACAAAAAGTCGATATCATTACGATTAAACTGGTAACCAATTTTCTGGAAACGATGTGCCAGTGCGCTTCTTCCACTTCGTGCTGTTAACACGATCTTACTTTCTCCTGCACCTACTATTTCTGGATTTATGATCTCATATGTTTGTGCATCTTTCAAAAATCCATCCTGATGAATACCAGATGAATGAGAAAATGCATTTGCTCCTACGATTGCTTTATTGGGTTGAACAGGCATCCGCATGATATCCGAAACCTCGCGGCTCAAAGGATTCAATTGTTTGGCGTCAACATTTGTATAAAAACCAAGGTCTTTATGTGATTGAAGGATCATCACCACTTCTTCTAAAGCAGTGTTACCAGCGCGTTCACCTAAACCATTAATGGTACACTCGATCTGACGAGCACCACTAATAACGCCAGCTATGGAGTTAGCGGTGGCTAACCCCAAATCGTTGTGGCAATGGCAGGAAAGAATTGCTTTATCAATATTGGGAACATGGTTCACCAAATAAGCAATTTTCTCTCCGTATTGGTATGGTAAGCAATAGCCGGTGGTATCTGGAATATTTACAACGGTAGCCCCAGCCTTAATCACGGCTTCAACTACTCTTGCTAAATATTCATTGTCTGTTCTGCCTGCATCTTCTGCATAGAACTCAACATCATCTGTATAATTTCTAGCCCATTTCACGCACTGAATGGCTCTTCCCAGAATATCTTCTCTATTAGAATTGAATTTACTCTTGATATGAAAATCAGAAGTACCGATTCCTGTATGGATCCGAGAACGCTTGGCAAATTTCAATGCCTGACCAGCTACTTCAATATCTTTTTGAACTGCACGGCTCAATCCGCAAACAGTAGCATTTTTGATGACTTTGGCGATCTGAGAAACAGAGTCGAAATCACCCGGACTAGAAACAGGGAAACCGGCTTCAATAATGTCAACACCCAAAGCCTCGAGTTTCAGGGCTAGTTCCAGTTTTTCTGTTGCATTTAACTTACAACCAGGTACTTGCTCTCCGTCGCGCAGTGTGGTATCGAATATATAGACCTTTTCGCTCATGTATTAGCTTTTTTAATCACTTGTTGAGATAAGAAAGCAGGCGCTACATTTGTTATTCCATGACTGATCTAACAACTAGCCATCCTGCCATCTTCGAATATAGAAGATAACAATGGGCTATATTGATCAAAATTGATGAGGTTTTACAGTGCTCAAATTGTCTTATATTTGATAAAAGCCTTACTGTTATTGGATTTTAGCTTAAAAAAATTACGATGCCTAACCGCTCTATAGATGCTTTGTTTTTGTTGATTCAGTCGCTCGAAAGGTCTGAAAAGCGGAATTTTAAGCTTTTTGTGAAGCGAAATTCGGGTTCAAGCGACCTTAAGATCATCCAACTCTTCGACGCTTTGGAGAAAATGGAGGAATATGATGAGGATTTACTGCTCAAAAAGAACCCTTCCCTCCAAAAACAGCAATTATCGAACTTAAAAGCACATTTATACAGGGAATTATTGAATAGTTTGAGGCTGTTGAAGCAGGAAAGCAATATCGATATTCAAATTCACGAGCAGCTCGATTTTGCCCGGATCCTCTATAACAAAGGTCTCTACCACCAAAGTTTGAAGGTCTTGGAAAAGATCAAAGAGCTTTCAAAAGCCAACAATCAGGTTACTTATACCTTGCAAGCCCTGTTTTTGGAGAAAAATATTGAGGGATTGCACATTACGCGAAGTATGCAAGACAGGGCAGAAAGATTGGCTGCCGAAGTGGATGAAACCAACAACCGGTTAAACATGATTGGGATGCTTTCAAATTTGTCGCTCCAATTGTATAGCTGGTATATTAAAAATGGTCTGGCAAGGAATAGTAAGGATACGGAATCGTTGGATCTTTTATATAATAATGGGGTAATTGAAGCTTCTAAAGATTGCAAAGGTTTTTATGAACGATTGTACCGGTACCAATGTAAATGCTGGTATGCATTTATTGTGCAGGACCTAATTATGTATTATCGGTATTGTCAGAAATGGGTTGACTTATTTCACAACGAACCCAAAATGATTGATGTTGAAACCGCGCATTATATCAAGGGGCTGCATAATTTAATGAGTGCGCATTTTGATTTGGGGAATTATCAGAAATTTCAGGAAACCATCCATTGTTTTGAAAGATTTTCTCAAACATCAATTGTACAACAGAACCATAATAATTTAATTCAGGTATTTGTTTATATACAAATTGCAAAGCTGAACCAACATTTTATGCAGGGCAGTTTTACGGAAGGATTACAAGATGTTCCGTTGATCGAAGAGAAGTTGAAAGAATATGAATTGTATTTAGACAGACATCGAATTTTGGTATTCTATTATAAAATTGCCTCACTCTATTTTGGCAGCGGAGATTTTGATAAGAGTATTGATTTCTTAAATAAGATTATTAATTGGAAAGTTGATCTTAGAACAGATTTGCAATGCTATGCGCGGCTATTGCATTTGATCGCACATTACGAATTGGGTAATTATGATATACTCGAATACTTACTGAAATCGGTGTATCGATTTATGTATAAAATGGAAAATCTGAGCACGGTAGAAGTGGCTGTGTTTGCATTTATCCGTCATAGCTTTAAACTTAGCCCAAGAGAATTAAAACCGGCATTTGAAAAATTGTTGGTTCAATTAAAAGAATTGGAGCACGATCGATTTGAAACAAGGGCCTTTATGTATCTGGATATTATTTCTTGGCTAGAAAGCAAAATTTCTGCTACACCAGTACAAACAGTTATCAGAAAAAAATTCTTAGAATCACAGAAAAAAGTGATGGCGAGAACAGCCCAAGGTATAGAGTAGGCTTGCTCTATTGAAAGAATCTGTTTTAATTGTATATTTCATTTTAAATAATAACTATGCGAATGATCAGCAAATGGGTGATGGTATTTTCTATTGCCATTATTTTCAGTGTATCTATTCAAGCGCAAATTGCTAAAGCTCCCGAACGCAAAGAAGGCGATGGCCCTTATACACAATTAATTATTAGAGGCGTTACACTGATCAATGGAACAGGGGCTCCTGCTTTTGGTCCGGTAGATATTGTAATTGAAAAAAATAAAATAGTACAGATCGCTTCACTGGGAAGCCCGGGAATAAAAATCAACGACGCACGTAGACCAGCATTAAAAGCAGGTGGTAAAGAAATGAATTGTGAAGGCATGTTTGCAATGCCTGGTTTGATAGATATGCACGGTCATATTGGCGGTGTTGAACAGGGCACTCCAGCAGAATATGTTTTTAAATTGTGGATGGCACATGGTATCACTACTATCCGTGATCCATCAGCAGGTAATGGATTAGATTGGGTATTGGATCAAAAGAAAAAAAGCGCAGCCAATCAAATTACTGCGCCTAGAATTTTTGCTTATACCGCATTTGGGATGGGTAGTGAAAATCCTATTACCACTGCAGACCAAGCGAGGGCATGGGTTCATCAAAATGCAAACAATGGTGCTGATGGAATTAAATTTTTTGGCGCATCACCAGAAGTAATGGATGCTGCCATCAGAGAAAATAAAAAATTAGGATTAAGATCTTGTTGCCACCATGCACAAATTGATGTGGCTAGATGGAATGTATTGAATTCTGCTAGAGCAGGTATGACCAGTATGGAACATTGGTATGGATTGCCTGAAGCATTATTCGAAAACAAAACAGTACAGCAATTCCCTTTAGATTATAATTATAATAACGAGCAAAACAGGTTTGAGGAAGCGGGAAAATTGTGGAAGCAAGCAGCAGCACCATTTAGTGATCATTGGAATAAAGTGATGAACGAATTGATCGCATTAGATTTTACAATCGATCCAACATTTAATATTTACGATGCCAATCGCGATCTGCAAAGAACCAGAAGAGCTGAATGGCATGAGACCTATACATTACCATCTCTTTGGAAATTCTATGAACCCAGCAGACAATCGCATGGATCTTATTGGCAGAGTTGGGGAACTGAACAGGAAGTAGAATGGAAAAATAATTATCGTTTATGGATGACGTTCATCAACGAATATAAAAACCGCGGAGGAAGAGTAACAGCTGGTTCTGATAATGGATTTATTTATCAACTATATGGTTTCGGCTATATCAGAGAACTAGAATTATTGCGTGAAGCAGGTTTCCATCCACTAGAAGTAATTCGCTCTGCTACACTTTATGCTGCACAAGCCTTAGGAGCAGAAAAAGAAATCGGATCTATTGAAGTTGGTAAGTTTGCAGACATTGCGATCGTAAATGCAAATCCTTTAAAAAATTTACAGGTATTATATGGCACAGGTGCGATAGAATTAAATGCTGATAATAAAGTAGTAAGAACAGGCGGGGTGCAATACACCATCAAAGATGGTATCGTGTATGATGCAAAAAAATTATTAGCAGATGTGAAAGCGATCGTTGATACTGAGAAGAAGAAAACAGGTTGGGTGTTGAAGCAGCCGGGGGTAGAATAATTAGAATCCCTTCCTGGGAGGGGCAGGGTGGGTAAATTTTAGTGAAAAGATAAAAGTGAAAAGTGAAAAATGGAAGGGCATTTGCCTATCAGACAATAAAAAGAAAGCCTCTGAATTTTTCAGAGGCTTTCTTTTTATTTCTTTTCTACTGTTGGATATTTAATTCCTAATTGTTCTAAATATGTTCCGTACTTAGAAGGATCATAATAAAATGGTTTCATTTTATCGCGGTATTGACTCATGGTTTCCTGATTCAAATAAATGGCAGGTGGGTCGTTGGCTGTGATGAAAGGGATATATTTTGTGTCTTTGGTTTGTACATTTTTAAAATAATCTTTTGCATCTGCTAAGATCTTTGGATCGGTGAACAAATCAATCAGCGTTATTGCTGTTGCTTTTGCGCCAGCTAAGGATCCTTTGTGTGCGATTGGTGTAGCCATGGCAATGGCGTCGGCCCAATGATGTCCTTTTGTTCCAGGAATATTTGCAGGATATCTTAACACAATTGTGGGTAAGTTCCACGAGATATCTGCGATATCATCAGAGCCACCTCCCCAAGAAAAAGGAACAGAACCTTTTAGGGTATCCAATGTTTTTCTCAAACCGTTGATCTCTTTTCCTGAGTTATCTTTTTTGGGAGCTTCTACTAATTTTTGAACTGCCAATGCCATTTGCTGATCAGCATCTGACCATTCTGGGAAACCAACTTTTTTAATGTTACTATACATGGCCTCTGCCAATGCTTTATTAAAATGCCCGGGCCATGCAGTTCCCAAGATCTGATATTTCATTTTAGTATCGGTCATCATAGCAGCACCATTTGCAATTTTGATTCCTGCATCATACATACTTTGAATATCGGCATAAGTTCTTTCTCTAAAATAATACCATACACTTGCTTTTGAAGGAACCACATTTGGTTGGTCGCCCCCATCTGTAATTACATAGTGTGAGCGTTGTGTGGGTTTTAAATGTTCTCTTTTAAAATTCCAACCCACATCCATTAACTCAACCGCATCGAGAGCGCTCTTTCCCCTCCATGGTGCACCAGCAGCATGAGCTGCATCACCATCAAAAGAAAACTTAACAGATACCAAACCATTATTACCATTGTCGCCATAATCACATCCAAAATCACCACTCACGTGTGTGAAGATGCAGGCGTCAACATTTTTAAAATAACCATCACGGATATACCAAGCTTTACTTCCCACTAATTCTTCAGCAACACCGGGCCAGATTACAAGTGTTCCCGGAATTTTATTTTTGATCATCGCTTCTTTTGCTGCGATGGCTGCGAAGATGATTACTGCTTGTCCGGAGTTATGTCCTTCACCATGACCAGGAGCACCTTCCACTATTGGATCTTTATAAGCAACGCCAGGTTTTTGTGATGCTTTTGGGATACAATCAATATCACTTCCTAATGCAATTACTGGACTTCCATTGCCCCATTTTGCCATCCAGGCAGTTGGAATTCCAGAGATTCCTCGTTCAATCGTAAAGCCATTTTTTTCAAGAATACTGGTCAGGTATTTTGAAGTTTCAATTTCTTGAAAACCTAGTTCTCCAAAACTAAAAACCATGTCTACCATTTCTTGAACTGATTTCTCTTTACTATTTACCGATTGTAATACTTCTGATTTTAAAGCATCAATCTGAACTGCATTGTATGTTTTTGTTGACTGAGCAATGCTATGTATTGGTTGTAGTAATATACCCAGCACATAACAAATTGACAGTAATTGCTTTGATCCTTTTTTTATCATAATAAATTTTTGTATTAGTTTAAATATAGAAAGATTTAGCGATTTAGTAAAGTTGATCCAAAAGCTCTTTGAATTATGCTGTTAGTTGTAGGTGTTGTACTACAAAAACTACAAGTTGAAAACTACACATTCTGTTTTGGACATGCTGTTGCTTTACATTAGAAAGATGGCAAAGAAACAAAGCATTCAACCCCTAATTTAATACGCTTGGTTATGTTAAACAAAACAATGATAGTCAACGACAACGCGCTTTTACTGATGATAGCTGAAATGATGATAAAAGCTGCAAATTTTGCTCATGAAACCATTAAAGCTAATGATGGATTAGAAGCAATACAATACTTCGATGATTTAATCAATAATGAACCAGATCCAAATTCTATGGCTCCAGAATTTTTGTTTTTAGACCTGCATATGCCAAATATGGATGGATGGGAATTCTTAGAAGTCTTTTCAGAAAAATACAGTAGATATTTTCCTGATCTAAAAATTACTATCATGTCAGCTTCTGTAGAAATGAAAGAAAAGCAAATGTTAAGAAAGTTTCCAATGGTTGTTGAAATAATCGATACACCAATTAATGAAGATGTATTGAACAATTTAAAAACCAAGAACTTCCCTCTTAAAGAAATGGCCGCATAATTGTTTAATTATAAATTCTTTCAACTGCATCTTTATATTTTTCCATAATTACTTTTCGCTTCAAATTCATTTTCGGACTGAGTTCGCCAGTATCTACGCTCCATTCTCTTGGCAGCAATTCAAATTTTTTGATTTGCTCAACGTGGTTGAAAAATTCATTAAAGCTATCTACTAATTGACGGTATAATTCTAATACTTTAGGATTGTGCAGGGCGTCTTCAATGGTTGTAAACGCTATTCCTTTTTCTCGCATCCATTCTTTCAGTGTTGGCACTGAAGGTATGATCAAGGCACCAACAAATTTCCTTTCAGAACCAACAATCATGATTTGTTCTACAAATGGGCTCTCCATTAATTTATTTTCAATCGGCTGAGGAGCCACATATTTTCCGCCACTAGTTTTAAAAAGTTCTTTTTTTCGATCAATGATCTTTAAGAATTTACCATCTTCAAAAACACCAATATCGCCAGTCAATAACCACCCATCAATTACTGTTTCTGCAGTTAGATCGGGGCGCTTATAATAACCAGCCATCACACATGTTCCTGCAACTTGAATTTCTCCATCTTCTGCAAGACGAACTTGTATGCCATCGATCGGCGGACCAACAGTGCCAAATTTCTGACCGCCTACTTGTGCCCTATTTACACTGATCACCGGACTGTTTTCAGTTGGTCCGTATCCTTCGTATACCGGAATTTTTGCTGCATTAAAAATGCGCAAGAGTTTAACCTGACAAGCAGCACCACCAGTAATAATAAAAGAAACATTACCACCAAGTGCTTCACGCCATCTTTGGAAGATGAGTTTATTGGCAATTGTCAATTGCAGATTATACCAAGGGCCGCCAGATTTTATGTTGTCATATTTTTCTGCAAGATCTACAGCCCAAAAAAACAATTTACGTTTAAAACCGGTTAGGTGTGAACCCGCGAGCATGATCTTTTCGAAAACCTTTTCTAATAAACGGGGAACTGTAGTAAAGCCATTTGGTTTAACTTCTTTTAAATTATCTCCAATGGTTTCAAGACTTTCTGCATAGTAGATACTAATACCGCTATATAAATAAATATAGGTACACATTTTTTCGAAAATGTGATTCAGGGGCAAAAAGCTCAGCACTTTTGTATCTGGCGCGTCTTCGAAAGGGAAACTCTTTTTTGAATACAGCACATTGCTATAAATATTACTATGCATTAGCATGACGCCTTTTGGTGTTCCTGTGGTGCCAGAGGTATAGATAATAGTTGCAAGATGCGAGTCTGGGATCTGTGTTTTTAATTCACGAACTTTTGCAATAGAATTTTCGGTTGCAAGTTTTGTTACTTCAGACCAATGAGGCACCCCTTCAATTTTATCGAAGCTATAAATATTAATGACGGATGGAACTTTTGCACTAACATCTTTTACTTTATCATAAAGGTCTTTACTACTTACAAAAACATATTTTGTAGCAGTATCATTCAAAATGAATTCAAGTTCTAAAGGATTCGTAGTTGGATAAATTGGAATCAGGATCGCTCCAATTTGTTGCGCTGCAAAATCAGTGAATACCCATTCAGGGCGATTATTACTAAGGATCGCAATTTTATCACTTCCTTCTGGCGTAAGATCATTTCCACTTATCCCCAATTCTAACAAACCCGCACTAAATTCTAAGGCAATTTTTGCAACTGCTTCGGTACTATACTTAACCCATTCACCATTTTCTTTTGCAGCGAGCATATCTTGTTTAGGAAAATGCTGCAACTGGTAGTCGAGGCAATCGAACAATCTTTTATTAGTCATATCACAATCGTTAGGGTAAATCTAGAGAATAATTTAAAATTCTGGTAACAATCTTCCGAATGCAACCAATTAATTGATATCAAATTAAGTAAAAGGGAGTACAAAAAAAAGCCGACCTCAAAAACGAGACCGGCTTCTTTTTTGAATATTATACAAAACTATTCGTAAATCAAGTGTGTAAGCAAGCCATCTCTCAGCTTGGGTTCAAACCAGGTACTTTTTGGAGGCATTACTTTTCCGCTATCGGCAATATCAAATAATTGGTTCATCGAAACAGGAAAGATGCTGAATGCTGCAGCCATTTCGCCACTATCAACTCTTTTTTCCAATTCACCTAAACCCCTGATACCACCAACAAAATCAACTCTTGTATCGGTGCGAGGGTCATTGATATTGAGAAGCTCAGATAGTACATTGTCTTGTAAAATGGTTACATCTAAGACACCGATTGGGTCGTTTGTATAGGTGCCATCCTTTGCAACCAATTTGTACCAATGATGATCAAGGTATAAACCAATCTCGTGTAGATTAGCGGGTTTAAAAGCATTATTACCTTCAGCACTAACTGTGAATTTGGTTTCTAAGGCTTTCAAGAATGCAGTATTGTTCAACCCATTCAGATCTTTTACTACACGGTTATAATCCATGATATGAAGATCGTTAGCAGGGAAGAGTGTGGTCAAAAAATAATTAGATCCTTCTGTTGCATTATTTCCAAGGGCTAATCGAACTTTAGAAGCAGAAGCTGCGCGATGGTGCCCGTCTGCAATATAGGTGCATGGGATTTGCTCAGCAAATATGCCAGTTATTTTCTTGCAGGTATTACCATCACTAATGATCCAGATGGTGTGTTGGATACCATCATCGGCAGTAAAATCGTATCCTGGAGATTTTGTTGTTTTGTATTTTTCAATGATCGCATCAATTTCCTGGTTGTTACGGTATGCCAGAAATACATTTCCGGTTTGCGCACCAGAGGTTTTGATATGATTGATACGATCTAGTTCTTTTTCAGGTCTGGTGAACTCATGTTTTTTGATGATATCGTTTTCGTAATCATCTACGCTGCTTACGCATACGAGGCCAGTCTGACTGCGACCATTCATGATCAATTGATAGATATAGTAGCACTCTTTTGATTCACGAAATAAAGTATCGCGATGTATGGAGGCCACAAGATTTTCTTTAGCTTGATCATAAACCTCCTGAGCGTGTACATCAACCGTTTCTGGCAAATCGATCTCACTTTTTGTAATATGTAAAAATGATGCGGGGTTACCCTGCGCTTCAATTTTTGCTTCTGCACTACTTAATACATCGTACGGACGGCTAGCAACCAATTTCGCTAATTGAGCCTGAGGTCTTAATGCTTTGAAGGGTTGAATGTTTGCCATAATCGATACTTACTTGATGCTGTTTATAAATCTGCTATCCGTGTTTTGCTGCGAACGACTTTAAAAGATCAGTCATGGCCAAAACGCTACTCATCGGAAGCGCATTGTACATACTAACACGAATACCACCAACCGTTCTATATCCCTTTACCCCAATAAATCCTGCTTGCTTGCATTCATCGAGGAATTGGTTTTGTAAATTTTCGTCTTCAATAAAAAATACAGCATTCATTTCGCTGCGATCTTCTTTTGCAACATAGGTTTTGAAAAGAGGCAAACTATCTAATGTGTTATATAATAGAGAGGCCCTTTCTGAACTTCTTTGACCCATTTCAACTAATCCGCCTTCCTCTTCGATCCATTTGAGTGTTAGCATGCTTACATAAACAGCAAAAACAGGAGGTGTGTTCATCAAAGAACCAGCTTCAATATGTTTTTGATAATTCATGATCGTAGGGATCCGACGTTGTAAATTTCCTAAAATATCTTTTTTGATCACCAACATATTTACACCAGCAGAGCCCATATTTTTTTGTGCACCAGCATAGATCAACGAGAACTTTTTAAAATCAACTGGTCTGCTAAAAATATCACTACTCATATCTGCCACAAGTGGAATATTGGTAATAGGATATTGATGCCATTGCGTTCCCTCAACTGTATTATTTGTAGTAATATGCAAATAGCTTGCGCTGTCTGGATATTGTAAATCTTTTGGAATATACGTATGGTTCTTGTCTGCCGAACTACCTGCTACCACAACGTTTCCGAAGAGAGAGGCTTCTTTGATCGCTTTGTTTCCCCAGATCCCATTATCACAATATGCTGCTGTTTTATCTTCATCCAATAAGTTCATAGGAACCTGCATGAATTGTGTGGTTGCACCTCCATGTAAGAAAAGCACTTCGTACTGATCATCTAATTGCATCAATCTTTTTACAGAAGCAATGGCATTGTTTAATACTTCTTGAAAATGAGAAGTACGGTGACCAATTTCTAAAATAGATAAGCCAGTATTATTAAAATCATGAATTGCTATCGAGGCCTGATCTAATACAGGTTGCGGCAGGATAGATGGACCTGAGTTAAAATTATGCAGTTTCATTACGGTTGCTTGAAAACGCAAAGTAATAGGATTTACAGGAATTCTGAGGGCTCCGTTTTGTTAAATGCCCATATTGTTTTTTAAAGGAAGCAAATACGAGTGGTCTAAAAAAACTTGCAATCGTTTGTTATTTTATTCATGTACATCAGAAACACCACCTGAAACGGTAAATTTCATCGCATCTGCTGCATGAATATGCGGGGGAAGTGCCTTCACTTTTTCTCTTGGTACTATATAAGTAATACCAGAGATCGCGTAAGAGTGGGGAACATAAACTGTAATATGTGTATCTAAGCCAAGGTCTTTACTGCTATCCTGAGTAATAAATCCGATTCTCCATACATCAGCTCCATCAACGTTCACTAAAACTGGATGGTCGAACTTCTTTTTATTACCCGCAAAAGCCTCTAGAAAATCTTTTACGGAAGAATATATAAACTTGATTCCAGGAGTACGTTCCAATACGGTATCGAAAACAGCAACTAGTCGACCAACTACAAAAAGTGAGGAAAGCCATCCAACTAACAAAACGAGGGTTACCACTACTAGAAAGCCAAGCCCTGGCAATCTTCTCAGATTTCCAGAAGCATCTTTTTGCAATAGATCAGGAGCAAAGGCATTAATTAGGTTAGGAAGAAAGCTATCTACCCAATTAAAAAGCCCAAAAACCACCCAAATTGTGATCCCAATAGGTGCCAAAACAATCAATCCCTGAAGAAATAATTCTAAAAGTTTACCAAGAGATGCCTTTAATCCGGGTCTTTTCAACTTTCTCATGCTTTAATTTGACTGTAAATTAAAGAAGAATCGGGTATCCCATAAAATATCTAACCGTTTCAGCCGTCCTATCTATTGGCAGACCAGGTTTTTGGGGCATTTTATCAGTTTTCAGCACCGCTTAACAAATAATTAATATTTAAAACTATGGAAACTTTGTTTAAGCTAAAAGTTTCCATAGTTTTGCACTTCTATTTTTTAAGTATGGAAACGAAAGACAGAATTATAGCTCAAACGCACGATTTATTCACGCGATACGGTATTCGTAGCGTAAGCATGGATGATATTGCCTATCACCTTGCAATCAGCAAAAAAACGATCTATCAGTATTATGCCGATAAAGATGCATTAGTAGAAGGCGTTTTGGATATTGAATTGAAAAAGAACTACGACAATTGCGATAGTAACAAACTTAACAAGAAGAATAGCATTCATGAATTCTTCTTATCGATGGATTCCATGAAGGATATGTTCAAGCAATTGAACCCAACCATTGTACACGATATTCAAAAATACCATCCGAAGTGTTTTAAAAAACTACACCAACATAAAGATGACTTCTTCTATAATATCATAAAAGATAATTTGGAATTAGGCATCAAAGAAGGATTGTATCGCCCAGAGATCAATATTGATATTCTCACAAAGTTTCATTTAGAAACATTTTTTATTACCACTAACTCAGAAATTTTTCCAGTTTCTAAATATGATCTAACTAAAGTTAGTCAGGAGATCTTAGAAAACTTTTTATACGGAATTGCCACAGCAAAAGGAATCGAAAAAATTGAACATTACAAGCAAGAAAGACAAAAACAATAACTTATGAACCAACAACCAATTAAAGCCTTTGCCTGGATTGTCTGCATTTTGATTGCAGCAAGCTCGGCTATGGCACAGCCAGGGGTTAAACATGCATTTACTGTAACGGATTGTATTGACTATGCACACAAAAACAATGTACAGGTTAAGAATGCACTCCTGAATGTGCAGATACAACAAGAAGTAAACCGCGATGTAACCTCTGCTGCATTACCAACTTTATCTGGAGTAGTTAGTGGAAACGATTACCTAAAAATCCCTACTTCACTATTACCAGGAGAAATTTTTGGACAGCCTGCCGGAACTTATATTCCTGTTCAGTTCGGAACAAAATTTAATGCCAATGCTGGTTTACAATTGCAGCAGATTTTATTTGACGGACAAGTTTTTGTTGGATTACAGGCACGTAATACTGCCATGGCATTTTCTAATAAGAATGTGGAAGTAACAGAGGAAATGATCAAAGCCAATATATACAAAGTCTATTACCAATTGGTAGCAAGTAAAACACAGATCAGTATCATCGATGCCAACCTAGATCGTTTAAATAAGTTGCAATCTGATACAAAAGTGATGTATCAAAATGGTTTTGTTGAAAAATTAGATATCGATAAGATCTCTGTTCAGATCTCCAATTTGGAAACCGAGAAATTGAAAGCTTTGAATAGTATTGATATTGGATACCAAGCATTGAAGACCTTAATTGGTATGCCAACAAAAGACACTTTAATTCTTACAGAAGAGTTAACTGAAGATAAGATCAAAATAGATTTTTTATATGATACAGCTTTCATCTATACTAATCGTAAAGACTTCCAATACCTTGATCTAGCGAAACAATTAAACGAGCTCAACATTAAGAGATACAAAATGAGCTATCTACCAACTTTGGCTTTATCTGGGTCATACACTAAAAATGCACAGAGAAACGAGTTCAACTTTTTTGGTAAAGGCGATTGGTTCACAACATCGTTTATAGGATTAAATATTAACGTACCCATTTTTAGTGGGTTCTCAAAAGCTGCAAAAGTAACCAAATCGAAATTTGAACTACAGCAAACAGAGAATCAAATTGAGAATTTGAAATTAACAATCGACAATGAAATTGAAACTGCAAAACTCAATTTCAATGCCGCAACAATAACACTGGATTATCAAAAAAAGAATATGGTGTTAGCTGAAAACGTATTTAACCAAACACAAAAGAAATTTGAATTAGGTACTGGTTCAAATACAGAAATTACTGCAGCTCAAACGGATTTAAGAACTGCTCAAGCAAATTATATTACTGCACTTTATTCAGCAATTATCGCAAAAGTTGATTACTATAAAGCAATTGGAAAACTCTAAAACTAACTATATAAAAACCAAGACAATGAAAAAATTAAACTATATCATTTTATTTGCCGCAGCACTTTCTTTGGCAGCTTGTGGTAGCAAATCGGCAACCGATGCTGCATTGAAAGAAAAGAAAGATAAACTCGAAAAATTAAAGAAAGATCAATCCAAATTGACCGACGAAATTACAAAGCTGGAATCAGACATTATTGCTGCTGATCCATCTGCAAAACCAGATAATGCTAAGTTGGTTGCAACGGCAGTTATCGCGCCGGCAGATTTTGAACATTATATTGACTTGCAAGGAAAGGTAGATGCAGTTAATATTTCTTTCGTTACCCCACGCGGTGGCGGCGGACAGGTGAGAGAACTCTATATCAAAAAAGGAGATATGGTAAGTAAGGGTCAGTTAATTCTAAAGTTGGATGATGCAATTGTTAAACAAAGTTTAGTGGCTGCCCAACAAGGATTGGAATCTATCAAAACTCAATTGGCTTTCGCAAAAAACTTATATCAAAAACAACAAAATCTTTGGGCTCAAAATATCGGTACTGAAATTCAATTGATCACTGCAAAGAACAATGTGGAGAGTTTAGAGAATCAATTGAAAAGCTCACAGGAGCAAATCAAAGTTACCCAGGAGCAATTGAAATTTACCTCTGTGTATAGTGATGTAAGCGGTGTAGCTGATGATGTGAATGTGAGAGTTGGTGAATTATTCGCTGGTCCAGGACAGATCAAAATTGTGAACACAGATGATTTGAAAATTACTACCCAGATCCCCGAGAACTATGCTACTCGCGTAGTTGTTGGAACGCCAATGAAAATTTCATTACCAGATATCAATAAATCATTGGACTTAAAAATCAATGTGGTGGGAAAGATAATTGACCCTACCAGTAGAAGTTTTTATGTGGAGGCAAAAATTCCTTATGATAAAACCTTCCGACCTAACCAAATTGCATTGGTACGCGTGCAAGATTATGTTGCAAAGAATGCGATTACTATTCCGGTAAATACTTTACAGAATGACGATAAAGGCCGCTTTGTCTTAGTTGCTGTAAAAGAAAATGGTAAACTAGTTGCTCGAAAAAAACCAGTTGTGGTTGGTGAATTATATGGAGATAAATTAGAAATCAAAAGCGGATTACAATCAGGCGACGCGATAATTACAGAAGGATTCCAGAGTCTATACGACGGACAGGTGATTACAACCGAAATAAAATAAGACCGAATTCATTCTAAGAAAAACACTAAACTACTTGTATGAGTGCAATTGAAAATATAGTAGGAAAGTTCAAAGAATTTGGACCAACTACCTGGAGTATTAAAAATAAAACATCCATCTACTTACTCATGATCTTCGTGAGTTTGGGAGGGATCTATCAGTTTCTTACATTACCTAAAGAACAATTTCCTGATATTGTAATTCCAACCATATTTGTGCAAACTATTTATGTTGGTAATTCGCCGAAAGACATTGAAAACTTAGTTACACGCCCTATCGAAAAACAGATCAAGGGTATTACTGGAGCTAAGATCAAAAAATTTACTAGTACATCACAGCAAGATTTCTCAGCTATTCAGGTTGAATTTGATACTGATGTAAAGACCGATGTGGCTTTGCAGAAAGTGAAAGATGCGATCGATAAGGCGAAGGCCGATCTTCCGACAGATTTAACTTCTCCACCAACTGCTCTTGAAATTAGTTTCAGTGAGCAGCCCATCATGTATGTGAATTTAAGTGGTGACTATGATCTTGTTCGTCTAAAAAAATATGCTGATGATCTAAAAGATAAATTGGAAGACCTTACACAAATCAATCGTGTTGATATTGTAGGTGCTCCCGAAAGAGAATTCCAGATCAATGTCGACAATTATCGTATGCAAAGCGCGGGTGTTACTTTCGACGATATTAGTAATGCCGTACAAAGAGAGAACATAGATATATCTGGAGGTTTATTAGATGTAGGAAACATGAAACGTAACCTACAGCTGAAAGGCCAATTGAAAACCGCATACGACATTGAGAAAATCATTGTTCGTAACCAAACCGGAGCACCAATCTATTTAAAAGATATTGCAGTAGTAAAAGATACTGTAAAAGAAAAAGAAAGTTTTTCTCGTTTAGATGGTAAGAATGTTGTTACCCTGAATATCATTAAGAGAAGTGGTGAGAACCTGATCGAAACTAGCGATGGCGTGAAGAAAATTGTAGACGAAATGAAAGCTACCAATTTTCCGAAAGATTTAAAAGCGGTGATCACTGGAGATATGAGTATCAAAACCAGAACATCATTCACCGACTTGGTGAATAGTATTGTAATTGGATTTGTATTGGTATTAATTATCCTGATGTTCTTCATGGGGGTGATCAACGCATTCTTCGTAGCCTTATCTGTTCCGTTGAGTATGTTTGTAGCATTCGTGTTCTTGCCTGGCGCAGACCTGATCGTTGGTGGGCATGTTACTCTAAACTTCATTGTACTATTTGCCTTGTTATTTGGACTTGGTATTATAGTAGATGATGCGATTGTAGTAATTGAAAACACACACAGAATCTTCTTTGAAGGAAAAGGAAAACTGAATTCTACCATATCGGCACGTATGGCTGCAGGTGAAGTTTTTGTTCCAGTATTAGCTGGTACACTCACAACACTGGCTCCATTCTTCCCACTCTTATTCTGGCCTGGTATCATTGGTAAATTCATGATATACCTGCCTACCATGTTGATCTTTACACTCGCTGCATCTTTAGTGGTTGCATTTATTATGAACCCTGTATTTGCGGTCGACTTTATGGAGCATCCAGATGAAGAAGAATTGAAAGGACCCAAAAATGCCATCTTTAAAAAGAAAGGCTTTTGGATCGCAATCGTGCTAGGTATTCTGCTCGATTTTGCAGGTGCACCTTTCTGGGGTAACTTATTAATTTTCTTTGTGGGTCTTGTAGTATTGAATGTGTATGTATTAAATCATGCCATTCACGAATTCCAACATACTGCCCTTCCTTGGATCATGAATCATTATGAAAGCTTATTAAGATGGGCTTTACATGGATGGAGACCTGTTAAATTATTATTAGGAACAATTGCATTGTTGTTTATTTCTATTGCGTTATTTGGTATCAGAAAAGTTCCGGTAGTATTCTTTCCAAAAGGAGACCCTAACCAGATTTATGTATATATCAAATTACCAGTAGGAACAGATGTTTTATATACTGATAGCATCACAAAAGTGTTAGAAAACAAAGTAAATAAAGTATTGGGTAATGTAGATGGTAAAACAAACCCTGTAGTTGAAAGTGTGATCAGTAACGTGGCAATTGGTGCTGGTGATCCAATGGCTGGCGATAGAAGCACCAGAAGTGAGTTAGGACGTATTCAAGTATCTTTCGTTGAATTTGAAAAAAGAAATGGCGTTGCAACTGCACCTTATTTGAGTAAAGTGCGTGATGCCATGAAAGGTATTCCTGGAGCTGAGATCAGCGTTGATCAAGAACAAAATGGTCCGCCAACAGATCCTCCAGTAAATATTGAAGTATCAAGCGAAGAATTTGATAACCTGATCAAAACTGCAGTGTCATTGAAAAACTATCTTGATAGTATTCATGTGCCAGGTGTGGAAGAATTAAAGATGGGTGTTGATCTTACCAATCCTGAATTAACACTAACTGTAAAAAGAGATCGTGCATTAATAGAAGGTGTTTCTTCTGGTCAGATCGGACTAGCTCTTAGAACGGCTTTATTTGGTAAAGAAGTTTCTAAGATCAAAGAAGGTAAAGATGAGTTCAAAATTCAATTACGCAATAACGAATTTCAACGTAAGAATTTAGTTGAGTTATTAAATATGAAAATCAGCTTCCGCGATATGGCTAGCGGTGGTGCGATCAAAAATATTCCAATTAGTTCTTTGGTAACAATTGAACCAACAAGTACGCTGGGTAGTGTAAAACGACTCAATCAAAAACGATTGATCACCCTTCGTTCAAATGTAATGAATGGCTATACACCTACAGAAGTAAATAAGGTTATCGCTAATTATATCGAAGATTTTAAAAAGAAACCAGATGGAGTTACCATTAAACAAACAGGTGAAAGTGCTCAGCAAGCAGAAACAGCTTCCTTCCTTGGAAAGGCATTATTGATTGCTTTAATGCTCATCCTGTTCATCCTTGTTTTACAATTCAATTCGGTTAGTAAGCCAATCATTATTCTTACAGAAATTGTATTTAGTATCATTGGAGTATTACTCGGTTTTGCTTTAACCGGTATGACGGTTTCTGTTACAATGACTGGTATTGGTATTATTGGTCTTGCAGGTATCGTTGTTAAAAATGGTATCCTAGTAATTGAATTCAGTGATGAATTACGCGCAAGAGGAATGAAAACAAAAGAGGCTGTGATTCAAGCAGGTAAAACAAGGATCATTCCTGTATTACTTACCGCGTTAGCAGCGATCCTTGCGTTCTTACCAATTGCAATTGGATTCAACATCAATTTCGTGACTTTGTTCTCTGAACTCAACCCGCATATTTATATGGGTGGTGATAGTGCAGTATTCTGGAAGCCTTTGTCATGGACGATTATCTTTGGTTTATCATTTGCCTTCTTTATGACATTGGTGATTGTACCAAGTATGTATTTGATCGCAGAACGTTTGAGAAGACCTATGAGAAATATGTTTGGTGGTAGATGGATCAGCATGTTAGCGATCCCACCATTGACTTTGTTGTTCCTTCCTTTGATCGTGGTTACTTTATTGAAACACCGTTCTAAAAGAAAGAAAAGAGCGGAAACATTAAAAGGTCAGAAAGTGAATGATGCATTTATTGGAAGTTGGTTCTAATTAAGTGAAAAGTGAGGGGTGAGAAGTGAATATTGGAAGAAAAATAAGATAGTTTGTTGGTATTGGTTAAAGCCGTCTCTCCCGTTTACCCGGGAATGAGACGGCTTTTTTTTGCCGATTATCAAATTGAAAATGGTATAAAAATAGAAGCTTAGTAATTTGCTATAAAGTTTTAAACTATGATACAGAATCACGAAATAGACTACCGCATTTTTGGTGAAGAAATGCAATATGTGGAGGTTGAATTAGATCCAGGTGAAACAACGATCGCAGAACCAGGCGCATTTATGATGATGGACGATGGCATTGCCATGGAAACCATTTTTGGGGATGGTAGTGCACAAAGCAATAGTGGCGGATTATTTGGAAAATTATTGAATGCTGGTAAAAGAGTGTTGGTGGGAGAAAGTTTGTTCATGACCGCATTTACAAATGTTGGCTCTGGAAAAAAACACGTGAGTTTTGCTTCACCTTACCCAGGCAAAATCATTCCAGTTAATTTACAACAAATGGGCTATCGCATCATTTGTCAGAAAGACGCATTCCTTTGCGCTGCAAAAGGTGTGAGTGTTGGAATTGAATTTCAAAAAAAATTGGGCACGGGCCTCTTTGGTGGTGAAGGTTTCATCATGGAAAAACTAGAGGGCGACGGAATGGTATTTATGCATGCCAGTGGTTATGTGCAACAAAAAGAATTACAAGCAGGAGAATTATTGAAAATTGATACTGGTTGTATCGTTGGATTTACATCAACTATTGATTACGATATTCAATTTGTAGGCGGCATCAAAAATACTTTGTTCGGTGGCGAAGGAGTGTTCTTTGCAACACTTCGTGGCCCTGGAATTGTATGGATTCAAAGTTTACCAATTAGTAGACTAGCGGGTCGTATCTTACAATATGCAACAACAACCAGACGTGAAGAAGGATCTGTGCTTGGTGGATTGGGTAATTTGTTGGATGGGGATGGGACTTGGTAGAAGAAAGTGAAGAGTGAAGAGTGAAGAGTGAAGAACGGAGGAGGAAGGAAGTGAGAAGATAAAAGTGAAAAGTGAAAAGTGGAGGAGCACTCGGATGAGCTGCAAACACCCGTAGAAATATGTTAACCCCGGCATTCAAGCCGGGGCTACTTCATCTTTGAGCAGCTTTTTAAATATTGTATATGACCATAACTGCGGATTTTAAAGAACAAAGCATCTATCGAATTAGAGAAAGCCATAAGCGAATTATTGCTTGTCTTGATTTGTTGGATGAATCGCAAATTTGGCTGAAGCCGAATTTGGCGTTGAATAGTACCGGAAATATCGTCTTGCATTTATGTGGAAACATTACGCAATATATAATTAGTACATTGGGTGGTGCGCCTGATCTAAGAAACAGAGACGCTGAGTTTGCAGTTACTGGCGGTAAAACAAAAACCGAATTAAAGTCATTATTCAATACTGTAATAGAACAAAGTATTCTTTGCATAGAAAGAACTACTAATGAAGATTTATCGGTGCTCAAAAAAGTACAGGTATATGAATTAACTGGTGTAGGAATTATCATTCATGTTACCGAGCACCTATCATATCATACTGGGCAGATCGCATTTCTCACGAAACTATTAGTAGAAAAAGACCTGGGATTTTATGCGGGGTTAGACCTCAATAAAAAACACCAATAAATTTTATCTGCTCAGGGTAGACAATTTTTCAACGGCCTTTTCGAGGGTCGTTTCTTTTTTTGCAAAGCAGAATCGCAGCACTTTGTTGTCTTCTCCATTTTTGTAAAATGCTGAAACAGGTACTGCTGTGATGCCATAATCTTTAGTTAATCGTACCGCTAATTCCATATCCGTTTCATCTGAAAAATCGGCATAACTATAGCATTCGAAATAACTTCCGTGCGATGGGATACATTTAAATGGAGTGGCTTTCATGAGCTCCCTAAAATAATTCCGCTTCTTTTGTATGAATCCGCTCAATGATAAATAGGCATTTTTATCTTGTATGAACTCCGCGATTCCAACCTGTTTAGGAGTATCACAGCAAAATGCATTAAACTGATAAACTTTTCGGAATTCTTTCATCAATTCAGGTGAGCTAATGCAATAGCCGAGTTTCCATCCGGTACAATGATAAGTTTTACCAAATGAGAAACAGACAAAACTTCGCTCTAATAGATCGGGGTATCGCAACATACTTTGATGCGCAATCCCATCAAAGATCAAGTGTTCATATACTTCATCGCTTAGGATCAAAATATTTGTTCCTGTTACGATACTTCTTAGTGCTGCAATATCTTGTTCACTCAAAACCGCACCAGTTGGATTGTGTGGGGTATTGATCATGATCATTCTAGTGCGCGCTGTAATTTTTTCTTTTACAAGATCCCAGGGAATAGAATAATCTGGATATGCTAGTGAAATCAAAACTGGTATCGCTCCATTCAATTCAATGGTAGGGATATAACAATCATATGCAGGTTCGAAAACAATTACTTCGTCTCCTGGTTTTAAAACTGTTGTAAGTGCAGAATAGATCGCTACTGTTCCACCGGGTGTAATAGTGATCTGCGTATTTGGATCAATTTTTGTTTGGTATAGGAATGCTACTTTCTCTGCAATTCTTTCTCGAAGCAGAACATTTCCAGCCATGGGTGAATACTGATTGAAATCATCGTTCATGGCTTTTGCTACAAGGTCAGTAAGCGCATGGTCCATCGGAAAATCTGGAAACCCTTGCCCTAAGTTAACTGCGCCAAATTCAGTTGCAAGCGCACTCATCACAGTAAATATAGAAGTACCTACATCGGGAAGTTTTGAATTGATCAGTTGATTCATTGGAAACGTTCTTAATTATTGCAGCAATTTACTAAAGTATACCAACTTTCCCTCGTTATCCATTCCTTCCATCACTACGCGGAAACTGTTACTAAAATCGTTATTATAAAAACTGATTTTTACTTTTTGATTTTTACTATCTGTGATCATTCTGGCATTCCAGAATATGGTGCTCCTTAGATCTGGTGTTGAATATTCTTGTTGCATTTCTGCATAATTCGGTGAATAAAATTCTCGCATAGATGCATAACCCGGAACCTTCACATAACTCATTCCTCTAGAAGTATTGGTTACATCACTCCCCTTTTTGGTATAAACTACGATCGCACCACCTGCGCCACCAAAACCGCCCATGAACGGCGGACTAAACACCTTGATATAAGCCACATCATTGATATTGATACTTGATAACTGATCAGTCTCTATATGAAATTCGTCTAGATAGAGGGATGTTGCACTACCTCTCCAACTAACACTTGCTTCACCATAAGGGTTTGAAATATTTAAACCAGCGATCTGTCCTTGCAAATAAGCAAGAATCGGCTCTGATGCAACTGGTGGAGTGGTGATCAAATCAAATTGTGCTCGTGCATCTCCCTGAAACATCCCACTGGTATACTTCTGATCAAGTTGTTCTAGTTTGGTTTTTTTAGTTGATGCATAAACTGTAACATCTTTCAGTGTTGTTTGTTTTTTGAGAAGCTCCAAACGTTCTTGCTCTGAGAGAAGAAATTGAAAACGACTAAGTCCTGAAGTATCAACTGTGATTTGTGCTGTTCGTATGATCTTTTTTGGGTCGGGTTGATAGAAATTATTTTCAATTAATACAGTACTAGTTACCGGGATCTTAGTACCATTTAAGCTATAGTAAACTTTTGTGGTATCGAAAAACACTACATTCTTTTGAGAGAAACTGCCATCCGCACTCAGGGGAAGAAAGAGCATTGCTTTGCTGCTGTCTTTAGAGAGTAGCATCAAATTCATCAAAGATGCTTTTTTAATTCTCGCATCCGAGATCCGCTCAATTTTTCCAATTAAAGACAAGTAAGCGGTATCTTTTTCAAATTTCACAGGTGGTAAAGCTCCGCTGAGCAATTCCTGCCATTTAAATCTTCGCCAGCCATTGGTTAGCATTACTAAGTCGGCATATTCAATCACACTATCAGCAGTAGAACTGAAATAGTAAGCAGGATTGTTGATATGTCCTGTTAAGTCGCCTTGCAGTAAAAACTGCGATACAATCGTATTTTCCGCATTCCCATTCATGGAACCATCAGTAATCGAAATGGAAAGATTTGAAAGGGTGGAATCTTTTACCGCCAATTCAAAAACATTCTTAGCTCGTTTAGTGAGGTTTAAGGTATCAAAATGAAGTTCAGCATCTAATTTATAATCACTGTTATTGATCAGGAGTAACCGTTCACAAACGGGTTCTTGATTTGCATCAAAAAGACTAACCTGTAGGATGCCGGATAAAAAATTTGCAACAGGAATTTTGCTGCTCACAGATTCCTTAGTACTTAGGTTAATGGCTGCTTTATAAACAACATTCCCATTTATTTGTGCTACTAAATTTAATCGCTTCCAAGCCTCAGGTACATCTGCCGTTCTTTGAATATGAAAGGCTCTGCTTTCTTTGCCTGGATCTATGATTAAATTGATGCCAGTTTTCAATGCAGCTGGCAAAATGGTTTGATGTGTTTTATTGATCTCATCGATCCATTCGGCAGTATACGCTTCATTGAATTGCGGGATGTAATTAAACTTACCCATACCATCGTGCGTTGTATGGAATTCAGTGATCAATTCACCTTTGCTATTTTTTATATTGCCATGAACTGCAGCGGGAAGTCCGTTTTGATTAACCGCCTTAAAAGCCACCACCGAATTTTTTTCAATAATGGCATTGCCCGACTCTGGAAGAAATTGAATGGTTGTTTCTGGAAAGACACTAGGAGATGATGTAATGTTTTTGTTTTTAACAACAACACTCAATTGCTTGTTAAAAAAGTAGGCTGAATCATAGTTGCGCATCCATTTGGTATATGCAATAACATGGATCTTATTCCCAGTATAGTTGTTGGGTAACACATAACTACCCCATGCAGAGCCGTCAAGAATTGGGGATACAGATGAACTGATCATTCTACCTTCATCATTGTACCAATCGATATAACAATTTTTAGAAAGGTTGGAAGGTTCGAAACCGTTTAATAAATAGGCTTTGAACCAGATCGTTTGTCCAGGGTTATACCGGTTATTATCGAACTGAATATAGATTTTCTCAGTGGGCCTTTTCTCATAATAACGAGAAATGAGTGTATCAATCGGTTGGGACTTCGCAAAGGGCAAAAAGACAAAACAGCCAATGAATACTGACAATAATAGTTTTCTCATTATTCTAAGATAAATGTTATAAAAAATGTATCAAAAGAATAAGGAGATTCTTAACAGGCTGATAAGATATTCCTATTTATTACTGAGTTGGCTTTCCAATCTTTTCAACTCTACCTCAGCAATTTTTGCTGTATAAGTTAAATTGATCAAGCGATAGCTGGCGTTTTCAAAACTTTGCTGCGCCTGTTTAACATCGATGATTGTGGCCTGACCCAGTTCAAACTTCTTTGTTATTAGATCGAGTAATTGCTGTGAAAGTTTAAAGTTCTCGGATTCTAATTTTAATTGGTCGATCGAGCTAGCATAAGCTTGATAAGTGCGAACTGCCCCAGTTTCATAATTCAGTAAGAGATAATCGTAGTTTGTTTTTGCACTTCTCGAATTGATTGCTGCAATCTGCTGTTGTTTTTTAGAAATAGAGCCATTATAAATTGGAACGGAAAGATTTATTCCAACGAAGGGTCCATAACTCTGATTCAATAACGAAAATCCAGCTGCGCTCTTAGCACTTGTTAGGTTATATCCAGTTGAAGCACGAAGACTTGGATAACGAGCAGCGGCAGTTTCTTTTTCAATTATTTCATTAATATGTACTTGTTGCTCTGCAGCTATTACAGCAGGATTGCTACTTAAATGATTTCGAACTGAATCAAGCTTGATAGATTTATCAATGATGATGGTATCCTCAATAATAATTTTTTGATCTGCTGGTTTTAGAAAAATCAAATTCAGCAAATCGGTTTTTGCTAGATCAATTGCTAAATATTGGGTTTCTTTAGCTTGTAAACTACCATTCAAATCCAATTGAGCTTGAAAAATATCTGCATTGTTGGCAACCCCTACCTCTTTGCGTACCTGCAAAATCTGAAGTTTTTCTTTCGAAACTTCAATGGTACGATCAAGGGCTCTTAAGAAATACTGCTGACGAACAACATCATAGTATTTTGATAATACCTCAGCTATTGTATTCTGAATTTGTGCCGAAAGTAATTGTTGGTTTTGCTTTTGAATTTCTTCTAGTCTATTCTTAGTTGCATGTACCCTCATTCCATTGTATAAAAGGATACTTCCTGTAACTCCAACCGCTAAATTATTGGTAGCAACATTGTCCTTTTTTGTATCACGGGTAGGGTCGGCATATTTTTGATTGATACTGGTAACTTGTTCATTGTCAGATGCCGTACCCGTTACAACTGGCAGTCCTCCAGCAAAACCGTAGGTATTAGCAACAGTACTAATTTCAATATTATTTTGTGCTAATTGTATATCATAACTATTTTTAAGAGCCTCGTTAATAACGTCTGTTAAAGACATTTTTCTTTGGGAGAACCCATTTATTGCAACAGCGCAACAAACAAATAACAATAGTTTCTTCATATTGTGAAATTACCGAGAGCTAAAAAAAATTGGCAAAAAATTACACCAATGGTTGACTAGCTAACCAAAGTGCCTAAATCCTGGCCTTCCACTACTTTTAATAAGTTACCAGGTTCATTCATGTCAAATACAATGATTGGCAATTTATTTTCCATACAAAGTGTGAAAGCGGTCATATCCATCACTTTCAATTTATTATCCAAACATTCTTGATAACTGATTTTATCATAGCGGGTTGCAGTAGGGTCCTTTTCTGGATCGGCTGTATAGATACCATTTACGCGGGTCCCTTTTAAAATCACATCAGCTTTCATTTCAACGGCACGAAGAGAACCAGCAGTGTCTGTTGTGAAATAAGGGTTACCAGTTCCTGCTCCAAAAATGACAACTCTACCTTTTTCAAGGTGGCGTAATGCTTTTCTACGGATATAAGGTTCAGCCACTTGATCCATTTGGATGGCACTTTGTAAACGGGTGTATACGCCAAATCTTTCTAACATTGATTGCATCGCCATTGCATTTATAACGGTAGCAAGCATCCCCATATAGTCGCCATGGGCTCTTTCAATGCCACTTTCTGCTTCATTCATCCCTCTATAAATATTACCGCCTCCAATTACTATGGCAACCTGTACACCTAAATCTGTTACCGATTTGATGTCGATAGCGTATTGTTCGATGATTTTTGGATTAAATGGATCTCCGTTGCGTTGGTTTCCCAATAAAGCTTCTCCGGATAATTTAAGCAGGATGCGTTTGTACTTTGGAAGCATGGCGATATTTATTTATGCAAATAACCTTAATTTTTTATGAGCAGCCAAAAGGAATGGATGAAATGCCTGATTAAATCGATGAAAACCACTTGATTATCAGGTGTTTTTCACCTCTAAAATTCGGTGTTTACAACCTTTTTTACTTTCAAAACAGTTTCTACATTGCCAGACGATTGTAAACCATACGTTACTAAAGGCTCGTATTTTAAAAAATGCATTATGTATACAAGTACCAAGTCAAAAGAGAAAGTTTCTGTTAAGATTGTAAAAGTTTTGCCCGCATTCTTTTATCTATTGATTGCAGTTGCAGCTGGTTTTGGATTTTTTAGGGGCGAGTCTTTACGTTATTCATTACCCATTTTTTTAATTGTTACACGCTTAAACATGGTATTATATTCAAAATATAAACTCCAGAATTGGGGTTTATATGTCATCTATGCCTTTATAGCGTTGCTTGTTATTTTCTTTCAGTTTTAGTTATAGTTTTGCAGAACAATTCAGAACCGCCCTAGTTTTCGGGCGGTTTTTTTGTGCCATTTGTTGATGCTTATGGAGTTTTATCGGGGAACTATCACCAAATAAAAAAATTGTCAAAATAATTTGGTTATCTTTTATTTTGTT
>CAIYAG010000240.1 GCA_903924075.1 uncultured Bacteroidota bacterium | reverse complement strand
GGTTGCAGTCCACATGGCAGTTTCACTAGCAAAAACTTTTGCCATGGAAGAGCTCAGCGTATAATCTATTCCATTATCTTTTTCCCAGGCTGCCTTCAAGCAAAGTAACCTTGCCGCTTCAATTCTTGTGGCCATATCAGCCAGTTTGAACTGAATAGCCTGATGATGCATGATCTCTTTACCAAATGCCTTACGTTGCTTGCTATATGCCAATGCCAATTCATAGGCACCACTTGCAATACCCAATGCTTGAGAAGCGATCCCAATTCTTCCACCAGCCAAAGTTTTCATGGCGAATTTGAAACCAAAACCATCTTCACCAATTCTATTTTCTTTTGGCACTTTCACATCTGTAAACATGATGGTATGTGTATCACTTCCACGTATTCCTAATTTATTCTCTTTAGCAGCCACAGTTACTCCTGGCCAAGATTTTTCAACAATAAATGCATTAATGCCATGACTTCCTTTTGAAACATCTGTTTGCGCAATCACTAAATAAACAGAAGCTGAAGAGCCATTGGTGATCCAATTCTTTGTTCCATTGATCAGATAGTGGTCACCTTTATCTTCTGCTTTTGTTTGCTGACTAGTTGCATCACTTCCCGCTTCAGGTTCACTCAGAAGAAACGCGCCAATATAGAGTTCTCCATCTTTGATCCCTTGAGCAATGGGAGTTAAATATTTTTGTTTCTGTGCTTCGTTCCCAAATTTTTCTAATCCCCAACATACTAGACTATTATTGACGCTCATGCAAACACTGGTACTAGCATCAATTTTGCTAATTTCTTCCATTGCCAAAACATAGCTCATGGTATCCATGCCACTACCGCCATAGTTTGGATCAACCATCATTCCCATAAATCCAAGTTCCGCCAATTTCATCACTTGTTCCCTGGGAAACTGTTGTTTCTCATCCCTTTCAATTACACCAGGCAAACATTCTGTTTTAGCAAAATCACGAGCAGCTTTTTGGATCATTAATTGTTCTTCACTTAGTTCAAATTGCATGTATTAGAATTTTGTAGGGTAAAAATAAGAAATGAAATGCAATTCCTAACAATTGTTAGTTAATAAAATGCGATAAGTATGAATACGTTAGGTCTGATTAATGTTATTGCGGTGATTTTAATTTCTTCAGTATATTTAGCACAGCCAAATGAGAAAATATGCAAAACTGGAAGATCAAAACCTCCCTATTCCTTAACTATTTTGTTTTTGCAATATTATTAAATAGCGTTGGCACAGTTATTCTACAGGTTCAAAGCAACTACGGAGTAACCGAATCATCAGCCAGTATCCTTGAGGCATTTAAAGATCTTAGCATTGCCATTGTCTCCTTTTTTATTGCATCCTATGTGAATAGCATTGGTTACAAAAAAGCAATGTTGATTGCATTGGCCTTTGTTGGCGTTGTTGCACTATTGATGCCAGTTTTTCCAAGTTTCATTATGACTAAGTTGCTTTTTGCTGCAACTGGTGCCAGTTTTGCCATGATCAAGGTTTCGGTTTTTGCAACTATCGGGATTATCACTAACGACAAAAAAGAACATGCCAGTTTCATGAACTTTATTGAATCATTTTTCATGGTGGGTATTCTTACTGGGTATTTTATATTTAGCGCTTTTGTTGATGACAAGAATCCACAATCTACTGCTTGGTTAAAAGTGTATTATTTATTAGCCGGAATTGTAGCGATCGCCTTTCTTTTATTATTGAGCTCTCCTTTAGATGAAAGCTCGGTAAAGAAAACGGATGCAGCACCTCTTTCGAACGACTTCGCTGAAATGTTTCAGTTAATTGCCTTACCAATCGTTATTGTATTTGTAGCTAGCGCTTTTGTGTATGTCTTAATAGAGCAAAGCATTATGAGCTGGCTTCCAACATACAATAGCAAAGTCCTACACTTGCCACAAACTTTGAGCATTCAGATGGCTAGTATATTAGCTGCAGCAACCGCCATTGGTAGATTTATTGCTGGAATTGTACTGCGCAAAATCAACTGGCTAGGTGTTATTATTGCTTGTCTGCTTTTATCGGCAGTCCTGGTTTTAGTAGCACTACCATTAGCTAACAATACAACTGGAGCCGTTGTTACAGGATGGTCTACAGCACCATTAGCTACATTTATTTTTCCGCTAATTGGCTTTTTGATCGCTCCTATTTACCCAGCCATCAATTCAGTGATCTTGAGCTCTTTGCCAAAGAAAAAGCACGGCTATATGTCGGGGCTCATTGTTATTTTTTCGGCTCTTGGAGGAACAACTGGATCAATTATCACTGGTAATATATTTCAGGCTTACGGTGGACAAACTGCATTCTATTTCTCGCTAGTTCCAATTAGCCTACTTATTGTTTTATTGATTGTTTTTTACAGAGTACAGAAAAAAGTAAGCAATTCAGCATCAAACGTATAACTTTTTACATCCCACTAGATGAACCAAATCCCAAAGGAAATTTTTGAATTAGGAGAATTGTTCGAAGATGTTCAAATGAATTCCATATTGGAAGACGGGAAAACATTTGTTGATTGTATCCCTCTTTTTCCATTAACCGAAATAAAAAAAAATTACGAGCAGCTAAAATCTCAATCAGATTTTGACTTGAAACAATTTGTTTTGGAAAATTTTTCGTTGCCTCTTGCATACGGTTCAGATTATAAAAGTAATCCTCAATTATCTGTTGAAGAAAATATCAATCTTCTTTGGCCAATGCTCACCAGAGAAGCGTCAGAGGAAACAAGTTCTCTGATTAATTTGCCCAATCGTTATATCGTTCCCGGTGGTAGATTTAGAGAGGTATATTATTGGGATTCCTATTTCACTATGCTAGGATTAAGAGAAGCTGGAAAGATCGACTTGATTGAAGATATGATTTCCAATTTCGCATATCTGATCAATAAAATTGGGCATATTCCTAACGGGAATCGCCAATATTATATCAGTAGAAGTCAGCCTCCTTTTTTTGCCCTGATGGTACAATTACTAGCCGAAGCCAAAAAGGATGATCGTTTTTATTTACAATACCAGAATGAACTTGAAAAAGAATATGCATTTTGGATGGATGGAAGTATTGATCTAAAACAGGGGCAGGCAATAAAAAGAGTGGTTTGTATGCCTGATGGAACAATTCTGAATAGATATTTCGATTCAAAAAATAGCCCTAGAGAAGAAAGTTTCGCAGAAGATGTACATATCAGCAAAGAAAGTTCTAATGAAGCTAAAAACGTTTTTACCAATTTAAGAGCGGGTGCTGAAAGTGGTTGGGATTTTAGTACCAGATGGTTTGCAGATAATGATTCTATCACAACTATTGAAACAACTGATATTATTCCGGTTGATCTGAATTGCCTGATGTATATGTTGGAACAAATTTTAGCGAAAACAGCAACACTTGCAAACGAGGCAACCAAAGCTTCTGAATATATTGAGTTATCTGCTAGAAGAAGAAATTCCATTTTAAACTTTTGCTGGAATAAACAAGTCCAATACTTCTGTGATTACCATTTTGTAAAAAATGAGACCTTAAACAAAATTACTGCTGCAGGTCTATATCCTTTATTTGTATCAATTGCAAACCAACATCAAGCCAATGCAGTAGCTCATTCTGTAGAAACACTTTTATTGAAACCTGGAGGTTTGGTAACTACAACTATTCATTCAAGCCAACAATGGGATGCGCCAAATGGTTGGGCACCCTTGCAATGGATCGCATTTGCGGGACTTAGAAAATATGGCAACAACCAACTTGCAAATGAAATAGCTGTAAGATGGACTACACTCAATGAGAAGGTATTTGCTGAGACTGGCAAGTTGATGGAAAAATACAATGTGGAAGATCTGACCAAACTTGCTGGCGGCGGAGAATATGCTGGTCAGGATGGGTTTGGGTGGACTAATGGCGTTTATGTTGCACTCAAATCACTCATTTGATTGTAATTCTTCCACAACTGTTAAGAAAAATGAAATAATGTTTTTGTTTTGAGCATACGCAAAGGTTTTATGTAAACCTTACGTCAAACTACAAAACAACCATTATGAAATTCATCAAATTTACAGTTGCCCCACTAGCATTACTGTGTATCATTTTAGCTTGCAAAAAAACAGATACAAGTCCTACTAATACAACAAGTGCAGTTGTTCCAGATGTCTATAAAAAAATATATGGAGCTACCAGTATTACTTCTGATGGCACATATATAACAATCAAATCGAATGATTTACCAGATCATGTATCAGCCTACTATAATTCTTCCAATAGTTTGTATCAGTCTTTTTCTGGTACCACTTTCAATGGAAGAACTTTTAGCAAAAACCCCAATTCGATTGCTAGTCAGACTTTGACATTTAAAATACCCTTGAATCCTGTAGAGGCAACAACCCATGCATCTACTCCATTAGGTCCAATAGGAGTTTCTTTAAACGGTGTACCCTTCTTTAATCAATATGCAGCCATGAATGCTCCATTAACCAATGAAGCAAATGGATTTGATCAATATTATGGACACCCACAACAATCTGGGCAATACCATTACCATGTAGAGCCTCTATATTTAACTACAGTAAAAGCAACAAAATCAAGTTTACTCGGTTTTTTGCTTGATGGCTTCCCTGTTTATGGTCCTGAAGAAAATGGCGTGACTGTTTCCAATAGCAATCTTGATGCTTACCATGGTCATAAGCATGCAACTGCAGATTATCCAAATGGAATTTATCATTACCATATTACAAATACAGATCCTTATATCAACGGTTCGGGATTTTACGGAACTGCAGGAACGGTAAGTCAATAATTATGAAAATAGTATTCCCCCTTGCTACCATTCTTTTCATTATATCATGCCAAGAAAAAAATGAAAAGATGGCAGTTAATCAAATAGCTCATCCAATTCCAACTGTATATGTGCAAGAAAAAGACAGCTCATTTTCTTGGAATCAGGACACTCTTTTTTTTAATAAAAAGTATTTTTCAGGGAATGTTTTCTCTTTGTATCAAACAGGCGATACCGCATTAATAGAATGTTTTTGGAATGGACTCCAGGAAGGAACAACCAAAAAATGGTACCCCAATCAACAGATCGCAGAATATAGATCCTATATCGCTGGAAAAAAAGAAGGGGGTCAAAAATCATGGTGGCCAAATGGCAAACCAAAATTTGAATTCATGGCAGTTGATGATGCTTATGAAGGTGTTTTAAAGGAATGGAATGAGAAGGGATTCCTGATCAAGCTTTTTCATTATTCAAAAGGCCAAGAAATAGGAAGTCAACGTTTATGGTGGGATGATAGTACCGTTCGGGCAAACTATGAAATTCGAAATGGAAAAAAATATGGTTTAATCGGCATCAAACTTTGTTCTAATCCTTATGATTCAGTTAATAAAAAACAGTAGTCTACTAATATTGAGTGTTTATCTTTTGAGTTGTCAGCAATCTGCCAAACAAGAGGTACTACCTTTTATCAACAAACCAGATTTTACGCCAGAATGGATCAATGCAACTGATAGCGGCTACCTGCATATTCATAGAATTCCAGCATTTGCATTCACAGATCAGGATGGAAATAAGATTACTGAAAAAACGGTGTCCAATAAAATTTATGTGGCAAATTTCATGTTTACAAGTTGTGGCAGTATTTGCCCCAAGATGACAGATAATCTCAAAATGATTCAAACAAAATACTTAGACGATTCTTCCATTTTAATTTTATCACACTCGGTAACTCCTGAAAGAGACAGTGTTCCTGTGTTAAGAAAATATGCCACAACAAAAGGTATTGTTTCAGGAAAATGGCATTTATTAACCGGTGATGTTGCAGCTATTTATTCAATTGCAAAAAAAGACTATTATGCTGGCAATGTGATTGGATATTATGGGGCACAAAACAACTTTTTGCATACTGAAAATTGCATCTTAATTGATAAAGAACAACGTATCCGTGGTGTGTACAACGGAACGCTTCCTTTAGAAATGGAAAGACTGATCGCCGATATAGAAACGCTTAAGAAAGAATAATTACCAATATTTTTTCTGCAAATTATAAAGCACTACTTTATCTGTCTCGTTCAGTCTTTTGGTACTGTCTTGTAAGAAATGTCTTTTAAAAGATTGAATAGCTGCTGTGGTATCTTTTACATCATAGCCAATGATACGTAGAGCTTGAATATGATTGAAGCCAACAGGCACTTCTGTTAAATTCTCATCGTACCATAATCCAAAGCCTTTATCAGCAAGGGTTTTCCAAGGAAAACGCCAATTGGGATCGTTCTTTCTAACTGGTGCTATATCTCCATGTCCAATAAAATTAGCCGCTGGAATATTATAGGTTTTTTTGAGTCGAGATAGCAAACTGATCAAGCTATTGATTTGTAAACTGTCAAAAGGTTCAAAACCGTTATTATCTAATTCAATTCCAATGGAAGATGAATTAATATCCGTCATACTACCCCATTTAGAAATCCCCCCATGCCAGGCACGTAAGTAATCGTTTAGCATATGATGAATAGTTCCATCCTTGCAGATCACGTAATGTGCACTAACCTGAGTTTTCGTCATAGTGAAGGTCTTCAATGTCTGCTCACATGCATTTTGAGCAGTATGATGAATGATCACAAAACTAGGTTTACGCATATTAAAATTAGTAGTACCTACCCAAAATGCTGGCTGTTTAATAGAATCTGAGATCCATTGTTCTGGAGCTGCTTTCAAGGATTCAGCAAAGGCCTTTGCCTGCTTTTGATAAGACTTATTGGTATCGGCATAAGGCTTTCTAGCACAAGCCCAGATGGTTACTACCAATACTGTAAAAACTATAATGCGTATATCTTTCTTCATAATCACAAAATAAAAAAGCTACTGACGCAGGTTGCATCAGTAGCTTTTAGTTATCATTAATTTGCCTTCCAGGTATTATTTGCAGAATTCATATCAGGGAAAGAATGATCAGGATCGATCACCACTTTTTGTAATTCTTCAGTTGTATTTAACCGAACCTTCCAGCTTGAATTATTTTGCCAGATTTCAACCGGTAAGGTTTTTCTTTCTACTTTGCCAGATTTGGTAGTATACTCAATAATTACTGGCATTGCCAATTGGTCTAAATTGTCGATAGTAATTAATGCACCATTTTTTGCATCATTACTGATATAATCTACTTTAGAAATAGCTTGATCTAATTTGTAATTCTCTAAGAACATACCTCTCCAAAACCAAGACAGGTCTTCACCTGCGCCATTCTCGATGCTTCTAAAAAAGTCGTACGGTGAAGGGTGTTTGTATTTCCAATCACGGATATACTTTTTAAACGCATAATCGAAACGATCTGTGCCCAAAATTTGATTTCTCAAAAGTGTTAATGCGTAACCAGGTTTCATATAAAGTGCCGTACCAATATTTCTCTCCTGCAACACATCTGGTGTATTCAACATGGCTTCTGATGTTGCGCCGAATAAAAACCTAGCATACTGATGCCAGTCTGTTTTCCTAGCTTTATATTCCCCATTATTAAAATCATCTCCTGCCAAAGTATTGATGAATGTATTAAAACCTTCGTCCATCCAACCATATTTGCGTTCATTACTTCCAACGATCATTGGGAACCAAGTGTGTCCAAATTCGTGATCTGTAACGCCAAACAATTCTTCTGATTTTGCAGTAGAACCACAAAATACGATTCCAGGATATTCCATCCCTCCCACATTGCTTGCTACGTTAGAAGCAACTGGGTAAGGGAATTCAAACCAACGTTTGCTATAATTCTCGATACTTCCTTTAGTATATTCAGTTGCCCTACCCCAGCCTTTTACACCGGCAGACTCACTCGGATAAACACTTGTTGCCAAACATTTTTTTCCACTAGGAAGGTTGATCTTTGCTGCATCCCAGATAAAACTTTTTGAAGTTGCCCATGCAAAATCGCGTGCATTACTAATAGCAAATTTCCAGGTACAGGTTGCTTTTGCCGGCCTTGAAGATGGATCTGTAACTTCCGCTTCGCTGCGAATTGTTACGGTACTATCACTTCCCTTTGCTTGATTATATCTTTTTAATTGCAGGGGAGTCAACACTTCCTGCGCATTCAATAATTCACCAGAAGCCACCACAATATGTGAAGCAGGAACCGTTAAAGTTGCTTCCAGATCGCCATACTCTAAATAGAATTCACTTGCGCCTAAATAAGGAAGTGTATTCCATCCCTGAAGATCGTCGAATACACAAACTCTTGGATACCATTGTGCAACTGCATAGATATTACCGTTCTTAGTTTTAAGAATACCAGTTCTATCAGAACCATATTCAGGTATTACATAACTATAGTCGATCTTAACAGAAACCGCACCAGTTCTTGCTGCTAATGCTTTTGCCAAACGCAATTGCATTCTGGTATCAGTGATTACATAAGGAATGTTTTCATTTGGTTTTCCAGCAGATACTAATTGAACGGAGGTAATTTTATATCCACCACTAAAAGTGCTCTTCGCATCACCATACCTGCTTCTTCCGGTTGCCGGCATTTTAGCCTGACCGCGTGATTGTAAGTCGTATAAGTTCTGATCTAATTGCAACCAGATATAAGGTAGCTCCTGAGGGCTGTTATTTTTATAACTGATGGTTACAGAACCTGTCACTTCATTTTTTTCTTCATTCAAAGAAGCTGTGATTTTATAATCTGCTCTGTTCTGCCAATAAGCATGACCTGGCTCACCACTTGCTGCACGAAACTCATTCCCAGCATTAGGATAAAACAATGGGCCAAATAATAAGTGTTGGTCATATTTCGACTTTACTTCAGTTGGTGTAGCCGGTACAACTGTTTGAGCTGACAACTGCATTACCGCACCTGCAAAAAAAGCGGTAAATGAAACTAACTTTTTAAACATAGTTCTGTTACTTTTATAGTGATTGAACGAATGGGGCTAAAGTACTGAAAATCGTGCCTCCTTTTTTGAGAAAATTATAAATGGGTGAATATGTCTTTACTATTGAATCGGAATCAGTTTGGGAACCCCGAAAACAAAGGAAAATTATTAACCAGAGAGGAGGCTATGCAATTATTCAAAGATTGGGTATTGAATCCCAAATTACAAATGCATATGTTGCAAGTGGCCCATTTAATGAAATGCTGGGCAAAGGAGAAAGAAAACCTTGATGACAATGGGATTTGGGCTTGGGAGCTTTCTGGTTTATTACATGATGCCGATTGGGATCAATGGCCAGAGTTGCATTGCAAAAAAATCATAGAACATTTAGAAGAACTACAGATCGATCCTGATGTGATGCATGCCATTGCATCTCATGGGCCCAATCATTTTGGGGTTGAACCAATCAACAAGATGGACAAAATGTTGTTTGCATTTGATGAGTTGTCGGGGTTGATTCATGCCTACTCTTTAATGAGGCCAAATGGCTATGAGGGTATGGATGTGAAGGGCGTGAAAAAAAGGCTGAAAGAAAAATCATTTGCCGCAAATGTTTCCAGAGAAGAAATTCAAGATGCTGTTGATAGAGCTGGCATATTATTGGATGATCTGATCGCATTTATTATTCCAAGACAATCACAGGTAACCGCATAAATATTCATTATATTATAATTACGATGATCAAGAAACTGAGTTTAATTATTGCTTTTTTAGTTTTACTTATCAATGGATTTTCGCAGCAAATTCTCACGTTAAGAGAACAGGCCAAATTAACTGATGAAATTTTAGCTGATCGATTTAGCCATCTTCTTCCCGGTTTAATGGAAAGAGAGCATATTGATATGTGGATCATTATCAGCAGAGAATACAATGAAGATCCTATACTTAAAACCATGCTTCCGGCTGAATGGCTTTCTGCTAGAAGAAGAACTATTTTGGTATTTTATCATGACAGTACCAAAAAGGTCAACGAACAGCTGGCAATTGCCAGATATAATGTAGGCAACCAGATCAAAGCATCCTGGGACATGAAAAAATTCCCAGACCAATGGGATGCACTGATCGATATTATTAATACCAGAAATCCTCATAAGATCGCATTGAATTATTCGAACGATTTTGCGCATGCAGATGGATTAACCTTTACAGAACAAAAAATATTCATCAATAAACTTCCGCAAAAATTACAATCTAGGGTAACGAGTGCAGAAAAATTGGGGATCGGCTGGTTAGAAACAAGAACTGAAAGAGAAATGCAATTGTATCCGCAATTGATCCAGATCACGCATCAAATCATTGCTGAGGGATTTTCCGAAAAAACAATCATGCCAGGGGTTACTACTACTGATGATCTGGTATGGTGGTTCAGGCAAAAAATTCGCAATTTGGGTTTAGATACCTGGTTTCATCCCTCAGTTGAAATTCAAAGAAACAATACGAATACGTTTGATCATTTATCTGCTTTTAGTAACGACTCTAAAGAAATCATCCAGCCAGGAGATCTGTTGCACGTTGATATAGGCATCACTTATTTAAGATTAAATACAGACGTTCAGGAACACGCCTATGTTTTAAAGCCGGGCGAAACTGCCGCCCCAGTTGCATTACAGAAAGCATTTGCGAATGGCAACCGATTACAAGATATTCTCACCAGCAAATTTGCGTTTAATAAAACTGGCAATGAAATACTTTCATCTGCATTATTGCAAGCAAAACAAGAAGGTATTGAAGCAAGTATCTACACGCACCCGATCGGATATCATGGTCATGCAGCTGGCCCAACTATTGGCATGTGGGATCAGCAGAATGGCGTGCCGGGATCTGGTGATTTTCCGATGTATTACAACACAGCCTATTCCATTGAATTAAATGCTGCAACAGAAATTCCAGAATGGAAAAAATCGATCAGAATGATGTTGGAAGAAGACGGATTTTATTCTGAAAAAGGATTCCGATTTATTGGTGGCAGACAAAAAGAATTGCTTTTAATTCCAAGACAAAACCCAACAATTGGCAATTAATGGAACCTGATTTTTTAAGTAGAGACTATTGGAATAACAGGTATGCAACAAATGCAACAGGATGGAATGTTGGAAAAGTTTCCACTCCTTTAAAGAATTATATAGATCAGCTTACAAATAAGTCGGCAAGTATTTTAATTCCTGGGGGCGGTAATGGACATGAGGCAATTTACTTATTAGAAAATGGTTTTACGAATGTTACCATCGTAGACATTTCGCCAATTGCCATAGCAGCTTTACATGAAATATTTGAACAAAAAGGAATCACAAATATTCAATTGATCTGTACAGATTTTTTCGAAATCAAAGGGTCTTATGACCTAATCATAGAGCAAACTTTTTTCTGTGCATTAGATCCTCAACTAAGAGAAGCATATGTAAAGAAAATGTCAGAATTACTAAACGCTGATGGAAAATTAGTGGGATTATTATTTAATACAAATTTCAAAGTAAGCCCCCCATTCGGCGGCCAACTTTCAGTCTATCAAGATCAATTCGGAAAGCATTTTGAAATAATAAAAATGGAACCCTGTTACAATTCAATTGCTCCTAGAGCTGGGAAGGAGCTATTTTTTATTTGTAAATTAAAGGGTATCTAGTTTGTGTTCTACACTCTACACTCTACACTCTTCACTCTTCACTCTTCACTCTTCACTCCTCACTTAAATCTTTGGCTCCTGCTGACTCAAACAATGAAAACTTCCCAACCCCCAAATAATATCAGTTGAATCAATCCCAACTACTTCTCTTGAAGTAAAACAATCTTGAATGATCTGTAATGCTTTATCATCTTTGTCACATTGAAAAGTGGGTACAATCACGTGTTGATTACTGATATAGAAATTCGCGTAAGAAGCAGGCAGGCGCTGGTCTTCATAGATCACAGCATCGGGCATTGGAAGTTCAATGATATTTAATTGTTTGTCGTTCAATAAGCGCATACCCTTCAACTGCTTCAGGTTTGTTTGAAGTAGTTCATAGTTTTCGTCTTGCTTATTTTGCTCAACAACAGTGATCACAGTATCTGCATTTACAAATCGAACTGTATCATCTATATGGCCGTCTGTATCATCACCAATAATGCCATCTGCTACCCATAGAATTTGATCTACCCCATAATAATTATGGAGATAGTTTTCAATTTCATGCTGATTTAAATGTGGATTGCGGTTCTCATTTAAAAGACAGCAAGTAGATGTCAACAAAGTACCCATGCCATTAAATTCAACAGAACCACCTTCCATTACAATACCGGGATTGTAAACAGGAATATTAAAGTGTTTTCCAATTAAAGTTGGGATCACATCATCCAGATCATAGGGAGGATATTTATTTCCCCATGCGTTATAGTTCCAATCAACAATTACTTTTTTGATATCCGCCTCTGGGTTGATCAGAAATGCAGGACCATGATCTCTGCACCATGCATCATTGGTAGGATGCATAAAGAATTCAATTTGTGCAAGATTTGCTCCTACTTTTTCTAAATGACTTAAAGCAAAAATCTTCATGGCATCATTTGCCACATTGATTCTTACTTTTTCACCCAACGCAAGATATTTTATGAATAAAGCATAATTCGGAAAAATGGCATCGATCTTTCCTGGCCAGCTAGCTTCTTTATGAGGCCAAGAAAGCCAGGTAGCTTCGTGTTCAGCAAACTCAGCTGGAAATTTATACCCCAACGCATCGGGAGAAAGCAACAAATGATTGTTTGACATGATTGGTCGAAATAAAACGTTTTTGAATAAGCCTAGTCTTCGTCGATAAATCTTTTTGTAATGGGTTGATAAGAGTCGATTCTCCTATCTCTCATAAACGGCCAATGTGTACGATACTGATCGGTTAATTTGGTATCGATGTTGATCACTGCGATCTCTTCATGATCATGAGAGGCTTTATATAAAAGGGTTCCGAATGGATTGCTTACAAAAGAACCACCCCAGAATTGCATGGCTCCATTTTGCTCCAATCCTACCCTGTTTACACTTACTACGTGAACCCCATTGGCAACTGCATGACTTCTCTGAATAGTTTGCCATGCGTTGTACTGCTCAATATTGGTGGCTTCATCCTGAGCGGTTGACCAACCAATTGCGGTTGGATAAAATAAGATCTCTGCACCCATAAGCGCAGTAATTCTAGATGCTTCAGGATACCACTGATCCCAGCAAATGAGAATTCCGATTGTTGCGAATTTGGTTTTGAAAACTTTATAACCTAAGTCGCCCGGAGTAAAATAAAATTTCTCATAATAAGCAGGATCATCAGGTATATGCATTTTGCGATACTTCCCTAAATAGGCACCATCCGCATCAAGCACTGCTGTTGTATTGTGATAAATTCCTTGCGTACGTTTTTCGAATAAGGAAGCGATGACTACTACCCCAAGTTCTTTGGCCACACTACTAAGTGATTCAGTTGATGGGCCAGGAATGGCTTCTGCAAGAAGAAAATTTTCATACGCTTCCACATCACAGAAATAGAGTGATGTAAATAATTCTTGCAAGCAAACGATTTTTGCACCCTTCGCAGCAGCTTCTTTTATTTTCAGAATTGCTTTTGCAAGATTTTCTTCTTTAGATGCAGAACAGGTCATTTGAACTAGACCAACTGGAACTACCGACATAATCAAAACTTTAAAGAGTTATTAAGTTGTGTGTTGGATCAGGCTATCGAAGCTACTGATTCCGATCATTTTTTCAGAAATATAACCTTCTGCATAATCCACTCCGATTCTTTTGCCGAGCATCATCGCCCTGCTTCTCACTGTTTCTAAAAATTGAGGAGAGGAAATATAGGTTTGTGGTTCGTTAAGATCAGGATTATAAAACTGTGTGGTATACGCCATCACAGATTCAATTTTCTTATCCATGTACTTAGAAATGTCTACTACAAAACCGGGTTGCAAAAATCGATCCTGTATATAATGGAACACATAAGTTGGTCTCCATTCTTGTTGTACTGCACCATCATGTTCAGTAATAATTTTTCTCAAGCCCGACAAAAAAGCAGCATCAGAAATAAGTTTGGCACTTTTTCCATGATCTGGATGACGATCCTCAGGAGCATTTGCTAGAATGATAGTTGGTCTGAATTTTCTAATTGCCTGGATTAATATACGTTGGTGCGCTTCATCGTTTTGAAAAAAGCCATCTGCCATTCCTAAGTTTTCGCGGATCGAAATACCTAAGACATTTGCTGCATTACGGGCTTCCACTTTTCTGGTTTCAGCGGTTCCTCTTGTTCCCAATTCGCCTCTGGTAAGATCAACAATGCCAACCTTCTTTCCTTCTGCAATAGCAGACATAAGCGTTCCTGCGCATCCTAATTCAACATCATCTGGATGTACACCAATTGCCAAAATATCAAGCTTCATGGGCGTTTGTTTATCAGGTAAAGTTACTAGAGAGTATGCAATAAAAATCCCGTCCAGATAAGATCGGAACGGGATTTTGAATATTTTGTCAAAAAGATTAGTCTTTTTTCGCGTAACGCTTTTTGAACTTGTCGATACGACCTGCTGTATCAACCAACATGTTTTTACCAGTATAGAAAGGGTGAGAAGTATTAGAGATCTCCAATTTGATTACTGGGTACTCTTTACCGTCTTCCCATAAAATGGTTTCTTTTGAATTAGCAGTTGATTTGCTTAAAAATGCGTCACCATTACTCATGTCTTTGAAAACAACGAAACGATAACTTTCTGGATGGATACCTTGCTTCATAATATTTGATTTTAGGTAATACGGATTTTGCCGTATTGTTATTTTTTAGGATGGCAAAAGTAAGAAATTTAGGGTTTTAAACCAAATGAAATTAAAAAATGAGCCTAAAACCCGATAATTCTAGCTTTTCATATTGATAAATTGCAGCGGCAAGCCTAAGCTGGAATTTCTACAAAGCGCTATAACATCCTGTAAATCATCGATTTTCTTTCCAGTTACCCGTACAATATCATCCATGATTGCCACCTGTACTTTTAAACTGCTATCCTTGATCAATTTCACGATCTTCTTGCTGTCTTCCTGTTTTAAGCCGTTCCGAACAGAAACTTCTTTTCTAACTACTTTACCACTCGGATAAGCATCTTTTTCAAAATCAAAGGCGCTGGCTTCGATTCCCTGCTTCATGGCCCTACTAATAATCACATCAATCACCTGTTTCATTTTCATATCACTTTCCACTTCTAGGTTAATGATGAAATCTTTCTTATTCAGATCAATCTTAACTGGAGAGTTTTTGAAATCGAAACGAGTGCTAATTTCTTTATTTACTGTGTTGATAGCATTGTCTAAAGTTTGCAGATCAACTTTTGAAGAGATATCAAATGAAGGCATAAAAAAGTTTTTATAAAGATAAATGCATTTCATCAATTCAATGACGAAAGCCTGATTTATCAATCAATAGGTTGTGCAATAGCCGACTTGCCAAACCATTTTTTTGAATTGATAAACAAAACAATTCCTGCTATAAATAAAAGGATAGAAATAATTTGTGCTTGAGTAGGCTTAAAAGGAAGTGATTCATAATGCGTATTCACACGGATACTTTCTATTGCAAATCTTTCAATACCATTAAATACTAAATAGATGCCAAATAACTGACCAGGAACTTTCACTTTTTTACGAAACGACCATAGAATGAAAAAGATGATAAAGCACATAATTACTTCATATAATGCAGTTGGGTAGACCGAACGAATCAATTGACTACAATAGGGTCCATCACATCCCGGAATGCGAACCCCTTCACCAATCACATTGTGTGGATACTGATAAGCCCAAAGCCATTCAGGCTTCCATTTAAAAGGTT
>CAIYAG010000239.1 GCA_903924075.1 uncultured Bacteroidota bacterium | reverse complement strand
GGTTGCGCCATTGTGATGGAAACCAAGACCGGGAAAATCAAAGCTATTGCAAACCTTGGTAGAAAACCTAATGGCGGTTATTGGGAAGGTTTGAATTACGCTATATCTCCAACTGAACCTGGGTCTACATTTAAGTTAGCTACTTTGATGTCATTGTTGGAAGATAAAAAAGTGACGCTCAACGATATGGTTGATTTGGAAGGTGGTGTTTGGAAAGTTGCTGGTCAAACAGTTTTCGATTCTGAACAGAGTGGTCATAGAGGTGTAACAGTAAAGCAAGCATTTGAATTAAGCTCAAATGTAGGTATGGCAAAATTAGCAACGAATGCTTACACCAATCATCCATCACAATTTATCAACGACCTGATCAAAATGCGCATGGATACTGTTACTGGGATTGATCTTGTAGGAGAAGGCAAGCCTACGATTTTCAAACCTGGTCATAGAATGTGGGGACCAACTACTTTGCCTTGGATGGCTTTTGGATATAACCTACAAGTATCTCCACTGCAAACTTTATCACTCTATAATGCAGTGGCAAATCAAGGAAAAATGATGCGTCCTTATTTGGTTTCATCGATCAGAGAAGAAGGACTGTTGTTAAAAAATATTGATCCAGTTGTGGTGAACGAAAAGATCTGTAGCGACCAAACTTTAAAAATGCTGCAGTCTTGTTTAGAAGGAGTTTGTATTGAAGGCACTGCAAAAGAATTGTTCAAGAATAATTTATTTCCTGTTGCAGGAAAAACAGGAACGGCACTTGTTGCAAACGGCAATAAAGGCTATGCCGATAAAATTTATCAATCCTCTTTCGCTGGATATTTTCCTGCTGATAACCCGCAATACACTTGTGTTGTAGTGATAAAAAATAAACCTCACGCTGCAGTGTTTTATGGTGCGGCTGTTGCTGGTCCGGTGTTCAAAGAAATATCCGAAAGATTGTATAGCACTTATGTGAAAGGAAATAAAAGTGGTTTATTGATCCCTGGAAAGGTTGATAGCAGTATGGTGCAATACAGTGGCTATAGAAAAGATATTACGCGCGTAATGCAGACTTTAAAAATGCAGATGAGCGATTCGAGTAACAATGCATCATGGACTACTGTATATGGTGATCAAAAATCTTTGGTTGCTACTTCTAAAACATTTGATGACAAAACAATGCCTGAATTAAAAGGCATGGGATTGAAAGACGCGGTTTATATCTGTGAGAATATGGGTTTGAAATTAAATGTGAAAGGAAAAGGAAAAGTGGGCGTGCAATCAATTGTTGCAGGGCAACAAGTAGTGAAGGGGCAATTAGTAGAACTAGAACTGAATTAATAAAACAGCATGGCAAATTTACAAAACATATTGTACAAAGTTCATCTTAAAGCGGTGCATGGTAGCACGGCCTTAGATGTCACTGCCATTGAAATAGACTCGCGCAAAGTACAAGCGGGTGCGTTGTTTGTTGCTATTAAAGGAGAACATTCAGACGGACATAGTTTTATTACCAAAGCAATTGAACTAGGCGCTATTGCGATTGTTTGCGAAGAGTTGCCAAAGAAAATGTTGAAGTCGGTTACTTATTTACAAGTATCTAATTCTCATGAAGCGGTTGCTTATATGGCGCATGAATTTTATGGCTCGCCAAGCGAGAAAATAAAACTGGTGGGTGTTACGGGTACCAATGGTAAAACAACCATTGCAACAGTTCTCTTTAAACTATTTACACAATTGGGATATACCTGTGGTTTGGTGAGTACTGTACAAAATCAAATTGCAGATCAGATCATCCCATCTACCCATACTACACCAGATGCAGTGAGCTTAAATGCATTGCTGAAACAAATGGTAGATGCGGGTTGCACGCATGTATTTATGGAATGTAGCAGTCATGCGATACACCAACACCGCATTACAGGATTGAATTTTGCAGGTGCACTTTTTAGTAATATCACACACGATCATTTAGACTATCACAAAACCTTTGAAGAATATATCCGTGTAAAGAAACTGTTCTTCGACGGTTTAAAAAGCACTGCATTTGCGATTGTGAATTTAGATGATAAACGTGGCCCGGTGATGGTACAGAATACTGCTGCACGCCAGTTTACTTACAGTTTGAAAACGATGGCTTCTTTCAAAGGGAAGATCCTAGAGAACGGGTTGTCTGGTTTGGTAATGATGGTGAACGATAAAGAAGTTCACTTCAGATTGATCGGCGAATTCAATGCGTATAATATTCTTGCCATTTATGGAGCGGCTATTTGTTTGGGTGAAGATCCTGAGAAAGTGCTCACTGTTATGAGTATGCTAACCAGCGCGGAAGGAAGATTTGATTATGTGATCAGCAAAAATAAGATCATCGGGATCGTTGATTATGCGCATACGCCAGATGCTTTAGAAAATGTATTGGCTACGATCAAAAAATTGAGAAAGGGTTACGAGCAAGTGATCACTGTGGTTGGTTGCGGCGGCGATAGAGATAAAACCAAACGCCCCATCATGGCAGATGTGGCAGCGGGTTGGAGTGATAAGTTGATCTTGACAAGCGACAATCCACGCACAGAAGATCCTGAAACCATTTTGCGTGAAATGGAAGCAGGTTTAAACAGTGCTGCAAAAAGAAAGACCATCACTATTGCTGATCGAAAAGAAGCCATCATGCAGGCAGTGAAATTGGCAAAGCCTGAAGATATTATACTGGTGGCAGGAAAGGGGCATGAAAAGTATCAAGACATCAACGGGGTGAAACATCATTTTGATGATAAAGAAATTTTGAATGAACTATTTAAAGCATTAGATAAATAAGCGAACCATGTTGTATTATCTTTTTAACTGGCTTAACAAATCATACCATATTCCCGGAGCGGGACTGTTTCAGTTCCTCTCTTTTAGAATTGCGATGGCTGTTGTGTTCTCGTTATTGATTGCAACCGTATATGGTAAACGCATTATTAACCTACTGAAGAAAAAACAAATTGGCGAATCTGTTCGTGAATTGGGTTTGCAAGGCGAGCAACAGAAAAAAGGTACCCCAACTATGGGCGGGATCATTATTTTGGTGAGCATATTAATCCCAACACTTTTATTCGCTAACCTAGATAAAGTATATATCCGTTTAATGGTGCTTTGCACTGTGTGGTTAGGTATCATTGGATTCTTGGATGATCTGTTCAAGATCAGGGCTAGAAAAGCTGCGCAAAATAAAGGCGAAGCGTATAAGAAAAAAGATAGCGATGGGTTAGCAGGAATTTCAAAAGTAATTGGACAGGTTGGATTGGGTGCGATCATTGGATTAACACTTTACTTCAGTAATGCGGTAACTGTAGAACGTGAGATTTTTACAACAGGAAGTGCACAATTGCAAAAAGGCGAACACTTAGCAAAAGATTCCAATATTATATACAGAACATTGGATGGCATAGAGAAAAGATTCGTGAAAGTAAAAACTCCGATCACAACCATTCCTTTTGTAAAAAATCACGAGTTTAATTATAGCAAACTCATTACATGGATGGGCCCAGGTGCAGAGAAATATACCTGGATCATTTATGTTTTGATCGTCATATTTATTGTTACAGCTGTTTCAAATGGCGCCAACTTAACGGATGGATTGGATGGATTAGCTGCTGGTGTGAGTGCCATTATTGGTGCAGGTATTGGCGTCTTCGTGTACATCAGTGGTAACTATGTATTTGCCGATTACTTCGACGTCATGTATATCCCTAACCTTGGTGAGCTAAGCATTTTTGTGGGCGCATTTGTGGGAGGTTGTATCGGGTTCTTATGGTACAACGCTTATCCTGCACAGGTTTTCATGGGTGATACTGGAAGCCTTGCATTGGGCGGCATCATTGCATCACTTGCATTTATTGTGCGCAAAGAATTATTGATCCCAATTTTCTGTGGCATTTTCTTAGTAGAAAACTTAAGTGTGATTATTCAAGTGGGCTATTTCAAATACACTAAGAAAAAATATGGAGAAGGCAGGCGGGTATTCTTAATGAGTCCGCTGCACCACCACTACCAAAAGAAAGGATTTCATGAAAATAAAATTGCATTTCGTTTTTGGGTCATCACAATCTTGCTCGTAGTGGCAAGTCTTGTGACGTTGAAAATAAGATAATAAGATGAAGTGAAGAGTGAAGAGTGAAGAGTGAAGAACGGAGGAAGAAGGTTAAAAGTTGAAAGAATTATAATTATGAACACTACCAACATGAAGCACAGACTAGTCATACTCGGCTCGGGAGAGAGCGGGGTGGGGGCTGCTTTGTTGGGGAAACAGAAAGGGTACGAAGTGTTTGT
>CAIYAG010000238.1 GCA_903924075.1 uncultured Bacteroidota bacterium | reverse complement strand
CTGAACATAGCATTGCTCAAAGCTTCCAGAATTACTCCATCTTGTTTAATCAGTGGTTGTTTCGACATACAATTTTTGGGGCTGCAAAGATATTAGTTTGCAGCGGAAATATGAAAATTAAGTGGAAAAAAATCTTTAAAATGTGGAAAATCATTCCTAAAAGGCTGATTTTGGTGCAAATATGCCTTAAAATATTCAATGATGCCCGGTTTTTTTAACCCTATTTTGCCAAATTTGGGAAACTCCCTTTCTTTCTGCCTGTTAAAAAAGGTTCACCGGCAAGATAAATTCCCAGACATTAGGCTGGGTTACTCCCCTGAATTCATTATTGAGTAAATGACTATACCTGATCCCAAATGTGACAGATTGTTGATTCCACCAGCGGGTATCGAAAAAAAGTTCGGCTCCGGTGGTTGCAAATGGATATTCGGTTCCGGTTCTTAGGCTTTTACCAACTGTATAATCATAAAATGCATTGAGTCTAATCCTCGAAAAATAGACGATATTTCCAAATCCCCATTCCGGATAGGCTATTGGTAAATGATAATTAGCCCCGATCTTCCACATTCTAGGGAAGTCTACTGCCTGATATCCCCTTGAAAAAGGGAAACTATTGGAAAACAGGTATTGCTGCAAGGTATCTCGCTGCTGATAAGCCGCAGTAACCACCAAACTATGGTTATTACTAAGGCCCGGAAGATAAAAACTACCCGAAAGCAATAACTGATTGGCAGAATAGTTACCCACTGTAGTTTTATAGGATGCTGTTATTCTTTGCCCCCAATGCGGAAAGATCTGTTGCTTCGACTGCTGGATCTGGCTTAAATAATCGATCCTGCTCTGTATTGCGCCTATCTGCTGATCATTGAAAATGGTTTTCCCCAACCCAGTCCAATTGATTTGATCGAAATGATAGGTAGATGACAACGTTAAAAAACGATACGAGTTACCTCCTGTTAAATTTAAAGGCAACTGAAGTCCTGCATAAGCATTCGACTCATTCCAATGCACTAAAGTATCTCCATGGTAATAACCAGATCTTGACCAGATTTGATCCCAACCAAAAACGGGTTGCAAATAGGTTCCACCATAAGTACCCAAAAAGCCAAGCTTATAACTGCCTTCATTTTGATTATAAGTGTAAGCCAATTCTGAATGAAAAGTATTCAACACATTATCACTATATAATGTGAAAGAATATTCCGGATCGCTATACATGGGTCTCCAGCTATGTATATTAATCAGTCCGTGAAGAGCACCATATTTCTGCGTTGATAAACTCCTTTCTCCTTCAGTTTTTAAAAATGCATGATCCTTTTGATGATACAAATCTGCAACGCTCAGATCAATCAGATCATCAGCCAATGCATTTGCATCCCAGAGGGGTTTATAAGAAGCTAAACGATACCCGTCTGCTGTAAAGGCAGAACTGATCAGTTTTCCATCTTTGCTAATCACACCTTGATACAAGCCAGTTGCATAATTTGCCAAACGATAAGAACGAATATCATCTTTATGGTTTATTGTGGCCCAGATTTCATCACTGCCATGATTGCTAATAGTGTAGATCAAAGTATCTCCCTGCACATTTAAATATCCGATCAAACGATTTGCAAAAGGCAGGATCGTTTGTATGGAATCTGAATCAACTGATTTTTTCAGCAAACTCATTTCACCAAGATCATTTCTTGCAGTTATATAAATGAGTTGATCATTATTTGAGAATTTAGGGCTTGCAAAAAGCCATCCCTCTTTATGAAAACTATTGATCAGTGCTCCTTCCTGATTCAATAACACAATGGAAGAACCTTTGATCGGATCAAGCTCAATGGCAATTAGTTTCGAACCATCTTTCGAAAGGTCGGGCGAATAATATTTTGAATGTGATACAATGGTCTGTTCTGTTCCGCTGTTTAGATCCAGCATTTTGATCGCATTGTATTCGCGATTACCCCATCGTAGATCTGGCTGATAAGAAGCGTATACGATCCTACCATTTTTATAAGAAAAATAATCGTCAAACGCAATAGAACGATTCGCAATTTTTTGTTCCTTCCCTTGCGCATCGATCGTGATAAATTCAGGAATATTTTTGAGTGATTTTTTTAGAACCACCGTCTTCCCATCACCAGTTGCATAAGGAT
>CAIYAG010000237.1 GCA_903924075.1 uncultured Bacteroidota bacterium | reverse complement strand
TCAATTTGGGATCAATGGACAAAACGTAAATGGCTATTCTCATAAATTCACTTTTGGAAAAACATCGGGCAGATTTACTTTTCAAATAGGGCAAGAATTAACCAATGATAAATATGATATCAATGATTTGGGAATACTTTTCACGAATAACTATTTAGACCATTATATGTATTTGGGGTATAAATGGACCAAGCCAACTAAATGGTTCAATAGCCTCTATTACAATTTCAATGCTAACTTTTCTAGAAGGAATCAGCCAGGAGATTTTCAGAATGCCAATATTAATATGAACTTAAATGGTCAATTAAAGAACTTGGGATATGCATTTATGTCTATCTGGTATGAACCAACAGGAAATGATTTTTATGAACCTAGAACTGCAGGTCGTGTATTTCATTCTACAGAAGCGAAGGGAATTGAAATGGGATATGTAGGTGATCAGGCAAAAAAGTATACTTATTCGATCGATCTATTGCATGGAATTCGCACGTTGGAAGATGGCAGAAGATATGATGTACGCTTATCACAAAAGTATCAATTCAATAATAAATTATCCATTGGTAATGATTTGTTTTATCAGTATATCCACAACAGTGTTGGGTTTGCAGATAATGATGGATCAGATATCATTTTTGGTAGAAGAAATTTAACTACCGTTGAAAATGGTGTCAATATCAAGTACAATTTCAATAAAAAAATAGGCATTACAACTCGAATCAGACACTACTGGAGTAAAGTAGATTATCTTGAATACTTTACACTTTTACAAAATGGTGATCTTGGAAAAAATAAAACCTATACAGGTAATGCTGATAATAGTTTTAATTCTTTTAATGTGGATGCAGTATTTAGTTGGGAGTTTGCCCCTGGAAGTTTCATGAACATTGTTTGGAAAAATGCGATCTATGCTTCTGGTACTGATGTAACTGATGGCTATTTTAATAATTTGAATCATACATTGCAATCGCCTCAGAATAATAATCTTTCGTTTAAAGTATTATACTTCATTGATTATTTAAAACTCAAATCAAGGCTTCAAAGAAAATAGAAACTTATACTACTGTATTGGTATAAGGTGCTAATTTTTTACCCAGGTTAATACCCGGTTTTTCTATGAGAAAATGAGTTAAATATGCAAGTGCAAATGATACGACTAATGAAATTGCACAATGCCAACCAACATATATTTTCCCTGTATAGTGATAAAGCATTTGTTGCACAACAAACCCCCACAAATAAACGCCAAATGAAACATCATATTTAGGTCTATAAATATTGAATTGCTTATTTGCTGCTACAAATAAAATGGTGATACTTGATGCTACATTAAAAAAGAAGTTTGCATAACCTGAAGTACGAAAGAAAAAATAGATCAGCATTACGCCAAGAACCGAATACTTATCAATTTTAATATCATCTGCATTTACTGCCAACAAGGAACCTAATGCAAATGCTGCAGGAAGTAGGTTGATCTCGGGATTCGTACCCAGCCAATTGAAAATGAATTTATAAGGTGAAAACCCTTCTAGAATTACCAAACCAAGAATAATATTATAGAATAGCTTGCCTTTATTTCTGATAATTAAAAATACACCCAGTAAAATCACATAGCAGCTCATTTCATAGGCAAGGGTCCATAAAGATCCATTCACTGCGTTTTTATAAAAATTAGTTGCAAATACCCCTGGTAAATTATAATACACCTGAAAAAGTAAATTCTCAGTGATGTAGGTATAAGTAGTGCTGCTATCAAAGTATTGCTTAAAAGTAAAACTACTTACAATTGGCCCTACAATGAACGCTGAAACAATCACCACAAATGCGAATGCTGGCATGATTCTAAAAAGTCGGGCCACGATAAATTGCAGGGGCTTTCGATTATTGATCAAACTATTAGTGACCACTAATCCACTTATGAAGAAAAAGAGATTTACTGCCCATGGACCAGAAGCTGCAAATGGAAATAAATAGGTGATCGGATCTGCCCAATAATTAGAACCTCCGTTAAGAATGGGAGAATGCCCCACTATTACCATCGATGCCAGGATCAATCGAATGAGATTCAAATTATTATTGTCCTTATTCAAAATATAGGAAACCTGCATCAATGTTAGTTTGAATTAATTTATCAAAAATACTCGCTATTTTTAAGCTTATCATTGATCACACTAATAAAATTGCATATGCTTAAAAAATACCTCCCGGTTTTATTATTGACATGCTACGCTTATCAATCTTTTGCACAGATAACACAAAAGCCACCTTTACATGGTAAAAACTGGATGGCTGTAACAGGAAAGCCATTGGCAGCAACAGCCGGTTCAATGGTTTTTCAAAAAGGTGGTAATGCAGTTGATGCTGCATGTGCCATGTTAGCTGCAACCTGTACCATGTGGGATGTATTGAGTTGGGGTGGTGAAACACAGGCGCTGATCTATAATCCAAAAACGAAAAAAGTTATCGCTATTAATGCATTAGGTGTTGCTCCAACAGGTGCTACAGTTGAATTCTTCAAAAGCAAAGGGTATGAATTTCCTCCTGAATACGGTCCGCTCGCAGCAGTTACCCCAGGAACTTTTGGCGGACTTTGTTTGATGCTTAGCGAGTTTGGTACGATGAGTTTGAAAGAAGTATTAGCACCTGCTATGCAATTGGCTGCAGGCTATCCGATTGAGGCTCAGACTGCAAATAGCATGGAGAAAGGAAAAGAAATGATCAAAGGTTGGCCTTATTCAAAAGCCATTTTCTTACCACATCTTGGAGAAAAAAGAGAAGCACCTGATGCTGGAGAAATTTTTGTTCAAAAAGACCTTTTAGAAACATTGACGAAATTGGTTGAGGCAGAACAGAACGCCTTGAAAAATAAAAAAAGTCGCAAGGCTGCGATCATGGCTGCATATGACCGTTTCTATACTGGAGATGTTGCTAAAGAATATGTGCGTGGCAATAATGAGCAAGGTGGTTTAATAACCATGAAAGACTTAGCTAATTGGAAGCCCAAAATCGAAGAACCCTTACATGTTAATTATAAAGGCATTGAAGTGTATAAATTACAACAGTGGACGCAAGGGCCGATGCTATTGCAAGGTTTGAACATCTTGGAAAATATTGATCTAAAATCAATGGGCTATAATAGTCCGCAATATATTCATACCGTATTTCAAGCAATGAGTATGAGTTTTGCAGATCGTGATTTCTATTATGGCGATCCCGCTTTCTCACCGAATATTCCAATGCAAGGATTGTTGAGTAAAGCCTATGCAAAAGACAGAGCAAAACTAATATTACTTGATAAGAACGATCCGAATATTGCACCTGGAGATCCTTATCCTTATGAAGGAAAAACAAATCCTTATTTGTCGCTCCTTCAAAAAAGAAAATTATTGACAGATACTTCTGCAATTCAAGGAACAGCCATTCCGAAACACGATCAGACTAGTTATATCAGCATGGAAGATTTAAAAAACAGCATTACTACCAGTGATGAAGCATACCACGACAGGCTTTGGCGTGGTACCACTTCAGTTGAAGCTGCTGATACCTCTGGATGGGTTGTGTCAATTACTCCCAGTGGTGGATGGTTACCCGCTTGTGTTGCAGGTAAGACGGGGATTGGAATGAGTCAACGTATGCAGAGCTTTGTGTTGGATAGCACTATCGATCCATTCAATGTGGTTGCTCCAGGTAAGCGGCCTCGTGTAACACTAACACCTTCTCTTGCTTTAAAAAATGGTAAGCCGTTGATCTGTTTTGGAGTTCAGGGCGGAGACACACAGGACCAAAATTTATTGCAATTCTTTTTGAACATGGTTGAATTTAATATGACTGTACAGGAAGCAACGGAAGCACCAAATTTCAACACCAATCAACTCTGGTTATCATTGGGTGGATCAAAAATGAGCGATCGAAAACCAAGAGCCGGAAATATATTATTATCAAACACCACAAAACCAGCAGTGAGCGATGCGTTGAAAAAGATGGGATACAATATTAGTTTTGGAAGTAGAACATCGGGGCCAATCAATGCTATTTACT
>CAIYAG010000236.1 GCA_903924075.1 uncultured Bacteroidota bacterium | reverse complement strand
TATCTCGAAGAATTGTGTATAAAAAACACCCAATTCCTACTAGTCCGGCATACTGACCGCATACATCAGCATGTACACATCGTAGTGAACCGTGTAGATAATAACGGGAATACAATTAAGGATAACTGGGTCGGACTAAGAGGTAAAAAGGTAGCCCAAAAATTAACCTTAAAACATGAACTGGTACAGGCACAAAAGAAGAATTTGGAGTTGACAAATCTTGAAAGGATGAATGAATATCAAGTCAACCATTATAAAATTTACCAAGCTATCACCGATGGATTACCGAAGTGCAAAAATTTGGTAGAAATGGAACAGAAATTAGCGCGCCAGGGTATTGAAACTTTGTACAAATACAAAGGCCAGACGGCGGAACTACAAGGTGTCAGTTTCCTTGTCGAGAAATACAAATACAAAGGCAGTGAAATTGACCGGCAGTTTTCGATCAGGAACTTAGAAAAAACACTTGCCCGAAACCTCATTCTGAGTCAGGAAAATAAACAGCACCAACCGAAGAGTAAACACCAGCGAAAAATAATAGGACAGATATTGGAAAAGAACCAATCAAGAGGCAAATATTTATTGGAAGAACTTATTCGAGATAAAGAGGTTAACGAGCAAACACCATATGAATTACTTAAAAAGAAACGCAAACAACAAGGTCATCACCTTTAAATTATAAACGATGAGTGAGCAATTGTTAGAAGCCATCCTGGAAAAGATCGAATCATTTGAATTGCTCTTAAAATTAACAGACAATAGCAAGGATGAGATTCAACAGATAAAATCTGAATTGACATTGCTACGCAAGGAGATTAAAAATCCGCCGACCAACCTACAACTTGACACAGGTAAATTAAATGAGGTGGTATCAGCCATTAACAAGTTACAATTGCAGCTCAACATTCCAGTTAGAAACCAGGTGGAGTACCGGTACCATTTGCATAATGGCATCTGGGTTGCTCTGGGGTTATTTGTGTGCTGCTTTTTGCTGGGCTGGGTCTGGTTGAATTCTCGTCGAGAAATGAAGCAATTTGAGGCCAACGATATGAAATACCGATCCCTGAAAATCAGTGAAAATGTATGGCTGATAAAATACTGCTATTTGACTGACAGCGTTTACCTAAAAGATCATGTTGGTTTCAGTAACAGAGTTCAACAAGAGGAACAACGTTTAATTGAACAAGTTGAATTACTCCGTCTTGCTGGTGAAAGAGAAAAGGAAGCCAGAAATCTGAAAGAACGGGCTGGCCGCCCCGATCATAAATACTAATTTAACAGGCCCATAATTGCGTCAATATTGGTGTTTATTTTCGTAAAAATGAAATGAAAACAGCTTCAAATTTTGATCTCAGAAGAGAGGTTTTAATTCATTGGTATATATTAAGAATACAGAAGATATTCTTAAGTCAGTTACCCCCCTTTAATGTTGAATAGCCTGACTACAACGGATGCAGTGTCGAAAGTCCAAACAAAGTTGAATGAATCCGCTGATCAATTGTTCAAAAACAAATAGGAGTATCAAAAGTTACGGTTCGAGAATATTAAAAATTTTTTGGTGAAAAAATCGCAAAGCAATAAAACTGGGGGACCTACGTTGTAGGTCTTAGTAGATAAAAATGCTATAAGAAATGAGCGATGTAAAATTTATTGACGCTTCAGGCTGGAATGAACAGTTTTGGCTTAATAGCGGGGGTACGCGAGCGAAAAAAATTTTACTGGACAATGAAGCACAATTATGGTTTTTTAAATGCTCCGAAAAAAAAGAGGCTAAAAATGATAAACCAGCAAAACATTACCAGTATGAATTCTGGTCAGAAGTGTTGGCCTATCAGTTAGGAAAGGCTTGGGGATTAAATATATTAAGATATGATCCTGCAGTTTTTGGTAATGAAATAGGTTGCATCAGCAAAAGTATGCATCAGGCGGGGCAAGAACAGCTAATTGAAGTTGGGCGCTTTATGACTGCGATCAGCGATGATTTTTTACCTGCAGAAGTGGGAACTAGGGATCAATATACTTTTCAGCTTTTGTGCGAAACACTTGATCATTTTGAGCTGGCGAAATATTGGGATTTCTTTTTTAAGACAATGCTTTTTGATGCTGTAATAGGAAATACTGACCGGCACCAGGAAAACTGGGCTTTTATTGGACGATCTTCCATAATAACCCGGTCTATCGATGAAATCGAGAAAGAAGCTAGTAAAAAGCCGGTCCATCTATGGAACTGGTTTTTACGATTCATCGCGGGTGAAATGTTTAATAAGGGGAAAAATACACTTAACAAGGACGTCGAACAGATCCGCCTTCATTTAACCAATATTGTCGGACCGGCACCTATTTATGACAGCGGGAGCTCTATGGCACGAGAATTGAATGACGAACGTGTGGAGGCATTATTGTCTAATGAAATTCAACTTCTCAAATATGTGAATGAGGGTAAGGCTGAGGTGCATTGGAAAAACAAAAAGTTAAGTCATTTCGGCCTAGTATTGGAATTGATGAATTCTTCGTATATTGAAGAAGTTAGAATGGCGGGTTCTTTCCTTTCGAAAATAGATGCTGAAACTGTTAAGAATATAGTAAATGAAGTGGATGCTTCCCTACCTGAAGCTTGGAAGCACTATAAAATACCAAATGCACGCAAGGAATTAATTTATAAACTGGTAACTTCGCGGGCTGAAAAACTGAAGGGGCTGTTATCATGACTGAGTTCGATAAAATATATCTTGTTTGGCGAAAGGGTGCCGGTTCACGCCGTCATGCTGTTGGAATTCTTGAAAAAACTCAGGAAGGAAAAAACGTGTTCAAGTACCTTCCTGAAGCAGTTGAATTACTAAAAAGTGATGGCTTTACTCCATATACTGAGTTTCAGGATCTAGAAAAATCCTATAACGGAAATGTTGCCGAAGTTTTTGGTCAACGATTGACTAAGTCAGATCGCCCAGATATTTCATCTATTTATAAATTTTGGGAAGTGGATGCAGACAAGGCTTCTGATAAATTCTACTTGTTAGGTAAAACTCAGGGGCTAGTTCCTACTGACAACTTTGAGTTTCTTGCTGAATATAAAATGCAGCCTGATATTCATTTCTTGACAGAGTTGGCAAGCTTGTCTAAAAACAAATTGGTGAAAGG
>CAIYAG010000235.1 GCA_903924075.1 uncultured Bacteroidota bacterium | reverse complement strand
CTTGCCCCATTAAAAGGTATAGATCATCCACCCAATCAGTTCTCAGATCATGTAATAAAATTCCAGCGGTACATTTATAGATCACAGAATCGAGCTGAATACCATTTTTAGAAACAGCGTCCATTGTATAATTATAAAAGGGAAGTGTTTGTGTGTAATCTTCCTGAAATCCAGACTTGGTTCTTTCAAGGATCTCGTTTATTTTATTTTGAGCATTGAAATAATAATTAAAATGGGTAACCGCATTCTGGTAGAATTTTTTAGGGGCTTTGATCTTTCCAGATTTCGTAGTTTCTGCAGCAAGCGGACGATTCTCGTATGGCTTAGGTTTCACCAATTCAATTGAACTGTATGGCTGGGTATTACCATTCAGAAATGCTAAAAAGGAAGCCGAAAAAAGAACCAGAAATATGAAATACCTATACTTTGCCATGCGATCAGAACGAGATTTTTAAAAACTTGCTTAAAAATACAGTTATTTCTTATTTCAAGATGGCTAAAAGCTGATTCAATACTACCTTTAACCTGATTTAACAATATGGCCAAACTAGAATATAACGATACGCTCAAGCGATTAAGGAATAGTTACCGTCTGGTGGTGATGAACGACGACACTTATGAGGAGGTAGTTACTTTCAAACTATCTAGACTTAGTGTGTATATTGGATTGAGTGCGAGTTTCGTTTTATTGATCGGGTTAACGATCGCTTTAATAGCCTTTACGCCGCTCAAATACTATATTCCAGGCTATGGTACAAGGGAGAGTAGAACTGCTTTGCAGGTGTTGAAAATTCGTACAGATTCTTTGGAACAAAGCATTCGTTTTAAAGATCAATACCTCGAAAGCATCAAAAAGGTCTTAAACGGCACCGCCCCAACACAGCGTGATACAGTTATGATGGATGTGCCAAAAACAGCCATTTCAAACGAATAATGGGAGAGAAGAACGATAGTAACCACTTACTTTGGCAGTATGCAGGCCTAGCTACGCAATTATTGATCACATTAGGCCTTGCTTTGTATTTGGGTGAATGGATCGATAAAAAGATCGGTTGGAATAGGTCTTTATTGGTCTGGATCTTACCATTGTTGGTATTATTGGCCACGATGATCAAATTAGTCAAGGATACTTCAAATAAAAAATAATGCCTGAGAAAAAGAAAATTTTTGTTCCACTGGTTTTGGTTTTTGTAATTATCAATTTATTGGCGCTTTTGTTTGGTTCGATTTTGAAAGGATGGAAAATTGATCCCTATGTGGTTGCAGGAGCGAACCTGATACTTTTCCTGATCAGTATTTATAATGCAATGCAACACTTAAAAGCAATGGCGCAGACTAATCCACATGCCATGGTTCGAGGGGTGATGGGATCAACTGTTTTGAAATTATTTGTATTGGGCACTGCAGCATTTATTTATTTATATAATGCTGGGGAAAACAAAAATATTAATGGACTCTTTTTTAGTATGGGGCTATACATTTTATATACTTGGCTCGACGTTAGAATTGCTTTAAAAGGAAACCCCGTAAAAAAAGATGGCAGTAACTGAGCATCCTATGTATGCCCTGGCAGCATATCTTCCTGAAGGTAGCTTTGAGCCTGTTGTTGCATACCTGCATCAATATAAAGTTCACCTCACTGTTACTAAGCAACGAAAGTCGGTATTAGGTGATTATCGGCATGCGGGCTGGGGTGGGAATCATCGAATCAGTATCAATGGCAATCTGAATAAATATGAATTTTTAATAACGCTGCTGCACGAATTAGCGCATTTATTGACTTATGAGCAATATCGGAATAAAGTTGATGCGCATGGTAAAGAATGGAAATATCATTATAGTCAGTTACTCATCGTCTTTGTTCAACATAAAATTTTTCCTCCTGACGTTGAAAAAGCATTGCAGAAATCTATTGCAAATCCTTCAGCAACTGCAAATGGAGAAACGGCATTATTGTTAGTATTGCGAAATTATGATGCAATAAAAAAAGTAGATCATTTTACGGTTTCTGATTTGCAAGAAGGGGATATGTTTCAAACTGAAAAAGGAAAAATTTTTAGAAGGGGAGTTGTGAGGAGGAAAAGAATTGAGTGCTTAGAAATTAAAACAGGATTGCTGTATATTTTTAGTCCGATTACTTTGGTGAAAAAAATAACGTAGTGTTTTAGCGGTTCAAAATAGGTGTTTTAAATTCTTCTTTTTTAAATGAGCAGTGTATTATTGTTGCCCAAAACAAAATTTTATGCTGTACCATCAAAGAAAATCCGAAAGAATGCAATTAGGTAAAAACATCAAATCCATTCGTGGATTAAAAGGTTATCCGCTTAAGTATGTGGCTACTGAACTAGGAATGAGTATTTCAAATCTCAGTAACATTGAAAATGGGATAACAGGTATTGAAACTGAGAATCTACAGAAATTGGGGACAATTTTTGGAATTGATCATCAACAAATACTTGTGTTTAACCCTGATAAAGTAATGGAGTATTCAATTCGTTAGTTAGCCTTTTAAAATGGAAGCAAGCGTGTCTATTTCTACAGGTTTCGTAAGGTAATCGACTATCTCCGGAAATGTTTTTGATTTTTCAATGTCCTCAGATGCAATGGAAGAGCTTACAATGTATACTGAAATATCATTTACAATGTTTGCATTAACTTTTCGGAATTCAGTCAGGAATTTCCAACCATCCATGATGGGCATGTTGATGTCAAGGAAAATGATGCAAGGAAATTCTTCGTTATTATTTTTAAGTTTTATAAATTCTTCTAAAGCATCAGCTCCATTTAAAAATGAAAGCACTTCATTGTCAACGCCCATTGCGTTAAAAGATTTTTTCATCAGGAAGAGATAAATCTCATCATCGTCTATGAGGCATATTTTATCGCTTTGTTTCATATAAAAGTGATTTTAAAAGTACTTCCAATATTAGGCTCACTAAAAACCTCCACTTTTCCCCCCATTGCATCGATTTGATTTTTGGAAATGAATAAGCCAATTCCACGGGCATCTTTGTTTCCATGAAATGTCTTGTACATGCCAAAAATCCGATCGTGATATTTATGAAGATCAATTCCAATGCCATTATCAACTATTAACAATTCAGTCTTACTTTGGTTTAAACTTATTTTGAATTGGATTAGTGGTTGCCTATCTGGTGATGAATATTTTATTGCGTTAGTTAGAAAATTCAATAATATACTTTCGAGATAAGCAGGATTAAAATTGATATCTATGTTTGATGGAACCTGGTTTTCAACTATTGCATTTTTGGCGTTAATTTCTTTATTTAGAACCGCGATTGTTTGATTGATATAATTAAATAGGTTTAAACTTTCTATGGTAGTACTTAAGTTTTTTTGAATAGAAACAACTTCGTTCAGGTTAAAAAGCGTTTCATTCAAAAGCTGCGATACTTTTTTTAAATGCACCATTAAGTTTGCTTTTTCTTGTTCTGACTTTTCTTTTTCTAGAAAATTAAGAATGGAGATCATGTTACTGGCATGAGAGCGTAAATTATGAGATACGATATAAGAAAAGTTTAGAAGTCTTTTGTTTTGTTCTGTAACCAGTTCTAAAGATTTATTTAAAGCGATGTCATTTTTCTTTCTATCAGTAATGTTTTCCATTGACATAATGAATCCGTCTACCAATTGGTTTTTATTAAAGACCGGGGAGAATTTTACGTAGTACCAATGATGTTCGCCATTATGAATAATAAATCTTTCAAACGAAGTAGTTTCTCCCTTCAGAACAGGCTCAATGATATTGCTCAAATAAGCTCTCATTATTTCAGGGAAATATGTTGAGAAATTGGTTCCAACGTGTATTTCCCTATTAAATTCTTTGATTGCAAATATTGAAGCGGGTTTATTATATGATATGATGTTTTGAAATTGATTAAACAAAATGTATCCGACCTCAGTGTTTTCAAAAACGGTTCTAAGATTATCTTCTGATTTTTGAATGGCTTCTTCCATTATTTTCCTTTCAGAAATATTTGTAAAACCTTTGAGGTACATTCCCTCTCCATTGATTGTAATTTTCTCTATCGAAATCAGACAAGATATGATCTCATTATTTGCGTTTCGAATAGATACCTCTCGATTAACAATTTTGCCGTAAGATTTTACTTCTTCCAATATTTGAGTTCGCTCTTGATGGAAGGCATATATTTCAGGAATGGGTTTACCTACTAAATGCTGTTTTTTAATTTGTAAGATCTGTTCCACACTTTCGTTAGCCATAACAATGATGCCATCGTCTATGCGTGTGATTAATAATGGTACTGGAGAAAAGTTAAATATATTCTCCAAGTTGTTTTGCGGATCAGTTCCCTCATTAAAATGTAGCGATTTCATCTTCTGTTTAAAAGTTTTAATTAAAAACGCACTAACAAGCAATTTTAATTGCTGATTCCTGCTGCTTTCTGCTGCTTCATGTACCCTGAAGTTTCAATTTTAACTGGGAGATTACTACATAATGTTATAAAAAAAACAGGAGATTGCCTCTTTATTATTTGTTATATTCTTAAAATCAATGTTTTATATCTAAACAAAAACAAAAAGGCCTCCAATAGGAGACCTTTCTGTAAAAGATATGAGTAATATGATTAAGCTACTGCTTTCTTTACCAATTCTGCTGCTTCGCTTAATTGAATGGCTGATTGTACTTTCAAGCCACTTTCATCAATCAATTTTTTTGCTTCCACTGCATTGGTTCCTTGTAAACGCACAATAATTGGAATTTCAATATTTCCTAATTTATTAAATGCTTCAATAACCCCAGCAGCTACACGGTCGCAACGTACAATTCCTCCAAAAATATTAATTAGAATCGCTTTTACGTTCGGATCCTTCATAATAATTCTGAAACCGGCTTCAACTGTTTGTGCATTAGCTGTACCACCTACGTCCAAGAAATTAGCTGGTTCGCCACCGCTTAATTTGATCATATCCATTGTAGCCATAGCCAATCCAGCTCCATTTACCATACAACCTACATTGCCATCTAGTTTTACAAAGTTCAGGTTAAACTGTCCAGCTTCAACTTCTGTTGGATCTTCTTCTGTTACATCTCTCAAGGCAGCAATATCTGGATGACGCATTAAAGCATTGTCATCAAGATTTAATTTACAATCCACTGCAATGATTTTTTCATCGCTAGTTTTAAATAAAGGATTGATTTCCAGCATGCTAGCATCAACACCGATATAAGCATTGTATAAATTGGTAACAAATTTCACGCAATTTTTAAATGCTTCACCACTTAGGCCCAGGTTAAAAGCAATTTTACGAGCTTGAAATCCTTGTAATCCACCACCTGGGAATACCCATTCTTTATGAATTTTTTCTGGGGTGTTATGGGCTACTTCTTCAATATCCATACCACCTTCAGTGCTGTACATGATCACATTTTGACCTTTTGCACGATCCAGCAGGATAGAAAGATAAAATTCTTTGGTTTCGTTCGGACCAGGATAATAAACATCCTGAGCGATCAGGATCTTGTTTACTTTTTTACCAGCAGGACCAGTTTGAATGGTAACCAACGTACCTCCAAGAATATTTTTAGCAATATTGCTGATATCTTCCAAGCTTTTACCTACAGCAACGCCACGTTGTTCACTGCCAACAATTTTCCCTTTTCCTCTACCACCAGCATGAATTTGGGCTTTAACAACCGCAAAATTATTATTGGTTTGGGTTTTAATTTGGCGGTAAGCTTCTTCAGCTGCCATTACGGTATCTACGGCGATACCTTCCTGAACAGGAACGTTGTATTTTTTTAGCAATTCCTTGGACTGATACTCATGCAGGTTCATACTGTAAAAATTTTTGCGAAGATAGGCGAAACTAGTCTATAATTTTTATAGATAATTTATCATTGTTGTAACATTAATTTATTTATTTTTGTTTTCTATTTTAAAAATAATATATATGAAAAGAGCATTCGTAGCTATCACAAGTTTTGCCCTGTTTTTGGGTTTATCTTCTTTTGTGTCAATTGATACCAAAAAAGATGTCGTTAATTATACAGTAAGTGCTGAAAAAAGTCGTATCGACTGGATCGGTTCTAAAAAAGGAGATTTTCATACTGGTATATTCCCAATCAAATCTGGCTCAGTTTCAGTTGATGCTGGTAAATTAAAAGGTGGAAAGTTTGTGATTGATCTTGCTGGCGTAAAAGTTACTGATGCAGCTGGTGGAGACCGTTTAACTGGCCATTTGAAAAGCCCAGACTTTTTTGATGTAGCTAAATTTGCAGAAGCAACTTTCGAAATTTCTTCAGTAAATTATACAAGTGCATCAACTGCTGATGTTGCTGGAACATTGAATATTAAAGGAGCTACTGTTCCCGTAAAATTCGTTGCAAATATCCGCAGTGCTGATGACAAAGGATTCTTTGCTCAAGCATTCCTTAGCATTGACAGAACTTTATTAGGTGTAAGCTATGGTCCTGGAATGGTTTCTAATGACGTTCAATTAGCAATACATATTTTCGGTACAAAATAATTGAAACTGCTATAAAATTAAAAAAGGCTTCATCATAGATGAGGCCTTTTTTAATGTCTTCAAGTCTGTACATATCCACTTTTCACTTTACCAAATATCTTTCCTTCAGGATCCTTAAGTGATGCAGATTATGACCATAGATAATAAAGCATACTGCCCTTAAAGTAATGGAGGCATTACTTGCAACTCCTCTATAATTTAGTTGTGTTTCATTAAAACTGCCAATCATTAAATCGGAAGCTTCGCGAAGTAAGAGTAACTCTTTTTTTAAGTCTTCCATAGAACGATGATCAACTGAAGCATTTGCTGCATACATATTTTCATCAAATCCCGCCATCGGTGTTGCATCATTTCTAGAGATTCTTAATGCACGATAGCTAAAGACACGTTCTGTATCGATCATATGTTGCAACATTTGCTTGATCGTCCATTTTCCTGGTGCATAACTATGATCAGCCTGATTATTTGGAATTGATAGAATCCCATTCTTGATAGTTTCTGGATGCAATTGCAAAAGCTCTTCCACAGAATTTCCTGTGGCTGCATCAATATACCCTAAGTAGAAATTTCCACATTCATCTTTTAATGGCCTTGACATCAGTTTTTTGATTTAGGTGTTTTAGAACTCGTTTTTAAGGCATCTTTTGCAATAATTGGCTTGGTTAAATCAGCTGCAGAAACTGCATAATAGGCATTCACAATTCCACCAGTTTTACTAAGTGATGCAAATGGAACAGCAGTAGGTTGAGGCCCAGGTTTCATATTTGCAATAGAGGTATCTGGACGAACTACTGATGTTTCTATAATCTGCTTTACTTGAACTGCTGATAGATCTGGATAATAAGATCTTATCAGTGCTGCTAGGCCCGTAACAATAGGGGTAGACATACTGGTGCCTTTTAGATTTCCATATTTATTCTTGCTTGGAAGTGTAGAATAAATCTTTACGCCTGGTGCAAAAACGTCAACGGTTTGTTTTCCATAATTACTAAAGTCAGCTGCAATTGAACCACTAATAGTGGGGTCAGTGCTTGCACCAACATTCATAAAGTTTTCGATCGTGGTATTCGTTTTTGGTGAATAAGGACTAGGGTAATTCTCCTTCACATCATTGTCTTCCCCATCATTGCCAGAAGCATGTAAGATCAATACATCTTTTGCAGCTGCATACCTTAATGCGCTATCAACCCAAGCTTTTTCTGGTGAGAAAGATTTTCCAAAACTCATATTGATCACTTTCGCTCCATTGTTCACTGCATAAAAAATTCCAAGTGCCACATCTTTATCATATTCATCACCATCAGGAACCACTCTGATCATCATTACTTTTACATTGTCAGCAACGCCATCCATACCAATTCCATTATTCCGTTTTGCTGCAATAATACCAGTAACATGCGTTCCATGCATTGCATTTGGCCCCATTACATCGTTATTGCCATAGTGGTTGTCGTTGATGTCAAAATAATTATCCTTGATGATCTGAGCCCTATAATCGATCGGTTCTTTTTCCTTTGATTCGTAGGCTAACTTTTTACCCTCAATGTATTCATCTAATTGTTCAATGGTACTAATATTTGTTTCCTCCGCTTCAATTCCTAAGATCTTCATACAAGTGATGTAGCCAAGTTTAGCGTCTTTACCAGCTTTGGAGTTGGGTTCAAATTTCTCCAATGTTTCTACCGTATATTCCTCTTGTTCTAATTCTTTACGTAGCACTTTGTCGTGCCGTTTAATTGCCTTCGCTGTAATTTCAACATACATTAATTCTGTCTGCTCCTCTTCGCTGAAATTCATTTCAGCTGCTGCTTTTTTCCAAATTGTATAATGATATTTTTCATCGTAACTAAGCTTTGTGGTATCAATGGGCTTTCCTAAAAAATCTGATTTAAACCGGTGGTAAATCCTTGATCTTTCATCTGAATTTTTTTTGATGTTACTACCATCTTTACCCCCTAAAAAGTTCCATCCATTGATATCATCGATATAGCCATTGCCGTCATCATCAATACCATTTCCTGGTATTTCCTTTGGATTTCTCCATAAGATATCTTTTAGATCTTCATGGGTAGTATCTACACCAGAATCTAATACAGCTACAATCACTGGCTTTGATTGCTTATTGTGTTCCTTTAAAAATTTATAAGCTTTATCTAAACTGATACCATAATAATGGTCATCAATAGGATCCAATAAATGCCATCCTTTTGGGGCATCCTGGGCAAATACAGTATGGGAAATAAGTGAAAAGCTAAGAAGGGCAAAAACAATCGAAAGTCGGTTCATTCTTTATGATTCAGTCTTTACAAATTTGCAGAAACCAACTGATATCGCATGACAATGCACCTAGATTTAGGAAAATGTTAAGTTTAATTCTTGATTTTGCGATAGTATTGATAGGCAGATTACTAAAAAAGCGTTTGAACTCCATGGGCCACTTTGAATTCCTGTTGTAGTAACCATTTTTTTCGCCACATTCCGCCTGAATATCCGGTAAGCGATCTGTCACTTCCAATAACTCGATGACAAGGAACAATAATAGCGATCTTATTTTTTCCGTTGGTACTTGCGGCAGCTCTGATCACTTTAGGGTCACCCAATTTTTTTGCCAAATCCATATAGCTGATGGTTCTTCCAAAAGGAATTCCCAATAATTCGTTCCAAACTCTTTTTTGGAAATCAGTGCCATCCTGATGAACAGGAATGGTGAAATTCTTTCTCGAGCCATGAAAGTATTCGATCAATTCCTCCGTGCATTGGTGCATCACTTCGGTAATGCCTGGTTCGCCGTGTTCCATCTGATCAGATTCATCTACAAAACTTAACTCACCTATGAATTGATCAGTTCCACCAATCTTTAAGAGACCAATGGGACTTTCATAATAGGTAAAATGCAACTCACTCATCGGTTTTAAAAAGGTTTATCCTTGTTTAAATATAGCTAATCTAATAAATCTGATAATGCTATTAATTCCTTTTTCTTATAATCGTTCAAAGGGCTTTCAAAACATTTAGCCGTTTCCTTGATCAATAATTGGATAATTTGTTTGTGAGACATCGGCTTAAAAAAACTAGCTTTTGGTGCTTGGCCAATTTTAGCAAAATAGGTCTCAATGTCTTTGTGCGAAAATGCTTGCCCCGTTGTACTATCAATGTAAAACTGAATAAATTCCTGGGGATTCCCGATCTGTGAACTTGGGTCGTAATCTGATTGGAAAAAAGCAATGATGCATTGTTTTGGAATATTGATCACTCGTGCATTAATATCTAACTGTTCGCACATGACCTGATAAATAATTCCATTGGTGATGGCATTCCCTTTTTTTGCTGCCAATACTTTTTGAATACAAAAATCCTCTGGGCATTCATAATTAATTTCAACACCTTTTAAACGAAAATATTTATAGAGGATACTTGATAATACGTTTGCTTGTTCAAGTGGGGTCAAGAAATTGTTTAATTCTAGCCAAACATTTCTTCTTAGTTTTTCTATATCCTGCAAAACAGGAGTGCTTTGCAAATCTGGATACTGAAACTTTGAAACTAGTAAGGCCCCAAATAATAGATCGTTATAAGCACTGTCTCTCCATTCAATAATATCGTTTGTTAAATCGCAATAATGCAAACGATGAATGATCATTTCAATACGTTCTTGAATAGAATCATTCAAAGTGGTTTCCCAAAGATGTTCTAGGTTGGGGATGATTGCCTTGCCGTAAGCAACGATCTTTTCTGATACCGTATAAAAGACTTCTTCATCAGGATCGTCGATTAAAGTAAATAATGCGGTAATCTCTTTGGTTGCTTGCATATGGATCATATTGAAAATAACAGCAATAGAAAAGAACCATTATCTGTGATTATTCTATATCAAACTAAATAATTTTTAACTGAATGATAGCAAAGAAGTTATCCCATGCTTGTGGAAATATCACCTGAAATGCACATACTAATTTTAAGTTTCTTACGTTAGACAACTTCTGTTAAACCTAAAATGGAATTTTAACAACCGAATAAACCCAGATGGATTACTTTTGAAACTTACAATAATATCGTCTTTATGCCTGAGTTTTCGATACCTAAGTTTCCTGTTGTGAATCAATCGCTTCATGCTGAATTAAAGAAGCGGGTTCAGGCTTACTTCGATGAACGGGGTATTGTTTCAACTGGAACTTCTAGACTTTTCACAAAGGCCATTTTAATGGTAATTGCTTTTATATTGCTTTATATACAATTAATGGTTTGGACACCAGTATGGTATCTCGGGGTTTTTGAATCTATTATTTTGGGAGGATTGGTGGCAGGAATTGGTTTTAATGTGATGCACGATGGTAGTCATGGCAGTTTCAGCACCAATAAATGGATCAATAAGATTGCAGCATCTTCGATCAGTTTATTAGGGGCCAATCATTTTATGTGGAACATGAAACACAATATGATCCATCATAGTTTTACCAATATTGATGGGGTAGATGATGATATCGAAATTGGCGCTTTGATGCGAATGGCTCCCACCCAAAAACGTCTGAAAATGCACAAATTTCAACACTATTATTTCTGGTTTTTATATATGTTCCTGTACATTTTCTGGATCTTCTTTACAGACTATAAAAAATATTTTTCTAGGAAAATAGGAGCTATGCCGTTAAAGAAAATGTCGATATTACAGCATATCGAGTTCTGGGGAGTAAAGATCTACCATGCAGCCTTTTTTATTGTGATCCCGATCTATGCCGTTGGTTTTATCTCCTGGTTAGTAGGATTCAGCATCATGAGTGTTGTGGCTGGCTTTGTATTAAGTATTGTATTCCAATTAGCTCATACCGTTGAGCAAACTGCTTTTCCAATTGCTGATATTGAATCACATAAATTACCCGACGAGTTTGCCGCACATCAAATTAAGACAACTGCAAACTTTGCTACCAGAAATAAATTAGTAAGTTGGTTGGTTGGGGGGTTGAATTTTCAAATCGAACACCATTTGTTCCCAAAAGTTTCGCACGTGCACTATCCTGCAATTAGCAAAATAGTGCGTAATGTATGTGCTGAATATCATTTACAGTATATTGAATACCCAACCATGAGAAGAGCTGTAGTTGCCCACGTTCGTTTCTTAAGAACCATGGGAAGGGCCTAACTATTTTTTCTTTATCGCTTTTTTCACTGCTTTCTTAGCTGCTTTTTTTACAGGCGCTTTTTTAGCAGTTGCTTTTGCTTTTTTAGTAAATGCTCCAGGAACTTGTGCTTCGATCATTTTTTTGATGTCTTCCAGTTCTACAATTGCTAAGTCTTCTGCAGTGAATTTATTGCCATCTGCTTTTTTACCCAATTTCAACATCTTCTTCTGGAAACGGATAAAAGCACCCCATCTACCATTTTCAATAGTGATCTTTTCGGCCGGCCATTGTCTGATGTAACGGTTGGCTTCTTTTTCTACTTTCTTTTCAATGAGTTCATTGATGTCGGTCTGACTTAAACTATCAAAATTATAAGCTCTTGGAATATTGATATACAGATCGTTCCATTTAATGAACGGACCAAATCTGCCTTTTCCTTTTGTTACAGGAAGTTCATCATAGAACCCAATTGGGGCATCTGCTAATTGTTTATCATTGATCAATTGAATGGCTCTTTCCAAATCCATTGTATACAGGTCTTCACCCTTTGGTATTGAAATGAATTGTTCTCCTAATTTAATATAAGGGCCAAACCTTCCTACGTTCACCATTAGTTCCTGGCCTTCATACTCGCCAATCGTTCTTGGGAGGTCAAATAGCTGCATGGCTTCATCCATCGAAATGGTTTCGATGCTTTGCGACTGACTCAATTTAGCAAAACGCGGTTTTTCTTCCTCATTACTGCTATCTCCAATTTGAACCATCGGACCGTACCGGCCCATACGAGCGATCACTTTTTTACCACTCACAGGATCGATGCCCAGTTCTCTTTCACCTTTTGCTCTTTCAGCTGTTTCAAGTGTATGCTCAATGGTTGAATGGAATGGTTTATAAAAGCCATCAATCATATTACTCCATACAATCTTACCATCAGCAATTTCATCGAACTCTTGTTCAATCTTAGCTGTGAAGCCAAAATCCATTACTTTATTAAAATGCTGTTTCAAAAAATCGGTCACCACCATTCCCAGATCTGTAGGAAAAAGTTTAGATTTTTCAGCCCCTGTATTTTCTGAAAGTATTTGTTTTTCTAATTCGTTGGAAGGCGACAATCTATAAACGATACAACTTCTCTTCACTGCATCCTTATCTCTTTTTTCTACATAATTACGTTTCATAATTGTAGTAATGGTAGGCGCATAGGTAGAAGGGCGGCCAATTCCAAGCTCTTCTAATTTTTTTACCAGGGAAGCTTCCGTATATCTTGCAGCAGCGCGAGAAAATTTCTCGGTTGCGCTAATATGTTTTAATTCTAATTTTTGTTGTACTGCAAGTTGTGGAAGCATTCCTTCACTATCTTCCTCTTCATCCTCGTCTTTACCTTCTAAGTATACTTTTAAAAAGCCATCAAATTTCATCACTTCTCCATTTGCATGAAGTGTTTCTTTGTTGGTGCTGATCTCAATACTTGCTGTTGTTTTTTCGAATGCGGCATCTGACATTTGACTGGCAATGGTTCGTTTCCAGATCAGTTCGTACAGCTTCCTGGTTTCATCGTCGGCGATGGTATGATTATTCATATAGGTAGGGCGAATTGCTTCGTGGGCCTCCTGAGCTGAATCGTTTTTATTTTTGAACTTTCTGGGCTGATGATAATTCTGTCCAAAAGCATTTGTGATCTCATTTTGAATATCCGCTAACGCAGTATCACTTAAATTGATGCTGTCTGTACGCATATAAGTGATCTTACCACTTTCGTATAGTTTTTGTGCCAATAACATGGTCTTACTTACACTATATCCCATTTTTCGGGATGCTTCCTGTTGCAGGGTAGATGTTGTAAATGGTGCGGCTGGTGTTCTTTTGGTGGGCTTCACCTGAATATCAGTAACCGTGTAACCAGCATTTTTGCAAGACTCTAAAAACTTGCTTGCTTGTTCCTCTTTGGCAAATTTTGTAGGTCCTTCTGCTTTGAAGCTTACTTTCTTAGCATTGATATCCTGCGCTGAAAATTCAGCTTCTATTTTAAAACTACTTTCTGTTACAAATTGATTGATCTCCCTTTCACGTTCAACTACCAATCTTACCGCAACGCTTTGAACCCTTCCGGCACTAAGGCTTCGCTGCATTCCAATTTTGCGCCAAAGTACAGGGCTTAATTCAAATCCAACCAATCTATCCAACACCCGACGAGCCTGTTGGGCATTCACCAGATTCATATTGATGGTTCTTGGATTGGCAACAGCTTTTTTAATGGCTGGAGCGGTAATTTCATGGAATACAATTCTTTTCGTGGTTTTAGGATCAAGGCCTAAAACTTCAGCCAAATGCCAACTGATACTTTCTCCCTCACGGTCCTCATCCGATGCAAGCCAGACTTCTGTCGACTTTTTTGCCAATTGTTTCAGTTCCCTTACCACTTTCTCCTTGTCATCTGGCACTTTATATCTGGGTAAATAATGGTTGTTTACATCGATCCCCATATCGTCTTTTTCCAGATCACGGATATGGCCAAAACAGCTTTTTACCTCAAAATCAGACCCAAGGATCTTTTCGATTGTTTTAGCTTTTGCAGGTGACTCAACGATCAGTAGATTTTTTGCCATAATGCTCAAAACCGCCATGGGCGGAGATTTGATGAATTTTTTGCTTCAGTTTTTTTCCTCTCATAACCGAGCTTTCCACCCTTTAGGTTTTCGGCCGATTGGATGCAATATTAGTTCAAACCATCAAATTCCAAAAAATATCAATCTAAACCCTCCCTGAAAAAATGATCAATGGTATTGCTGATGGATGCTTCTTTATAAATTCTACTATGTCCCAAACGTTCCGTTATTACAAACTGAATATTGGCAGGTTTTTCTTCCATAATTGGGATCACATCGTCAAAAATACAGATCTTATCATCCTTATCATGCACCCAAAGAACGGGCGATTTTATTTGATGGATCGCATGGCTAACAGAGATCTCTTCAATTGGAAGATGGGTGATCTCATTAAATAATTGATCAATAGCTGATCTGATCTTTTCATCAACTGGGAACAAACTATAAAAATGTTCGATTGCCCGCTGTGTTCTAATGGCAGGTGCAATTAATACCAATCTTCTATTTGATTGATCTTTGAAATCCTGAAAGGCTAAAGCTCCAGCAAGTCCTCCAAGTGAATGCCCCATTAATCCATAAAAGGGACCATAAGCGGCTTCGATAGCCAGAATGGCATCTTTATAAATAAGTGCGTTGATCAGCTTTCCCTCACTTAATCCGTGGGCAGGTGCATCAAAACAAACCACTTCAAAGCCCTGTTTTTTAAAGAGACTGACGTATTTCTCGAACTTATAGCTGTAACTGCTAAACCCATGAAGGATCAGGATCTTTTTTCCATTGTATTGCTGAGGTCGAAACCTAAAACCTGAAATTGTAATATCCTTTATTTTCAGTTGTAGTTTCTCTGCTTTATGAAAAACAGGGGGTTCTTTTAGTTTTTTCCTTGATTTTCTAGGGGTGCAAAATAATTCAAAAGCTAATTCTGCTGCTTTACTGGGCGAGACTAGTCCGATTGTTTGAATCTTAGTTCTATAATAAGTGATCGCCAATCGCTGGGATAAATTCATCTTCATACTGTGTCAAAGATAGGAAGGATCAAAAGATGCCCACAGAATATTGAATGAATACAAGAATTTTCGCATTTCGAAGTCTATCTAATCAATCGAACCGATACTTTTGCAACCAAATCTAGGAACATGTATAATATAACAATAGACTTTGAACAAAAGGGGCTTTCACCAGTAACCCTTCCATCAGTTGAGGCAGGAGATAGTTTATTAGAGATCTTACTCGATAATGGCATTGAATTGCACCATAATTGCGGAGCTGTTTGTGCTTGTAGCACTTGTCACCTGTATGTTGATAAAGGATCTGAACACATTCAGGAATTGTCTGACAAGGAAGAAGATTTTATTGACCGTGCAGTAAATCCAAGGATCAATTCACGTTTAGGTTGTCAGTGTGTGTTAGAGAAAGGCACCGGAGATATTCGAATCACGATTCCTGATCAATCACAATTTTTAGGAGAGTAATTTCATTTAAATTTAATGTACAAATTATAGTATGAGCCATTTTGAACCGCCTATTTACTGGAACGACCATGAAGATATTGCCATGAAATTATATGAAAGATTTGGCGACGACTTTACAGAATCAAAGATCTATCGGTTAAGATTTACAGATTTATTACAATGGATCTTAGAAATTCCTCGTTTTGAAGGAACAAAAGAGCAAAGCACCGAGGGGCATTTAGAAATGATTCAGAGCGCCTGGGTGTATGAATGGCGCGATAATCAGAAATAAGAGTTTGGCAGTTTTCCATGAAACCT
>CAIYAG010000234.1 GCA_903924075.1 uncultured Bacteroidota bacterium | reverse complement strand
GTGGCTGATGATTTGTATACAATCTATGTTTACGAACCTGCAGGCGCTCAATTCAAGGGAGTAAAAACCGGTAAAGCAGCATTGATCGAAAACAGATTAACGGGAAATGTTCGTACAATAAGTTTTCGATCAACCGATGCTACAACAATTCGTTGGGAAATTAGTTATCAATAAAATTACTCCTTGATCCATATTATTACACCTTTCCCTTTTTCAATGGAGATGGGTTCGATTTGACCATTGGTAATTTTTAATTGATCACCCTTTTGAAATCCTTTCATGATGGGTAATGTTACAATTGCCTTGTTTACGTCTATCCCAATTTTTTTCCAATCAACTTTGAGCTCCACTTGCTCTGTTTGATCTGACCAGCTTGCAATTGAAATCAAAGCAGACTTTTCTTTTTTATACACCGTTGCGAGAACAGTTTCTTTATTGGTAGTTACAGGAACATTTTCGCTCCAGTAGCCGATCATCTTAGAACCCTTCATGCCAAAGTCAGCCCATACTTTCCAAATGGCACGTGGATCTGCGCCATCGCTCCAGGGCATACGATTCGTCATGCCATAAACCATTCCACGGTATGGATTGCCACCACCTTCTAACATTTCACCCATTAAACCAAATGGAATACCACTTACTTCAGTCAAAAAGAAATCAGGAGAATTCTTTTCATAATCAAAGTATTCACCGAACCATAGTTTATTCAGGTAAGGGAAATGCTCCATGTATAGGTTGGCACTATTATTAAAACCATCGTTTTTATTATACTGATTCGCAGAATGCAAATCAATGATTCCCGGATGTCCATCATGCGTAAGCACGCGTTTGATTCGTTTCATGGTGATTCTATCAAAAGCAACATCATCCAGATAAATACCGTCGATGCCCACATTGTTTACTAACCAATTCATTCCCTCTACATAATAATTATGCCACCTGCTCATACCGCTATTAACAATGGCAGCGTCTTTGATCTCAGGTACAAACCAAGCTGGGATATAATCTTCGCCTACGTGTTCCTGCAACCAGCTATAACCACCGCCCTTGCCAATTGAATAAATTTCATGACCCAAACTTCTGAGTGGGAATGTTTCGTAAGCATGATTTGATAATTCGCGAACGGTATTATAGATCTTCACTTTTAATCCGGCCACATGTGCAGAATCGATAAAGGATTTCATTTTTTTGTGTTCAATGAATGGATAGTTGATCCATGGATTGATCGCATTCGCATGGTGTATGTTAATGATAGTAGCACCGGTTTGTTTAATGGTATCGATTGGTTTGTATGCGTGGAAGAAACGTGCACCCCATTGAAAATCGGTATTGATGGTATGGAATGGGGTAATGAGTAAAGTGAAATTATAGTGCAGTGATTCACCTTTTTTCATTTCGCGTGCACCGCTATAATTTTTTACAAGCGCTGTGTTGTTGATTTCTTCAATGTTCACTGTTCCTTTATTTTGATTGCCCCATGAAGTAGGCAATAGCAAAGGTTTTTGTAAATAGAAATTAGTATTTAGTGGACGCACATAATTTTCATCGCGCAGTGAATATTGTAAACCTGCATTCACATCTCCGATCCAAGCGCCGTCTTGGTTCTTCGTGGCTACTTCCCATTTCCAATTAAAAGTGTTGGGGCGTTTGCCGCCTTTCTGACCAAGGCCCATCATGTATTTGGATGCCTCTTTCGTAAATGGAATTTCCATTCCAATATTATTCAGGTTAAGATCGCTGAGTGCAGTAACAGTAACATCATACACCATCATTCCATCAAATTCTAAAGACCCTTTTACGAGCATACTGATTTGATTGTTTTTACTCAAAGCTTCCCAACTGATCTTTCCTTCTTTGGTTTCTGTGTATTTAAGTGGTAACGTATTTAATGCAACACCATTTTGATAATCGTACACAAAATGTATAGGACTGCTTAAAATATTTTTGGGTGTAGCAACCATGTCGGTCATTTCTTGACTGAAATAAGTTTGAATTTGTTTAGGCAAACCATCATTATTCAAAACAACTTTTCTTCCCAGTATACTCAATTCATTTTTGTTTTGTTTGATTGCGGTATAAGGTGCGATGACTTTATTCTCCTGTGCTAGTGTTGAGTTCAACCATTTTAATCTGGTTTGCTTCCAGGGCTCGTTTTCACCAGCATTGATCGCAGTTGCATTACTAACAGCTAATTGAAACTGAATTTTTGTTTTGTTCTCTTTGTTTCCAATACTGATGGTTCCCGTATAAGTGCCTGCAGCTGTGG
>CAIYAG010000233.1 GCA_903924075.1 uncultured Bacteroidota bacterium | reverse complement strand
CTCTTTTACAATTTCTAACATTTCAGCCTCGCTCCTGCGTTTATAGGGCTGGCTACTTTTGGGACTCCGTTTAGACTTGTTTGGCACTTTGACTGTCATGCTGAATAGTTTTTTGACAAGCTATTTCAGGACTAGACAATGACCAGCAAGAAGTATTTATCTTTTTGAAACCTGCAATATGGGCGCCTACTGCTTTTATAGTTGATGGTTCAGATCCTTTGAATAGAAGGTTCTTACCTCATTATATTAATATCAGTAGATTAGTGAACTTTAGAATTTTAGATAGATGGGGTGTTGAGCAATTTAGTACAGCAGATATGTCAAAATATTGGGACGGCAATGATAGAAAAGGTAATCCTCTTCCTATGGAAACCTATATCTGGATTGCAGTGGGAGTTGACAACAATGGCAACCAGGTTATTGGAAAAGGAAATATAACCCTTGTTAGAAATGGAAATAAATAGTAACCCCTAAACTAAGAATATGAAACAAATTACTTTACTATCAATTACGTGTATGCTTCTTTTTTCGAACGTACCAGCATCTAACACTAATTATAAAGCAACATGCACTGGACAAAAGGATTGTAGAGCATGTAAAAATTGTAAATATTGTAAGCATTGTGCTAAAGAAGGTGGTAAGTGTGGGGTATGTAAATAATGTTACAAATTGCACTAAATTGCTTCATAATGCAACGTTCAATAAAGTGTAAAACATTGACTATCAAATACTGTCTTAGTGTAGTTTTAGAGACAGGAATCTAAAATTGACGAAAAATTGCTATACATTACAAAATATATTCGTATATTTGATTTCTCTGAAACGCGATCCTGCAAAGGATTACAGAACATTTCAAAAGTCATTTTTTCTGTAAGATATATGGCTAAGGTTCGATCCCGGCCCACATCACTTTTAAAGAATAAAACCCACGCTGGTCGTGGGTTTTTCTATTCTGTGACATTCGAAATGACGAATTTGAAATGTTGAACAAATCATTAACCAGACTAGAGAAAGATCCATATTTAAAGATTATCGTTTATTCTTACACTGATTGTTTGGGTACGGAGGAATATAACATGAAGTTATCGGAACGACGCTCCCAAGCGGTTTCTAATTATTTTACGCGTCATGGAATTGCTACACATAGAATTGATACAAAATTTTTCGGAAAAGAGCATTTGATCAAAGGATGTTCAGAGCAGAATTATAAGGAATCAGAGCAATTGGTAAATAGGAGATCTGAGATTTTCCTTTTGCAGTATTAGGAAGCTGGATTTGGTTCCTTAAATATTCGAAAAGATACGATTTCGATCTTAGCACAAAATGTAAGTGGTGTTTTTCCCCTGCCCTTCTTCTTTGCGAAGAATATTTTTTCCCATTAAATCAGTAACATCTCTTAATGCAGTATCTCTAGAACACTTGGTGATCTTTGCATATTTGGCAGTAGTCAATTTTCCATCAAACCCATCCAATAATTTATTGATAATGTTATGCTGACGCATATTCAGGATGATGGTTGCATTCTTTTTCCAGAACTCAGCTTTGTTTAATATCGAAACGAGTGCTTTTGCTGTTGATTCATATGCTCTTTCCAAACATCCTAAAAACCACTGGATCCAGATGGTGATGTCTAAGGAACCTTTTTGGGTTTGCTCTAAAATGAAATAATAATCGTTTCGCTCTTTTCTGATCTGCGAACTCATACTATAAAAACGATAGGGCGTCTCATCTGCCTTTGCTAATTGCATATCCGCAATTGCCCTAGCCATACGACCATTGCCATCTTCAAAAGGATGTACAGTTACAAACCATACATGCGCTATGGCAGCTTTTAATAATCTGTCTAATCCTGGTTTATTGAACCAGGTTAAAAAGAGTTCCATTTGCTTTTCTACTATTTCAGCTGATGGTGCTTCGTAGTGAACTTTCCATTTGCCCATGGCTCCCGAGACTACTTGCATCGGATCATCGGCAGCGTTCTTTCGCCATCCACCCACTTCTATTTTAGTCATGCCAGAATATCCAGTAGGGAATAGCGCTGCGTGCCAACCAAAAAGTCGGTCTTTTGTAAGTTCGGTTTTATAGTTCTGCGTTGCATCAAGCATCATTTCAACTACGCCATCCACATGGCGATCTGAATGCACTAAACCAACTATTTCCATCCCAAGTCTTCTTGCAATGGATGACCTTACTTGTTGCTCATCTAATACTTCTCCCTCGATCTCACTTGATGTAATAACGTCCTGAGTTAGGGTTTCTAAATTAGCCTCGGCTTTCAGTTCAAAACCCAATGCTTCCATTTTACCCAATAACTTTCCTTGCTGTAATCGAAGCCGCATTAATAAAGGAGTGAGCGACTCCTGATTCCAGGTGAATGTTGGCCAATTGGGTAGTTGATGGATGTATTTGCTCATTTTAGACTAAAATAAGGCAAATATAATGTTTATTCGCCTTATTTGTTAAGATTCGCCTTAAAATATACGGCGAATTTAAGGCGAATTTGCTGCTTCGAAATATTTTTATCGCTCATTAAAAGCAGCTTATTTCAAATATTTATCAAACCAACTAATGTATCGCTCAAAACGATCCTTCACATAACTTGGTACCGTGATTCCGTGGAACTGTCCGGGATAAATGATCAACTCTGTTGGCACGCCCAAAGATTTGAGTGCCTGGTACATTTGTTCGCTTCCTGGTGAGGGTACATTGAAATCGCTTTCGCCCACCATGAACTGTGTAGGTGTTTTGATTTTATCGGCGTGTAAAAATGGATAAGACATGGCCAGGTATTTATCGATATTTTTCCAAGGCACACCCAACTCATTATCGTATTGTAAGATATACTGATCTACACCATATAGCGATGATACCATCGCCACACCTGCGCCGCTGGATGCGGCTTTGAAACGGGTATCGGATGCAATCATATAATCTGTCATGATACCCCCATAACTCCATCCACCAATGCCCAATTTATCTGGATCGGCAATGCCTTTCGCAATCACATAATCTACTGCACTGGTAATATCTTTCACTTCTTTATTTCCCCAATCAGCACTGATGGTTTTGGAATAGTCCCAACCCCTTCCGCTACTGCCACGATAGTTCACTCCCACTACTGCATAGCCAGCTGCTGAGAGCATCTGACGGCTCAGGTCAAATCCATATTCATCCTGCGCAGTTGGTCCGCCATGGATAAAAAAGAGGGTGGGTAATTTTTGATTCGCTGCTGTATTGGATGGACGCAACAATATACTGGATACAAGATTGCCATCGGATGCTTTGGATGTAAATCCTTCTGTGACGGCCAGATCGAGTGGTGCTACAAAATCATCCTGGTGTTTCGTCAATCTTCTAATGCTGCCATTTTCTACTGCGTATAATTCTGTGGGTAACTGTGGTTCACTCATGAGCACCAACCAATTATTGGCTGAATGGGTTTGCATTGCCGAGAAACTTTTTTTGCCGCCAGCAATTTTTGTAAAGGCACCAGTCTTGGTATTGAATTGTACCAGAAAGGATTCGCGATCATCTTGCATCAATGCTGCAATAGCACTACCATCCTTTGAGAATTTGAAATTGCTGATGGGTCGGTCGATGGCTTTGGATAATATCATCGGCTCACCGCCTGCTATATTTTGTAAACACAAATAGGATTCTTCATAAGCCGTATAGCTATCGGATGCAGTGCGACTATAAGCAATGCTTTTTCCATCGGGGCTCCAAATTGGATTATTATCGCCGCCATTCCAACTGGTGATTTGTTTGGCTATGGCACGGGGTTGTGCATCCATCACAAAAATATCGGTGTTGATATTTCTATCCGGATCATCGGTATGATTGCTTACGAATGCTATTTGTTTTCCATCGGGGCTAAATACGGCTGCGTTTTCATCGTATGCGCCGCTGGTAAGGGTATCTATTTTCTTGGTCTCTACATCTAACAGATAAAGATGCACGGGTTGACGTTGCGTAATATATCCCTCTATATCTCTTTTAAATGCATACCTATTTACAACGATGGGCTTGGGTGTTTTTGGTTTGGCTG
>CAIYAG010000232.1 GCA_903924075.1 uncultured Bacteroidota bacterium | reverse complement strand
TAAAATAAAAGAAGAATGTCGATTTTAAATTCTCTTATCTTCGTCACGATTAACTAAAACGATTGTTATGCCCCTCAGTAAAATTGCAGGTATTGGAATGTATGTGCCCGAAACCGTAGTAACGAACAATGATCTTAAAAAATGGATGGATACAGACGATAGCTGGATTCAGGAAAGAACTGGGATCAAAGAAAGAAGGTTAGCCAATCGCACAGAAGAGACTACCACCACCATGGCAGTTGAAGCCGCAAAAATTGCGATTGAACGTGCTGGCATTACAGCTCAGGATATTGACTTTATTGTTTTTGCTACCCTATCTCCAGATTATTATTTTCCAGGATGCGGGGTATTGGTACAACGTGCTCTGCAAATGAAAGAAATTGGGGCATTGGATGTACGCAATCAGTGTAGCGGTTTCTTATATGCACTAAGCGTTGCAGATCAGTTTATCAAATCTGGTATGTATAAAAACATATTAGTGATAGGTGCTGAAAAACACAGCATGGGTATGGATTATAGCACAAGAGGCAGAAATGTTTCGGTGATCTTTGGGGATGGTGCTGGCGCAGTGGTACTACAACCAACTGAAAAAGAAAATCAGGGAATTCTTAGTACACACTTACATAGTGATGGAGGAAGTGCAGAAATACTGGCACAATACAATCCAGGTTCACACGCAAATCATTGGATGGTAACACCGGTTGCAGATTTTGATGAAGCCGAAGTTGGTGAAATGTTTATGAGCCATGCAATGATTGATAAAGCACAGTTGTTTCCGTTCATGGACGGACCCGCAGTGTTTAAAAAAGCAATTGTGAAATTTCCAGAAGTGATCGTAGAATCACTCACAAAAAACGGATATACAACTGAGGATCTGAATATGCTAATTCCACACCAAGCAAATTTGCGCATCAGTCAGTTTGTACAACAAAAATTGAGACTTCGTGATGACCAAGTGTTTAATAATATCATGAGTTACGGAAACACAACAGCTGCATCAGTGCCAATAGCCTTGTGTGAAGCCTGGCAGAATGGTAAAATAAAAGATGGAGATCTGGTTTGTTTAGCTGCTTTTGGAAGTGGATTTACATGGGCTTCGGCATTATTAAAATGGTAGTTGTAGCACAAACACGAATCCCGTTATTGTTTTTGTATGAATAGAAAGATCAACTTTTTAGTTAACCCCATCTCTGGCAATACCAAAAAGGATGAGATTCTACGTTTGGTACATACTGAAATGCAGGAAAAAGGAATTCCCTTTGAATTCACTTTCACCAACCCTGCTGGGAATTATGATTTTCTGAAAGATAAGATCGACGGTGAAGACATTACCGACATTGTAATGATTGGGGGTGATGGAACCGTTAACCAGGTTGTAGATGCATTGCGCGATACTAAAATTCGATTCGGCATTATACCAGTTGGTTCAGGTAATGGATTGGCCTTTGCAGCAGGGATCCCAAAAAAACCGATCGATGCAATACAACTTATTCTCAAAGCCGAATCAAAACCTGTTGATGCATTTCTGATCAACAATCAATTTTCTTGCATGCTAAGTGGTATTGGTTTTGATGCACAGGTAGCACATGATTTTGCCAGTAAGGCTTCGAGGGGTTTGATGACATACACACAACAAAGTCTGATCAACTATTTCAAAGCACATCCCTATCAGTTTGAAATAATCCTTGAGAATTTTTCTTTTTTTACCGACGCCTATTTTATTAGCATTGCCAATAGCAACCAGTTTGGAAATAATTTTACCATCGCACCCAAGGCCTCATTGAATGATGGTTTACTAGATATTGTTGTGGTACAGAAAATGAATAAGGCAAAAATGCCATTCGCGGTCTTAAAGCAAATTAGAGGAAACAATAAACTTACCGAGTTGGTTGAAAATATTAGTACGAACAATATTTTATATTTTCAAACCAATGCCCTCACTATTAAAAATAATAAACACGCACCTTTTCATATAGATGGTGAACCAAGAGAAACTGCAGCGGAATTTAAGATCGATATTATTCCAGATTGTTTTGAATTAATTCAACCCTAGCTGATTTATTTACTAGGCTTCCCAATACGAGCTACATACAATATAGAAACCAATACCAGCAATAGGAGCATTCCAACCAATTGATGCAATTCGGCCATCCACTCAAACATGCCCCAGTTACCTGCCACAATATTGGCACTTGTTAGCACTGTTAAAACACCTAATAGAACTTGAATTAATACTACAGCGATGGGCATCGTACGTAAGTAATTAAATAACTTACCACCCTTTGTTTGGTACAATTGATAAGACCATATCAATATCAATACCATTAAGAGGTATGCAAGTCCGCGATGTACAAAATGGATCCAGATCTTGTTATCAATGGCATTCAAAAAAAAGCTATCTCCATTCATTAAATGATCGGGCACCCAAGCACCATTAATGGTAGGCCAGGTAGCTGCAATATTCGCTGCTTTGTGTCCAGCCATCAATGCACCGTAGAGTAACTGTAGAACAAGAATAGCAATCAGCACCAGGTTCCATTTTCTAATTCCTGCAGTTACAGGAACGATCTCTTGCTTCTTCACCAACAAACTCAATGCAAACCAATAAGTATAAGCCAACAATCCCAATGCGAAAATAAAATGAAGGGCCAAACGTGTTGGTTTCACATAAACCGCATCACCTGTTAATCCACTCGCTACCATGATCCAACCAATAGCGCCTTGCAATGCTCCTAGTGCAAACAAGAAAAGCAGGGGCTGTACCATCTCTTTTTTAAAATGTTTCTTCACCAAGAAGTATATAAATCCAGCAGCGAAGACCAAGCCAATGGTTCTTGCCCATAATCGGTGAAACCATTCCCAAAAAAATATAAGCTTGAAATCGTGTAGTGTAAACTCAAAGTTCAGGTATTGGAACTGTGGGGTTTGACGGTATTTATTAAACTCGATCAACCATTGCTGCTCATTCAATGGCGGCAAAGAACCAGTTACCACATCCCATTCAGTGATCGACAAGCCACTCCCTGTTAGTCTGGTTATACCGCCGAGCGCAATTTGAACGATCGTCATACCTACTCCGATTAAGAGCCAGGCAGCGACCAATTTTGAAGATCTATCGATTTTCTGCATAAAACACATTTTCAGCAGGGCAAAGTTAGTAGTATATTTTTTTTGAGAAGGCAATTGTAAAATGAATTTGATACTGTTCAAAACTTTCTGGAATTTTAGACATATGTTATCGGCATATTATCAAGAAGATCTTATAGAAGCAGGATGTGATGAAGCTGGAAGGGGTTGTTATGCAGGACCGGTTTTTGCGGCGGCAGTAATTCTACCCAAAGATTTTTATCATCCGCTTTTAAACGATAGTAAACAGGTGTCTGAAAAAAACCGACTCGTTTTAAAGGATGTGATCGAAAAAAATGCCATTGCTTGGGCCGTAGCAAAAATAGAACACGACGAAATAGACAAGATCAATATTCTCAAAGCTTCTATCAAAGCCATGCATCTGGCCATCGGCAAACTAACCACCCAACCTGAATTTTTATTGATTGATGGAAATCGTTTTCAAAAGTATCAGCAAATTCCCCATCAATGTATCATCAAAGGGGATGGAAAATTTGCTAGTATTGCGGCTGCAAGTATTTTGGCAAAAACACATCGTGATGCCCATATGAAAAAATTGCATAAAAAATTTCCGGCTTATAATTGGGCAAGTAATAAAGGATATGGCACACTCGATCATAGAAATGCAATTGCAGCAATCGGACTTTGTAAATACCACCGAAAAAGTTTTTCGATCTTACCCAAAGAGCAAACAATGTTTCCTGAGGAAGAAGGCTAGTCTAATTTTTTTTGTTTCATGTAAATGGCCAACTCTTGCTTTCGATCACGAGAAATATTAATCACAGCATCATTGATCAAGGTTGCTTCCGAACCATCACTGCTAATTTGTTTGATATAATCTGTATTCACTAAAAAACTTCGGTGTGTTCTAAAAAATCCTTCCTCCATGGTAAGTTGATCTTCATAATCCTTCAGGTTCTTACTTACGATCACCTTATTGCCATCTTTGAAAAAGATGTTCGCATAACTTCCTTCAGCCTTTAAGTAGATAATGTCTTTCAATTCCACAAATAAACTTCCTTCACTGAGTGGTATGATGATCTTTTTGATCTTGTATTCCTCTAAATTTTTTTGCAGGGTAGCTAGTCGTTCACGAATCTGAGAATTACCATGAATTTTTTCTAGTTTTTGCACAGCTAAAGTAAGCTGATCAATTTGTATTGGCTTTAATAGGTAATCGATCGCACTAACTTGAAAAGCCCTTAACGCAAATTCACTATACGCAGTTGTGAAAATGATTTCAAAATCGATTTCCTCAAAAAATTCCAATAATTGAAACCCATTATATCCTGGCATTTCAATATCTAAGAATACTACATCGGGATTTGTTTTTTGGATTGCTTTTACAGCCTCTGGAACATTTTCTACAATGGCTACAATTTCTAACTGCGGGCAATACTCAACAATAAAGCGTTCAAGAATTCTTCTTGCCTTTCCTTCATCGTCAACAATGATCGCTTTTAACATGTATTTAAAAGTACCTAATTATTAAATTATTTTAAAAAGGATATTTCGGAATGGCTAAAAAAAAATAAAGCCTCGCAATTGCAAGGCTTTAGGATTTCAATTCCCCCCCGGTTATTGAAACTATAGTAAAATTATAGAGTAGGATCGTAAAAAAGCTATTCACTTTGTGAACAGGGCTTATTATTTTGTGAAAAGTGGTGTTAACTTATTAAAGGGATATAAAGTAGCACTTTTGTTCCGCTATCTTGTCCGTTTACATCAATTAGATCAACAAAACTAACCGTAATGGTTTGCTCCCGACCCTGATTTAATAACTCCAGCCTACGCTGTGTTGCGCCTGTAGCAAAGCTTGTATGCTTTTTTTCTCGCATACGATTGATTTCACTTGATCTCCGCCTGCCAATTCCATTATCAGCGATAACACATAACAAAGTATTATCATTAAATAGCGAAAATGACAGTTCTAATTTTTTTTCACCCTGCAAATGCATCAATCCATGCTTGATCGCATTCTCTATATAGGGTTGAATTAACATCGCCGGTATGAGTATATTAAATGTATATAACATATCGACCACCTTGATCTCATAGGTAAAATTTTCTTCAAATCGAAGTGCTTCTAATTCCAGATATAATTTAAGCGATCGCAATTCATCTTCTAATGAGATCGCTATTTTACTACTTTGATCGAGTGTGATTCGCATCAGGTCGGCAAATTTTCCAAGATAACTATTAGCCTGACGCTTATCGTTCAACAAAACAATTTCCTGTATAGAATTCAATACATTGAAAATAAAATGGGGATTCATCTGAGCTTTTAAGGCACTTAATTGTGAATTTCTAATGTCTTCACGAACACGAACCTTTTCTATTTCTTCAAGGTTTTTCCTTTTCAAATAATTGATCCTATTTAAAAAATAAAAATAAATAGCACTCACAAAAATTAAGGAGGCAATTAGTAATACCCACCATTTCTTCCACCATTGCTCATCAATGGTAAAACGTATTCGAGCAGTTGTTTTACTTATAAAACCATCTTCATTGAGCACTCTAGCTTCAAATGTATAATTGCCAGAAGGTAAGGATGCATATCTGACTATATTTTGAGATGCTTTGGTACTAACCCAATTTGTATCAGAGCCTAACAAACGGTATTGATAAATAAATCCTCCTGAACTTTTGATCGATACGCCTTGTAATGCTATTGAAATTGAGTTAATAGACTGCGGCAAGAATTGTTCGATACCAGTTTGCAAATTCTTTCCATCTACATTAAAACTATTTATTAAAATATTTGGCGGAGCATTATTAATTGTCTCAACAGTTTCTGGAAAAAATTGTATCCCATTTGAAGTAGCCAAATAAACAGTATCTCTCAGGATTGCAATATCGTTCACTTCTTCTTTTGCAGTATTATTTGCAATTACTAATTTGGTAAACTTATGTGTTGCAATACTATAGCTTTGAACTGCCCCTGGCAAAACCATCCAAACTAAATCTTCATCTGTTCTTACTCTTTTAATCCTATTACTCAACAAACCATTATCTTGAGTGAGATGTTCTACAATTTTTTTGTCTTTTATTAAATATAGCCCTTGATTAATGGTTGCGACACACATAATTCCATTGGAAAGTTCAGAAAAATGGACTACTACAATTGGCTGATTTGTAATAGGGTCACTAAATTTTTTCCATTCGTGATTTTCAAAATACCTTAACCCATCCACAAATCCTACCCACAATAATTTTTCTCCTTCTTGGTACCAAATACCTTTATTGCGTTGCCTATATAAAATGGCATTTTGATAAGTGCTCTTTTGTGTATATAAAATCGAATCACGATTTAACTTAAATTCATCTGCTATAATTTTTTCAAAAAGTTTTGGGTTGTTTTTTACAGATGCAACCAATGCACTTCCAGAACTAAAAATGACACCATCTTTTCTAAAGAAATAGTCTTTTGAAGATGAACCGAAGTTTTGTTGGATATACTGTTTTGTTTCTACATTATAAACATCAGTAATCAACTTAGAAAGATATAAACTATTACCCACTGAATCAAACTCCATTGCTTGTACATCTCGCGGATATCCTTGCTTAAATTTTACTGCTTGAGTATTATCGAATTTTTGAAACTTAAATATTTCACCAGCAATAGAAGATGCATAAAGATTGCTCTTTTTACCAATTGCCAAATGACTAATAGCTTCAGAGTTTAGCCCCATCTCAAGACCTCCCGAGATCCAAATATTAAGATTCGGGATCTGATATATCCCATTTTTCAAAGTGCTGATCCATATACTACCCTCTGTAGATTTTATAATACTAGAAATGGCTTCATTCTTAAGAAAATATTTTTGTAAATAATAGCCCTTATCGTTCTTTTTGATCCATAACAATCCTTGATCAGTTCCTACAAAAAGGTTTCCAATGTCATCGTCGTAAACCGACAAGGGATACATATTTAATTTTTGTAAAATCACAGTTGCAGGATGAACATACATCGCCGCATTCTTATAATAAAACAAAAATGGTTTTTTATCGTAAGGGTTCCTTCTTTGTATACCCAATGTTTGTTTATTCAAAAAAGAATTATAAAACTGAAATTGATCAACAAACCATGCATTATTAATAGGCGTCCCATCCAAGTTGTAAATTTGTAATGGTTTAATTATATTATTAGATTCAATTGCATAAAATTGTTCTTTATTCAAAAACCGAATTACTATTTGCCCATCCATCATTTTAGCGATCGACTTTTTCGTGTTGATAGAATCAACCAATTTCACAACTTGATCCTGTTGATTTTTAAATCTGTAAACAAAATTCTCGTTATTGCTAATTAGGATATCATTATTATTATCTATCGTAAAATCGGCCAATTGACTTTTATAATATTTTTCCCAAGGTTGGAATAGATAACTAGAATCGCCTTTCGCATAAAATATTTGACCACTAAAATTATTGAACCAAATTTTACCTTCGCGATCCTCTTTTAATCCACTTACAGAAACGCCTCTCGAATTTGGGTAATTCATTAGAAAAAAAACATTCCCATCATATCTCACTAATCCAGCTTCAGTACCTATCCATAAAAATCCTTTAGCGTCTTGATGTAAACTATAGATTTCGTTAGAGGGTAATCCACTTGTTACGTCAAAATGGATATATGAAGGCACTTGCGCAAAAAGAAACTGCGCAGGGAAAAGTATTAGAACTAAAAAGTAAAATAAGGATCTGCGAAAAAGCATGAATAAATCTAAGGATTAAGGGCGGATGAATGGCTATTCGATTGAAAAATATACTATTCTTCCCAGGCACCTGCACCCTCCCTTACTAATTCGTAAGAATCTTTGGTGCAATCGATAATGGTAGATGGAACCATGCCACCAATACCACCATCTACAACAATATCTACTAAGTTCTTGAAGTTCTCATAGATCAACTCAGGATCGGTATATTCTTCTACCATATCTCCGGGTAGGGACGCCGACAAAATGGGATGTCCCAATTCCTCAACAATGGTTCTGGCGATCTTGTTATCAGGGATCCGCAATCCAATAGTGCTTTTTTTACTTTGCAAAATTCTAGGTACTTCCTTGCTTGCGGGTAAAATAAAGGTATACGGACCAGGCAAGTAATTCTTCAATAAACGATATAATGGCGTGTCAATGCTTTTGGTGTACTTGCTCAAATCGCTTAAATCGTGGCAAACAAAACTCAATTGTGCTTTCGAAGGTTCTACATGCTTAATCAGGGCAATTCGAGCAATTGCTTTTTGCTGAAAAATATCGCATCCCAACCCATAAATGGTATCTGTGGGATAAATGATCACACCACCAGACATCAGACAATCAACGATCATCTTCAGGTATCTGGGATTGGGGTTATCTGGGTGAACTTGCAATAACATAACTGTACCGTAAAGTTAAACTATATCCTAACGCATACTGCAAATAAAAAGAGGTAGCATAAAGCCACCTCTTTTTGGTTTGTAACCCCCAATGAAACTGTTTACCTAGAAAGGTGTATTGGTAATAGCCAACTGCAGTTTATCCGGTGTAAAAGTAATTGGGCCCTGGATATAAAACAAAGTAGAAAACACCGAATTTTTACGGTGTTTTCACCCTATTAATTCAGTTAAAAAATCATCGTTAATGTAAAATACTTGTAAGAATTTAGTAATGCGATTTTGGCAGCGCATTTATCAGTTTCCCTTAGACAGGTATTTATGTTGCTTCTTATTTAGAAAAGTTTATGCCATGACTAAAATTGCTATTGTTGATGATCATATTCTCTTTAGAAGGGGTGTGTCTATTATCATCAATTCATTTTCAGAATACAAAATTATCTCCGAAGCCAGTAATGGCAGAGAGTTCGTGAATAGCATCAACCCGAATAATTTACCCGGTATTGTATTGTTGGATATTACCATGCCTGAAATGAATGGCTATGAAACCGCCCGGTGGTTGTATACCCATTATCCCAATATCAAAGTTCTTGCTTTGAGTATGCTCAACGATGAAAGGGCCATTATTAAAATGCTCAAGAATGGTGCAAAGGGGTATATACTAAAAGATAGCGAGCCACAGGAATTAAGATTAGCACTCGATAGCCTTGTTACAAAAGGTATCTACCTTAATGAACTCATGTGCACCAATATTATTCATTGTATGAATAATCAATTCGAAGAGGACCAGGAATTATTTAAAAGAAAAGCAGAACTCACAGAAAGAGAAACAGAATTTTTAAAAAGAATTTGCAGCGATCTATCGTACAAACAAATTGCAGATGCCATGTTTCTGAGTCCCAGAACAATTGATGGATACAGAGATGCTTTATTTCAAAAATTAAATGTGTCAACACGTATTGGTCTAGTCTTATACGCCATTAGAAATGACATTGTAAGTATTTGATTATTACAGTTCGAGAAAAAAAATACCCCCGAAAATTCGGGGGCATTTTTTATTTATGATGTCTTTTATTTATACGATTTCCCAAACTTCTTTACCACGAATTAACTTATCTAAATCACCCCTGCCTTTACTTGCAATGGTTTCTTCGATCTGTAAAGCCATATCGTCTTCATAACATGCTCTGTCTGTTTGATAGAACACGCCGAACGGACGAGGAAAATGTTTGCCTGATTTATTTGGATCATCAAACATTCTTACCAATGCTTGTGCTTTGTAAAAATCATGCTCATCATGGATCCAAAGATCATCCAAACTTACTGATCCGTCTAAATCAACCACAACTGGTTTCATTCCTTCGATCTTGATACCGAATTGTTGATTCGATCCAAACACCAATGGTTTACCATGTTCAAGATATAATCCCTGATCAGCTTTGGTTGCTTTCTCCGTAAAGATCTCATAGGCACCATCATTAAAGATGTTACAGTTTTGATAGATCTCTAAGAAAGAAGTTCCGTTATGTGCAGCCGCTCTATTGAGCATATACTGTAAGTGCTTGGGATCACGATCCATACTTCTTCCAATAAATGTTGCATCAGCACCTAATGCTAATGCTAAAGGATTAAATGGATGATCGATACTTCCAAATGGACTCGACTTAGTAACCTTATGTTGTTCAGATGTAGGTGAATATTGCCCCTTTGTTAAACCATAAATTTGGTTATTGAAAACAAGCATATTCACATTGATATTTCTACGCAGTAAATGGATGGTATGATTACCACCAATACTCATGCTATCTCCATCACCAGATACGATCCAAACACTTAATTCCGGGCGACTAGCTTTTAAACCACTTGCGATGGCTGTTGCACGTCCGTGGATGCTATGCATTCCGAAAGTGTTCATGTAATAAGGGAATCGACTACTACATCCAATACCACTGATGATAGCAATATTTTCTTTTGGAACACCTAGCGTAGGCATTACTTTTTGAACCTGTGCTAGAATTGAATAATCTCCACATCCAGGACACCAACGTACTTCCTGGTCAGTTGCAAAATCTTTAGCGGTTAAAACAGGTGCCGCTGTTGCAGTTTCACTCATTTGATAGTTTTTTTATAAGGACGAACAATTGAATCAAAATATTGCCGCTAAAGTTACGATATAATCGAGTAGTAACCCGCTAAAACGCCAACTTAACTTTAATTTTTAGCTTACCCCTTCAATAATTCTTCCCAAAATTCTGCCGCTCTCCGGGTATGAGGAATTACAATAGTACCCCCTACAATATTGGCCACAGCAAATATTTCATACAATTCTTCTGTATTTACCCCTAATTCAAAACACTTACCTAAGTGGTATTTGATACAGTCGTCGCAACGCAATACCATGCTAGAAACCAGACCCAGCATTTCCTTGGTCTTTTTATCCAACGCCCCAGCCTCATAAGTATTGGTATCTAAATTCCAAAGCCTTTTCATGACAAGGTTATTCTTATCAAGGATCACTTCATTCATCCTTTCGCGATAATCATTAAACTCATTTACTAATTCGCTCATTTGTATAAATTTTGACTGTAAAAATACAAACAGCGCCCCGTAAGCTCATTTATTTGTATTTTAAACTTTCAATTAAGTGATATGAAAAAAATCTATCTAGTGTTGTTGCTGATTGGTGTTCAGCAGGTATTTGCGCAAAGTGGCAAAGACCCGATCAAAGTTTCTGATATGCTGAAGATCAAGCAATTAAGTTCAGTAACAATCAGTCCGGATGGTACTCAAGCTGCGTTTGTGGTGAATAGTATCGAACCAGAAGCAGACAGTAAATGGGAATATAAATACCTCAATCAATTGTATCTCGTAAATACGGATGGTAATTCTGAACCCAAAGCATACACTTTTAAAGAGAACGCTTCTTCTCCAGCCTGGAGCCCAGATGGCAAACAACTGGCATTTGTTAGGATCATTGATGCGAAACCACAGATCTTTTTGATGTCACTTGCTGGCGGAGAACCTATCCAGTTTACCAAATACAAATATGGCGCGGCTAATCCAAAATGGAGCCCAGATGGCAAACAGATCCTGTTCTCTGCTTCCATCACTCTGAAGGAACTCTTGAAGGATACGACCCTTAACCCAACCAAAGAAATTCCAAAGTGGCCATTCGAGAAACCAGGTTTTGATCAGAACCAACAATTCATTGCCAATTCAGCAAAGCCAGATCCAGACGGTAACTTAGAGGAGATTAGGGCTTATCTCGACAATAATGCGACTGATAAAAAGGCCAAAGTGATCAACAAGCTGAATTTTCAGGAAGAGATGACCACCAGTTCTGAAATATCATTCAATCATTTTTTTATTGCACCGATTACAAATGGTAGTGCAGTTACTGCAATCACACATGGCTTCTATAGATATGGCGCTGCCGATTTTACACCCGATGGAAAACAATTGATCATCACAGGAAATAGAGATTCATTACAGCACCCAGACCGCGCATTGGAAAGCGAGATCTATCTCAGTAATTTGAATGGTAGCAATCTGCAAAAAATACTGGGTGCTAAAAGCATGCAGTAC
>CAIYAG010000231.1 GCA_903924075.1 uncultured Bacteroidota bacterium | reverse complement strand
GGCAAAAGTGCTTTTAATATCGGTGCATCTTATATAGTGGGAGGATTAATTCCTTTGAGTCCGTATTTTTTTGTAGAAGATGGATTAACTGGACTTAAAATTTCTGCCCTTGTAACACTCATATGTTTATTCGTTTTTGGATTCTTCAAAAGCAAATTAACTGGCACACCACCTTTCAAAGGCGGCTTAAAAGTTGCCGTGATCGGAGCCATTGCGGCGGGATTTGCTTTTGGGATTGCGAAGTTGATAGGAGGTTAAATCTCAATTCACAGACAAATAATAGGGGATAACCGATTTTTTGATTTCGCTAACTTTAGTAACTACTAAATTGAGCAAGAATTAAAAAATCAATCCTTATGCCGAAATTTCTGAGCCTTTATTTTTTGGGGTTAACCCTTTTACTGAGTCAATTTGCATTTGCAAACGATCCTATTAAAGAAACGAAAACCGCACAAACCCATATTGCACACTATGAAAATGTACTGGGTACTTCTTTGGAAATTAAGACCTCTGTGTATGCAGAGAAGCAAGCAACCATTGCTGAGCAGGCGGTTTTAAATGAAATTGAAAGGCTCTCCAAGATCTTAAGTGGCTATGATGCCAATAGCGAGTTTAGTAAATGGATGGCAACGCATGATCAGGCAATCAAAGTTTCTAAAGAATTATTTAGTGTACTGAATTTGTTCGACCAGTGGCGTTCTCGCACCAATGGCGCATTAGACCCATCTGCTGAAATAGTCAATAAAATCTGGAAAGAGGCTGCAGCTAAATCTCAATTACCCTCACAAGAAGCCATCAATAATGCGATCTCTGATGTGAAACAAGTACATTGGGTTTTGGATGCAAAAAATCAAACTGCAACACATATAAGCAATGCCCCTTTGAAGTTGAACAGTTTTGCTAAATCTTATATCATTCAATCTGCTGTAGACGCAGCAATGAATGCAGCCAAAATCAATGGCATCATTGTAAACATTGGTGGTGATATGGTGATCAGCGGAGAGATGAATGAAAAAGTTTGGATCAGCAATCCAAAAGCTGATGCAGAAAACGATGCGCCCATCGATCAATTGCAGATTCAAGGAAAAGCCATCGCAACAAGCGGCAATTATCGCAGAGGTGAATTAATTAATGGTCAATGGTATTCTCATATCGTAGACCCTCGTACTGCTTTACCTGCAAATGAAGTGATCAGTGCCACCGTTGTTACAAAAGATGCAACTGATGCTGGTGCATTAGCAACTGCTTTTAATGTAATGAAGCCAAATGAAAGTATTGCATTGGCCGAAAGCATGACTGATGTTGATTATTTGATCATCACAAGAAATGGAGAAAGATTCGAAAGCAAAAACTGGAAAAATTTAGAAGCTGCAATTCCTGCAACTGCTGCTATTAATAATGGACAAAAAGATTGGAGCAAAGAAGTAGTGATCAATCTAGAACTAGCCACACAATATGGTTATGCAAAAAGGCCATTCGCTGCAGTATGGATCGAAGATGCAGATAAAAAAACGGTGAAGACAATTGCGTTATGGTATAATAAAGGCAGATGGTTACCCGACTTAAGAGATTGGTATCGAAAAAACGGAACTTCAATTGCTGCCGACCCGAGCACATTTGTATCTATCACAAGTTCTACACGTTCCCCAGGAAAATACACTATGAAATGGGAGGGTAAAGATGATAAGGGTACTGTATTAAAATCCGGAAAATATACAGTGCATATAGAAGTAGCACGTGAACATGGTGGATACGATTTGTTGGAGCAAGAAGTAAATTGCGCTAATGCAGATCAGCAATTCACACTGAAAGGAAGTTCAGAAGTGGGTGCTGTAAATGTGGAATACAAAATTAAATCTGCAACTAATTAATCATAAGGTGAGCTCAACTAAATCAAAATCAAAATTGGCTTTCGAAAGAAATATAGCGATGCTTTCGCGTTGGTTACATATTTATGGATCAATGATCAGCTTTGCGATTATCTTTTTCTTTTCTGTTACAGGGATCACTTTAAATCACCCCGATTATTTTGCTGGTGAATTAAAAACCACACAAGAAAAAGGAAAACTAGATAGCAATTGGGTGATGAGTAAAGACACCAATAAAATTGCGAAACTAGAAATTGTGGAATGGCTCAGAAAAAATCACAATATCAAAGCAGCTGTAAGCGAATTTAGAATTGATGAATCACAATGCACCGTGTCTTTCAAAGGACCAGGCTATGCCGCAGATGCATTCATTAACCGCGAAAACGGGAGCTATGAATTAACACTTTTGCGTGCTGGCATTGTGGGCATCATGAACGATTTGCACAAAGGCCGCGATACAGGATCTAAATGGTCTTGGGTGATTGATGTATCAGCCGTATTATTGGTAATAGTATCATTAACGGGAATGATTTTGATTCTCTATATCAAAAGAAAAAAGTGGAGCGGATTATTGATTGCACTTATCGGAATTTTGCTTCTTTATTTGCTCTATCGAATGTTTATACCATAATAAGTCAAAAATCAAAAATCAAAAAAAATCCACTTCAAATGATCGAAGTGGATTTTTTGCAGAGAGGAAGGGATTCGAACCCTCGATACGTTGCCGTATACACACTTTCCAGGCGTGCTCCTTCAACCACTCGGACACCTCTCTATTTAACGGGCT
>CAIYAG010000230.1 GCA_903924075.1 uncultured Bacteroidota bacterium | reverse complement strand
TGCAAACCCTCTAGATTCTGTAGCTGCCATTACTGATTCGCAGTTAACCATTCAGGCATTAATGCATGTGCAAGAAAAATGGCCTTTGGACTTGATCACAAATGGCACAATCATGATGATCGAGAAGTTTTATGAAACAGCAATTGATCCATATCCAAAACAACCAGATTTAGTAAGTAGTACTATTTATAAGGTCTTACATGGTGCTGATTATAGTATCACCAGATATACAGTTACACATGCTATTTCTTTTTTAAAAGGAATGCAACAAATTCTGCATTTAATTGGAAATGAAAAGAAGAGTAAACAATTACAAATATGGTATGACCAGTTAGAACATTTTCTTGGAAAATCAGTTCTAAAAGAGATCTCAGAAATCGACATTGACGCTAAATTAACAGCGAAAGAAAATTTGTATTATGGGAACTTTTTAAGAACCTTATTTAAAAGATCCATTATAGAATTGATTGACATTTTTTGCAAACTAGATGCCTTCATGAGTATGGCAATTGCTTGTAAAAAATATGCATTTGTTTTTCCTTCAGTGGAAGAATCTGAGCAACCATTTGTAAATGCAACTGGCTTGTACCATCTTTTATTACCAACTCCTGTTGCTTACGATATCCGTTTAAATAAAACCGAAAACTTTATTTTCCTAACAGGAGCAAATATGGGCGGCAAAAGCACATATATCAAAGCCGTTGGACTAGGTGTTTATTTGGCGCATATTGGAATGGGCGTACCTGCGAAGCAGATGCATTTAAGTTTGTTTGATGGCTTACTCAGCAATATCCAAGTAGAGGATAATATTTTTAAAGGCCAGAGCTATTTCTATAACGAAGTTCAACGCATCAAAAAAACAATTGAAAAAATCAGTGATGGCAAGAACTGGTTGATCTTAATTGATGAATTATTTAAAGGCACAAATATTCAAGATGCCATGAAGTGCAGTACCTGCGTTATAGAGGGACTGATCAAAATGAAACATAGTCTGTTTGTACTATCCACACATCTTTACGAAATCGGCGATGCACTAAAACAATATCCCAATATTCAGTTTCGCTATTTTGAAACCATCATGACCGAAGAAAAAATTGAATTCAGCTATCAGATCAAAGAGGGCATTAGTAATGATCGAATTGGGTATTTGATTTTAAAAAGAGAAGGTGTTACAAAACTTTTAGAAACCTTATAAGTCGTTTTAATAAAAACATTTTAGCTCCCATTTTATTTTATCAACCAATGCAATGTTAACTTTCAATTCTAGAAAATTAACATGTTAGTCAAAACCTTTGGCAGCTCCGTTTATGGTGTAGAAGGCATCACAATTACAATTGAGGTGAGTGTGAGTATGGGTCAGGGTTATTCCATTGTTGGTATGCCCGATATCGCTGTGAGGGAAAGTATGCAACGTACAGAATGTGCCATTAAATCGAATGGATACTTTATGCCACGTACCAAAGTTGTGGTGAATCTTGCTCCAGCAGATATTCGAAAAACCGGTTCAGCATTTGATCTTCCAATTGCAATGGCTGTACTTGCTGCGAGTGAACAGATCTCAAAACCAGAGCGACTCAGCGATTTTATTATCATGGGTGAACTAAGTTTGGATGGTAGCATCCAAGCCATTAAAGGAGCATTGCCTATTGCCATACAAGCACGCAAAGAAGGATTTTATGGATTGATCGTTCCAAAAGAAAATGAACGAGAAGCCGGCATGGTTACCCAGTTAAACGTTTTTGGTTTTTCACATATCAAAGAACTGGTTGCGTTTTTCGAAGACGAATCAACCATTCAACCTGTTCATGTAAATACACGTGAAGAATTTTTTAGTAATCAGTATGATTTCAATATTGATTTTTGTGATGTAAAGGGACAAGAAAATATCAAACGCGCTTTAGAAATTGCAGCTGCTGGTGGACATAATGCCCTTTTAATTGGACCACCAGGATCCGGTAAAACCATGCTGGCAAAGCGCTTACCAACAATTCTTCCGCCGCTTAGCCTACAAGAAGCTTTAGAGACAACCAAGATTCATAGTGTTGCCGGAAAATTAGTTGCTGGAACTTCCTTGATCAGTCAACGCCCTTTCCGATCCCCACATCATACCATTTCTGACATTGCACTGGTAGGAGGAGGAAGCAATCCTCAACCTGGTGAAATATCATTGGCGCATCATGGCGTTTTGTTTTTAGATGAATTGCCAGAATTCAAACGCACTGTGTTGGAAGTAATGCGCCAACCGATGGAAGAAAGAACGGTACATATTTCGCGCGCAAAAATGGCTGCCGAATTTCCTGCAAACTTTATGCTAATTGCTTCCATGAACCCATGCCCATGCGGGTTTTATAATCACCCTGATAAAGAATGCACCTGCTTACCAGGAGTGGTCCCAAAATATTTGAACAAAGTATCAGGTCCTCTTTTAGATAGAATCGATTTGCATGTAGAAGTTACACCAGTACCATTTCAAGAATTAAGCAACTCAAAGTATAAAAGCGAAAGTTCAGAAACTATCCGTGCACGCGTAATAAAAGCAAGAGGCCTGCAAATAGAAAGATTTAAAAACGAATCGGGCATTTACGCGAATGCACAAATGAGCAGTAAACAAGTACGAGAGTTGTGTACACTTAATCAGGTTGGAGAATCACTCTTAAAACATTCAATGGAAAAATTGCATCTCAGTGCACGTGCATATGACCGCATTTTAAAAGTAAGTCGCACAATAGCAGACCTCTCAGGTTCAGCAGAAGTAAAACCCGAATACCTGGCAGAAGCCATACAGTACCGCTGTTTAGACAGAGAATCCTGGGCTGGGTAAATTATATAGCCTCTCCTATATATTCGTGAACATATTCTACTACAGGTAAATTGAATTTGAAAGTACTTCCCTTTCCTTCTTCACTTTCAACCATTATTACACTGTGATGCTTGCGTAGAAAATCTTGACACAACAATAATCCAATACCAGTGCCAGGTTCATTTTTAGTGCCTTGATTAGATTTCAAATGGCCCACTTTAAATAAACTATTCTTAGTTTTATCAGACATGCCAGTTCCATAGTCGATCACACTAACTGAAACATTATCTCCTTCTCTTTCACATAAAATTTTAATTGTTGAACCAGTATGACTAAACTTAATTGAATTAGTAACAATATTTCTTAACACGGTGCTGATCATTTCTTTGTCAACACATACCTCTATATCATCAAAGCAATCATATACAATGGAAAGCGATTTTGACTTAACAGTTTCTTCTAAAAGTGCAGTTACTTCATTAATGATTGTTCTTATTCTAATTTTAATCGGACGAAATTCTATTTTTCCACTCAGTGTTGTTGACCACTCCAATAAATTTGATAAGAGCATTCTTATTTTATTCGTAGACTGATTTATGTTTTTGGCGTACTCATCAATTGAATCTAAATCTTGTTTTAGAATTTTTCTTTCCAGCAAATCAGTTAATCCAATGATGGTATTCATTGGGTTTTTTAAATCATGACTGATGATCGCAATTAGCTTAACCTTATCTTCATTTGAGTGAATGAGATCTAATTCATTGTTCTTAAGGTTTTGAATGGTGTCTTCAAGAACCTTGACTTTCGCTTGTAATTGAGCAAATTCATGCGCAGTACTCATAGGGGTAATCGTTGTAAAACAAAAGATGCAACATTCATTACCCCCTCAAATTTTTACATGATTACATCGCAAATTAATATCCAATTAACTTCTTAACTGAATACTACAGGAATCCTGTAAATGGTTATTAGGGGTAAAACCAAAGACAATTTAATAAAAAAAAGTAGCTCTGCGTCAAATGACGAAATTTTCATATAAATAAAAGCCGCCTTTATAACCGCATTAATCCACTTCTAATGCATCTTTATTGGGCAGTTTTGGGAAAACAGTGTGCCCTTCTGTCTGATACCAAAAAACTGTTGAAGCAATATCGTCTTGAAGCGGCAAATATCTAGACCCATCTCGCCAACCCAAGGCTTGTATGGTAACTTTCAAATTTTTTTCGAACCTGATCGGATCTGTGATATGCCATCGATACATTCCAAACCGTTGAGCCATACTATAATGACCATCACCTCTGATCACTTGATGCAAGCCCGTATAAGCAGTTGAAAACTCTGTGTAATTCGATTCAACAACACCCGATGAATTTTTCTTTTCAGTATCAAAATCATAGGAGCCACAAAAATAATCTTCAGTGCCAGTACCACAGATCGTTGGAAACTTTCCATCATCATCCATAAAAAATTTGATCTCTCCCTCACCCCACCAACCATTGTTATGTACACCCCATGCAATATAGGTTCCAACATATTGGCCCCTTCCTTTTACACTATCCAACAACACATAATCCGTTTTATAAGGCAATGGATTTACCCTTCTAAATTGCGCATGAAAATAAGCAGCATCTGTAGGAACATCAGTGAGCACATAATCAACCTGATAAAATAATGTCATGTCTTTATCGTCGATATTTTCCATGGTAATCCTACATTTTTTTCTAAATGGCATGGGCCAATAACAATTAAATGCACTGCCGGGATTCACTGTTACTGGTAGTGAATTGAGTGGTGCATATTTTCCCCAGCCCATTCCAAAAAAATCACCCACCGGCACTTCAACAGATGGCGCTGTTTCACCATCCCAATAAAATCTTAAAATTGAGTAACGCCAGTTCCCAGTTGGCGTCATCCAGATATGTTGTATTGAACCAGCACTATCAATTTCTGCAATTGTAAAACTTGTTTTTGCTTTGATAACCACACATGGGTTTATTTTCCAACCAACACCAAGATCTCTTGCAGCACTTGAGCCTGTTCCTTTTTCAGCCATACCTCCTTTTCCCTTTGCACCAGTGTAATTTTCGGGACTGATCGATCTGGTTTTAGCATTTGACATGCGAAAAATATTACCCAGATTATTTTCTATGCCATTATGTGGCATTTGCGCAATTGACATTGATATAAAAACAGAGAGACATAAAGAAAGTAAGGTCTTTTTCATGGTAGCAATTTTGTGTACTTAAATTAAGTTTTTTATTTTACTTATATTCATAAAAAATAGACCATGAAAAAATGGAGCCCACTCATCAGTACCGTTCTACTCTTTTCTTTTTTACAGGTTACAGCGCAGAAAAAATTAAAACAGGCTGATAGCCTAGCCCAATTTGATACCTATGTACAACAAGCAGTTAAAGACTGGGAAGCACCCGGACTAGCCATTGTTGTTGTCAAAGACAATCAAGTAATTTTTAAAAAAGGATACGGAGTAATACAACTAGGTACCAGTCAACAAGTGAATAGCCAAACACTATTTAATTGTGCTTCTACCACTAAAGCAATGACAGCAACTTGTATGGGTATCTTGGTAGACCAAGGCAAAGTAAAATGGGATGATCCCGTTATCAAATACCTACCTGAATTTCAATTATATGACCCCTGGGTTACACGCGAACTCAGAGTACGTGATCTATTCTTACACAATTCAGGTGTTGGCAACGCCGATTTTTTATGGGGTGATGATCACTTAACAGGAGATGAGATCTTAGAAAAAATGCGTTTAGTAAAACCTAGTTATTCAATGCGCTCGAGTTTTATTTATCAAAATATTTTTTACCTCGCAGCAGGAAAAGTTATAGAAAAAGTAAGCGGTATTCCATGGGCAGATTTTGTTCGACAAAATATTTTTCAACCTCTCGGAATGACCAATACCTTTTCGCAGATCTCTCAAGTTAAAACCACAAATATCGCAACACCACATTTTCGGATCGATAAAAAAATTCAAGTGATCAGCAGAGATATTGCAGATGTTGTTGGACCAGCAGGCTCTGTGCTTTCTTGTATCGACGATATGGGGATCTGGATCAAAACAATGATGGATAGTAGTAAATATGCTGGCGGCAGATTGCTAAAACCTGAAACATGGAAAGAAATGTTTCGTCCGCAAACTCTTGTCACGCCTGAAGAATTCTATCCTACCAAAGAATTAACCAAACCAAACTTCATGACTTATGCATTGGGATGGTTTCAACAAGACTATCGAGGCAAGAAACTCAACTTTCATACCGGTAGTCTTGCAGGTGCAGTTGCCATCAATGCACAGATGCCTGAAGAAAATATTGCAGTATTTATTTTTGGCAACTTAGATCATGTGGAAGTGAGACATGCACTCATGTTTAAAACGATTGTTTATTTTGCGTTAGGCG
>CAIYAG010000229.1 GCA_903924075.1 uncultured Bacteroidota bacterium | reverse complement strand
GGACGAACTGATAAAAAGTACTGCAACGATTATTGTAGAAATAGTTTTAATAATCAGACACATAGTTATAGCAATAATTACATGCGCCATATCAATAGTGTCTTACAAAAAAACAGACGCATCCTAGCAGCCCTAATCCCAAACTCTGCAAATCGTGCAAAAGCTTCTCATGCACAATTATTGGAGCGAGGTTTCCTTTTTCAATACTGTACCCACTTGGTTTCGAATAAGAAGGGTAATCCATATCATTTCTGTTATGATTACGGATATCTTGCCATCAACGAATCGAGCTATCTGTTAGTAAGAAGAAAAAATCAGGAAAGTTCTGCTTGATTTGCCCAGCGGGCGCTTTGAATCCGCTATTTTTGCTCCCAATTCTTTAACTATGATGTTGGATAGAACAAAAGCCCCAGTGATACAGGATGCAGTTGATTTTGATGTAAAACTAAAGCCCTATGAAGGTTTCAAGTTAGACAATGCTACCCCTGTTTATACTATCAACGCCGGAGCTGAAGAAGTTGTTATGTTAGAATTGGTATTCTATGCGGGCAATTGGTATGAAGACAAAAACATTGTTGCAGCCACTACCAATCATCTTTTAAAGAATGGTACCAAAAACAAAACGGCTTTTGCCATCAATGAGTTTTTTGAGTTTTATGGGGCATTCCTGAGTCGCAGTTGCTTTAACGAAACAGCAACCATTACTTTGCATTGCCTCAATAAGCACTTGGCTACCCTTTTGCCCGTAGTCACAGAATTGATTACAGATGCAATTTTCCCGGAATCAGAACTGGCAATTTATAAGCAGAACCAGAAGCAACGCCTTTCTGTGAATCTTAAAAAATGCGATTTTGTTGCCAACCGATTAATTGATGAGTATATCTATGGATTTGACCATCCTTATGGAAAATATACTTCAGCAAATGATTTCGACCAGCTGGAACAAAAAGATCTGGTAGATTTTTATGAGCAATATTATACCAAGGGAAAATGCTTGGTGTTTGTTGCAGGAAAATTGCCAGCCGACCTTCAAGCTATGCTCAACAAGGAGTTGGGGCAATTACCCTTTAACCAAGATGATACTATCATTAAAACAATTCCACAAATAAGAGCAAGCCAGAAAAAATACAGGATCACTAACGATATCGATTCGGTACAGGCTGCTATTAGAATTGGTCGCCCTTTCCCAAATCGCCATCACCCAGACTTTCCAAAAGTGCAGGTCTTGAATAATTTGTTCGGCGGATTTTTTGGTTCACGCCTCATGAGTAATATCCGAGAAGAGAAGGGCTACACTTATGGCATTCACAGTTTCCTGCAAAACCATATTCACGATACTGCTTTGCTGATCAGCACAGAAGCAGGCAGAGATGTGGCTGAAGCAACCATTACAGAAGTCTATAAAGAAATGGCAGTTCTGAGAGATGAAATTATTGAGGCCGATGAATTGGATCTGGTGCGTAATTATATGATCGGATCCTTGCTAGGCGATCTTGATGGCCCCTTCCAGATCATGGCAAGATGGAAAAATTATATCCTGAATAATTTGGAAGCAGATTACTTCTATAATAGCCTCGAAACCGTTCGCACGGTTACCGCAGAAGAATTACAAGAATTAGCAAAAAAGTATCTTAAACCTGAAGATTTTTACGAATTACTGGTCATCTAATGTTGCTTAGAAACTAACGATTTCACTACATTTTATTGGGTATATATCATGCCACTATATGACAAACGTCATGTTGGAATGTTGTAACTGTTTTTAGCTTTATGTCTTCAAAATAATTAGACGAAAGCTAAACCAAGCAATATGAAGACGCAATATCTAATCAATGTAAAAGCAGTAGACAATAGACTACACATCTTTCTCAACGGAAAAACAATCTGGGATAGCGGTATCATTCATGGCGATCCAACGATGGACGTGATGATCGATTTAACCCATCACCTGCTTGATTACGAAGGAAGCACTTGTGAGCTCATTTTTGAAGGTTTTAATGACTCATACGGAGAAACTTCAAATGAGGAAGGATTTAACCCTTGGCATTTTAACTACCGGGTATTTTCCAGAACCACAGATACAAATGGAAATATCGTTGAAGAAAAAGATATGCTTCAACCTTATAACGAAAAGCACTTATCTAATCCTAATGTGAGGGCCATTAACAATCGCTATCAAATCATGAGAAAGGACTTAGAGTACAAAGTAATCTCAAACGCATTAACACAACAATTCTATAACTAGTAAACCAATCAGGGTTTACTATTTTTTTTTAAACTAAACACACACTATGGCACAAGTAAAAAAGGCCACCAAATACGTTTATGCATTTGGCGGTGGAAAGGCAGATGGAAATGAATCCATGAAGAATTTACTGGGTGGTAAAGGAGCAAACCTTGCTGAAATGGCGGGTCATCCTAAATTGAAATTACCGGTACCTCCCGGCTTTACGATCACAACTGATGTTTGTACGTATTACTATGCAAACAAAAAGAAATACCCGCCAGTATTACAAGAGCAAGTAAAAAAAGCCCTGACTGCTGTAGAAAAAGAAATAGGTAAGAAATTCGGAGACGTAAATAATCCATTGTTGGTTTCTGTTCGTTCTGGTGCTAGAAAATCTATGCCAGGTATGATGGAGACTGTATTGGATATTGGTTTGAATGAAAAAACAATTGAAGGATTGATCAAACAATCTGGAGATGCAAGATTTGCATACGATGCTTATCGCCGTTTGATCATGATGTATGCCGATGTGGTGATGGAAAAAGCAGGTGGCATTGAAGTGAAAGCAGGAAAAGGCATTCGCAAACAACTGGATGAAAAACTTGAAAAAGTAAAACACAAAAACGGATACAAATTAGACACCGACCTTACTGTTGATCAATTAAAAGCCTTGGTAAAAGACTTTAAAGAAACAGTGAAAAAAGTATTGGGCAAACCTTTCCCTGAAGATCCATATGAGCAATTATGGGGCAGCGTTGGTGCCGTATTTAGCAGCTGGAGCGGCAAACGCGCAGTGGAATATAGACGCATCGAAAAAATTCCTGACGAGTGGGGAACTGCTGTAAACGTACAGTCAATGGTATTCGGTAATATGGGCGATACCAGTGCAACCGGTGTGGCATTTACCCGTAACCCTGGTAACGGTGAAAACAAATTCTATGGTGAGTATCTTTTAAATGCACAAGGTGAAGACGTTGTAGCAGGTATCAGAACTCCAGCACCAGTGAATGAATATTCTAAGAACGATCAAAGTAAACACTTGCCTACATTGGAAAAAACAATGCCGGCTGTTTACAAAGAATTATTTGCGATCCAAGCAAAATTGGAAAAGCATTATAAAGACATGCAAGACATCGAGTTTACTATTGAAAAAGGTAAGCTTTATATGTTGCAGTGCCGTATTGGTAAACGTAATGGTGTGGCTGCAGTGAAAATTGCGAGCGACATGTTCAACGAAAAAGTAATTGATGCAAAAACTGCGATCATGCGCGTTGGACCAAACCAATTAGTGGAACTTTTATTACCAATGCTTGATCCAAAAGTGCAAGCAATTACTAAAGCCATTGCAAAAGGATTACCAGCAGGCCCAGGTGGAGCAAAAGGCCGCGTTGTTTTCTCTTCTAATGATGCTGTTGAGTGGGCAAGCCGTGGCGAGAAAGTAATTCTTGTTCGTGAAGAAACATCTCCAGAAGATGTAGATGGTATGCACAAATCTCAGGCGATCTTAACAACCAAAGGTGGTATGACTTCTCACGCTGCTTTAGTTGCACGTGGTTGGGGTAAATGCTGTATCGTAGGTTGCACAGATATTGAAATTCATAGCGAAACAAAATCATTCAAAGCAAATGATGGAACCTTTATTAAAGAAGGCGACTGGATCAGCTTGGATGGAACCAAGGGTTTAGTATATCATGGTAGTATGGCTTTAGTTGATATCGATCTAGATAAAAACTTGGCTTATAAAAATTTGATGAAATTGGTCGACAAGATCAAAACCATGGGTGTTCGTACTAATGCAGAAACTCCAGGTGATGCTGCACAAGGTTTGAAATTTGGAGCAGAAGGTATTGGTCTATTCCGCACAGAGCACATGTTCTATGGCGAAGGATCTGATGAACCATTGTTCTTATTGCGCAAAATGATTGTGAGCAAAACTGAGAAAGAAAGAAGGGTTGCGTTGAACGACTTAGCGAAGTTTGTGAAGAAAGATATGAAAGCTACACTGAATACCATGAATGGATATCCAGTTACGATTCGCTTGCTCGATCCACCATTGCACGAGTTTGTTCCACACGATGCTGCTAAACTGCATCAGTTGAGCAAAGAATTAGGTATCAGCATGAGCTTATTGAAAAGAAGGGTTTTGGCATTGCATGAGAACAACCCGATGTTAGGTCACCGTGGAGTTCGTTTAGGTATCTCTTATCCAGAGATCACTGAAATGCAGATCAGATCAATCTTTGAAGCAACTGCAGAATTGTTGATCGCAGGTAAAAAACCTTTCCCTGAAATCATGGTGCCTGTTACTTGTACCGTAAATGAGCTGACACATCAGAAAGCAATTGTTGAAAGAGTATATAAAGAAGTATTGGAAAAAACCAAACTGAAAAAGATTCCTTATCTATTCGGAACAATGATTGAAATTCCAAGAGCAGCACTGAAAGCAGAGAAAATGGCAACAGAAGCCGACTTCTTCAGCTTTGGTACGAACGACTTAACTCAAATGAGTTTCGGATTCAGCCGTGATGATATTGGTGGATTCTTACCAAACTACTTAGATCAAAAGATCTTGGAAGATGATCCATTCCAAACCATCGATCAGGAAGGTGTAGGTGAGTTAATTAAGTTCGGTACTGAACGTGGTAGAATCACAAAGCCTAATTTGAAAGTAGGTATCTGTGGCGAACACGGTGGTGATGCAGAGAGCGTTAAGTTCTGCCACCAAATAGGAATGAACTATGTAAGCTGTTCTCCTTTCCGCGTGCCAATCGCAAGATTAGCAGCAGCTCAGGCAGCAGTAAGCTTTCCTAGAAAAAAATAAATGATCCCCCTTTTTATAAAGCCCGGCAAGTTGCTGGGCTTTTTTGTTTGCTTTTAGCTAACAGAATTTAGTGCTAACTTTCCTTAAAATAAAAGCCATGTTACGTTTCATCGCGAAGACTTTGATTACAGCAGTAGCCGTTTTAGTAGCCGCCTATGTTTTAGATGGCGTACACGTAAAAGATAGCACAACTGCAATACTAGTAGCAGCAGTACTTGGCTTACTCAATAGTTTTGTAAAACCGATTCTAGTAATTATCACCATCCCCATCACCATATTTACTTTAGGCTTATTCCTATTAGTAATCAACGTTCTGATCGTAAAATGGGCATCTGATATCGTACCAGGCTTCAGGGTTGATAGCTGGGTTTACGCCTTACTATTCAGTTTCGTAGTATCAATTGCTACCTATTTAATGGAAAGCTTAATCGGTACAGACCAAACAAGACAGTCATAAAGCAAAGCCCTGTCCATTTTTCACTTTTCACTTTTATCTTTTCACTTAATTAACCCACCCCTGCCCTTCCTAGGAAGTGATATCTCTATGACCTTCCCAGTCCATTCTTCACTCTTCACTCTTCACTCTTCACTTATTTTTCCCGCCTTTTATCACAAAATAATCCCACTCGTCATTTTACAAAAAAGTTGAAAAATAATAACTAATTCATTTTCAACTACTTACTTATTGCCCATTACTTCCCCTTGCCCATTACTTGAAAAAACTTGGTACTATGTGTTGCATAGTACCAAATATTATTGCATCTTTGTGTTGTCAATGAGACAGGAAGTCAAAAATCAAAATTAAAAAGTCAAAAAATATTAAGATGAAATGAGCCATTTGAAATTTTGAAGAAAAGCAAAATGATGACAGGCGAATTACATGTAACCAAAAAAACTACAGACACATGAAAACTCAAAACAAAAACACCGCAGCAAACATCGAAAAAACAGCGATCGATTCTATTTTCCATGAAACAAGAGAAACAATCGCTACTAACATGACAACTGCTAACAACAAATCATTCAGTAGCGCTGAGCTTTGGAACATCCAACGCAATATGCGCACAAGAACTGGCAGAAGATATTTTATCTAGGCCTGGGCAGGCATCTAATAAAAGATGCAGCCATCCCAAAAAACTTTGACCAGTATTCATAACAAGGTAACCCCCAACTAAAAGGGGTCAACCACAAAAACTCCGGCTATGGACATTCAGAACACACAAAGTCAGATGCGAAAGGGCGTATTGGAGTTTTGCATTTTATCCATTATCCGCCAGGGGGAAGTTTATCCCAGTGACCTGGTAGATCGGATGAGGGCTGCCAACCTCCATATTTTGGAAGGCACACTCTATCCTTTACTTACGCGATTAAAAAATGCAGGACTACTTACTTACCGTTGGGTAGAAAGTAATAGCGGACCGCCACGCAAATATTTTGTCATGACCGATTTAGGTCTTGAGTTCTACGGGGAACTGGAAAGAACCTGGAAAGAACTGGCAGATGCGGTGCATACACTTACACAGCCCGCAGAAGAACAACCAGCACAACCATCCACCGAAGAAAACCAACCCCAACCTTAACCACAAAAAAAAATGACATGAAAAAGGTAATTAATATAAACTTCCAAGGCAGGGTAATACCCATCGAAGAAACTGCCTATGATATACTAAAGCAGTATGTGGAAAGTTTGAGAAGATTCTTTGCCAATGAGGAAGGTCGCGACGAAATCATCAATGATATTGAAGGACGCATCGCTGAATTGTTTGGTGAGAGCCTGAAAAAAGGCGACACCTGCATTACTGATGATACAGTGAATAAGATCATTGCTAGCATGGGCCGTCCGGAAGATTTCGAAGGTGAAGAAGCTAACGTCAAATCTCAATTAGGTGGTGAAGGCAAACAACAAAATTATAATAGCGGCTATAATGCATATGCAACAGATCCTCGTGGACGTCTTTATCGTAACGATACAGATAAATTGTTAGGTGGTGTTTGTAGCGGTGTTGCTAATTATCTAAGAGTTGACCCCACCATCGTTCGTTTGGTATTTGCATTGATGGTTTTTGGAGCTGGTACAGGTATACTATTATATATCTTGTTATGGATCATACTTCCTTCAAAGCCTTTAGTAAGCAATATTACAAGCAAGCGATTATATAGAAATCCAGAAGAAAAAGTGATCGCGGGTGTTGCCAGCGGTATTGCAGCTTATTTCGATATCGCTGTATGGATCCCAAGATTGGTATTTTGTTTACCACTAGTTTCAGGGATCATCTCTTCTATCTTCCGCCATTCATTTTGGTGGGATGGAGATCCCTTCCCCGGCGTAGTATTTGGATCCTTTGGTGGAACTCTTTTTGTAGTCTACGTGATTTTATGGGCAGTGATTCCAGAAGCAAATTCTGCTTCCGAAAAACTGGAAATGCGTGGTGAAAAAGTGGATTTGAATACTATCAAAAATACGATCCAGGAAGATCTGGAAGGATTTAAAAGCAGGGCAGAAAAATGGGGTGGAGAGGTAAATGAAAAAGCGCAGGAATGGGGCAAAGAATTTACCAGCACCGTAAATGAAAAAGGCAAACAGTTTACGTCAGAAGTGAATTATGCTGCAAGAAAATCAGGTGGGGGAATTTTTAAGATCATCGGATTTATTTTCAAAGCATTCTTCTTATTCATCGCAGGGGTCATCGCTTTCGCATTACTTGTTACATTACTTGCATTCTTAGTAGCAGGGATCGGAGTATTTCCTTTAAAGAATTTCTTCCTTGAAGGATTCTGGCAGAACTTCCTGGCTTGGTCTACCCTACTATTATTCATAGGTGTTCCAGTAATTGGTTTGACAACATGGTTGATCCGCAGAATTATGGGAGTGAAATCTGGCAACAAATCAGTAGGCTTCACTTTCGCAGGAATGTGGGTACTAGGCTTAATATCAGCTTGTGTACTGGCATTCATGATCGCTGAAAATTTTGATGCAAGAGCAAGAGACAAACAACCACTCTCTATCAATCAACCAGCATCTGGAAAATTGATGATCAAAGTTCCAGATAGTAAAGTAAAAGTATATGGTCGCTGGTTTAAAATGGACGGGTTAATTAGCGTTACTGATGACAGTTTGTTACTGAATAATGTTCGCATACACTTAGTGAAAAGTAACGACTCTTTATTTCATATGGATGCCACTAAATATAGTAACGGTAGCAACGAATCTGAAGCACTACACAATATCAAAGAAATGAATTACGGCATTAACCAGCAAGACAGTACCGTTTGGTTAGATCGCGGGTTCTCTGTACAACGTGGCACTAAATTTCGCAACCAAGGTGTAGTAGTAACTATTTATATTCCTATCGGAAAAAGGATCTTAATAGACCATACAGTAAGAAACAGACTCAATCACTTTGACGTAAACAATGGCAGAAACGATTGGGACTCTGATGAAGACTGGAATGATAATTATGGATGGGATTCTGATGTGGAATATAAAATGACAGCAGGTGGATTAGAACGCGCTGATAAAAAAGTGAAAGTTGTTGATGAATCTCAGGATAATGATGAGGATAATTCAAAACAAGAAGCGCTGGATAATTACAAGAAAAGTAAAGAAGACCTGAAAAAAGAATACGAGAAAAAACAAAAAGAAGCAGAAGAGTTAAAGAAAGAATTGGATAAGCCCATAGATAGCACACAGTATCATTACAAAAAAGCTACTGCCCTCAATACTCCAATTGCTCCCAAAACATCTGAAGCAGAAACACAATTGGAAGACATTCTTGATTCTCACATGTTATTAATGCAAATGACTTTATAAACTCGGTTGAAGTTGGGAAATAAAAGAACCTCGTACTGATCTCAGCAGGAGGTTCTCCCTTCCTTAAAAAAATTAAAAAAAAGCTATGCGTAAAATTATTTTGGCGCTCATGGTCGGAGTAATGATGGTGGTCGGATTTGGCTTATTTGTAGCCTATAAGATCGCTTCAAACACCGATATCTCAATCCATGTAAATGATACAGAAGATCAATATCAGGTAGAAGCCTCTTACGGCAGAAATCAATCCAGAAAAGTGTTAAGTTATATTGATGCACAACTGAGCAAGTCAAAACAATTCCGACATGCACGCATGGATGGAGATGTGGAACTAGACGATCATACCAAGCTTTATATCAGAACTAAACCAGGAAGGCTTGTTATTAAAGTAAATAAAAACGAAAACGACAGTGCTTCCATTGAAAGAATTAAGATCCTGACCGAGGGTATCAAAATACGTTTGACAGAAGATTAGTTGGTAATTATAGTTGGTTGTTAGAGCAGGATCAGATGGTCCTGCTTTTTTATTTTTATTGGCAAGCCGCTTCGCTTATTTTTGCTTAGAAATACCACTACAACCACATGAAAAACACTGCTTTTACACAGAAACACATTGCTCTAGGAGCCAAAATGGCCGAATTTGCTGGATATAATATGCCTATCAGTTATAGCGGCATCAATGATGAACACGCAGCCGTTCGCAAAAACGCCGGTGTATTTGACGTGAGCCATATGGGTGAATTCATTTTAAAAGGTGAGAACGCCCTGGATCTGATTCAACGCGTTACTTCTAATGATGCTTCTAAAATTACAGACGGACAAGCCCAGTACAGTTGCCTGCCAAATAAAGATGGCGGAATTGTAGACGACTTGATCGTTTACTGCGTTGAAAAAGACAAGGTTTATATGTTGGTGGTGAATGCTTCCAATATTGATAAAGATTGGAACTGGATCAGTAGTTTCAATACCAAAAATGTTGATATGGAAAATATCAGCGACAAAACTTGTTTGCTGGCAATTCAGGGCCCTAACGCTTGTAAAATTTTACAGCCCCTGGCTTCCATGGATATCATGAATTTAAAATACTACACTTTTGTAAAAGGAAAGTTTGCTGGTATTGATAATGTATTGATCAGTGCCACAGGTTATACTGGTTCAGGTGGTGTTGAAATTTATTTTGAAGACAAAGATGGCGCAGCAGATAAGATCTGGGATGCCATTTTTGAAGCTGGTGCAGCATATGGTATTAAACCAATTGGTTTGGGCGCGAGAGATACCCTCCGTTTAGAAATGGGCTATTGTTTATACGGCAACGATATCAACGATACTACTTCTCCATTAGAAGCTGGATTGGGTTGGATCACCAAATTCACGAAAGACTTTACCAATAAAGCCTTCTTAGAAAATCAAAAAGCAACTGGAGTTACCAAAAAATTAGTGGGCTTTGAAATGTTGGAGCGCGGAATACCTCGTCACGATTATATCATCAAAGATGCCGCTGGAAATCCTATCGGAACCGTTACCAGTGGTACACAAGCACCTTCTCTAAATAAAGCAGTGGGCTTAGGTTATGTTGCTTCAGAACACGCATCAGTGGATTCTGAAATTTATATTGATATTAGAAATACGTTGGTGAAAGCTAAAGTGGTGAAAGCGCCATTTACAAATTAAAAATTCAAAAGTTAAAATTCAAAAGTCAAAAAATTAGGAAGTACATTTTGTTCCTAATTTTTTGACTTTTAATTTTTACCAGGGCCTTTCTCCCCTTCTATTTATTTTGACTTTTGAATTTTGCCTTTTTACTTACTTTGATACCAAATAGTATTACTATTCGTTTCTGCAAATAATTTTCTGCTATAGTTTCTTAGATCTTCTGCTGTTACAGCATAATATTTTTCTAATTCGGTATTCATTAAATTGGCATCACCCAGCAATTCATAGAAAGCAAGGCTACTCGCTCTACTACTAATACCCATGTCTTCAAATGCCATGACACTTTCTGTTTTATTTTTTACTTTTTGTAATTCTTGAGTTGAAACAAGCTCATGACAGATCAACTCAATTTGTTGCATCACGGCCGCTTCCGCTTTAGCCATATCAACACCTTGAACCAGTTTACCTTCAATAGTAAATAATCCCGGATCGATACTTCCATAATGATAGCAATCGATGCCTGAAAATAATTGTTGCTCTTTCACTAGCGATTGAAACAAGCGTGAAGAACCACCTCCACCCAAAATTTCTGTGAGCAGATCTGCAATATAATAGCCATCATCTAATCGGCCATCCATATGCCAGGTCTTTACAAATGCGTCAACAGGCACATTGGCTTTTATTTCAAGACGATGCGCTTCAGTTTGAACGGGTTCTACAGGCAAATTCCTTTCATACTTTACTCCGCTTTCAATGGGGCCAAACCATTTATCAGCCAACGCTTTTACTTCTGATGCTGGCATGGGTCCGGCCACAACCAAAATGGCGTTTGCAGGGCAATAATGTTTTTTGAAAAATTGTTTTACATCCTCAATTTTTGCATCTTCCACATGTTTCAATTCTTTACCAATGGTCATCCAACGATAGGGATGCTTAAGGAAAGCCAATTCACGCATTTTATGCCATAGATCACCATAAGGTTTGTTGATATAGTGCTCTTTGAATTCTTCGCAAACAACTTTTCGTTGCACAGACAAACTTTTCTCACTAAAAGCTAAACTCAGCATCCGATCACTCTCTAACCAAAATGCAGTTTCCAAATTTTGAACAGGAACCTGACAATAATAATTCGTAAGATCGTTGGTGGTATAAGCATTGTTCTCTCCACCAGCCACTTGTAATGGTGCATCATAATCTGGAATGTTTACACTCCCACCAAACATCAAGTGCTCGAACAAATGAGCAAACCCGGTTTGTGCTGGATTCTCATCTCTGGCACCTACATCGTATAAAACGTTTACCACCGCCATTGGTGTGGAATTGTCTTCGTGTACAATTAACCTTAATCCATTATCTAATACAAAGCGTTGATATGTTATCATAATTATTAAAAGGAAGGTGCAAATTAAGCACTTGCTAACTATAATCTGAGATAAGCAATGAATTTGTTTATTTTTTCCTGATATCCTTGACAACCATCGTAAGAATAATGGGTTCTTTATTTCTAAGGATCACCACTTTTACTTTGCCAATTGAATTTTGGAAAAGATTTTTATAGGCTTGTATATTTTTTGAGTAATTATTTTCAATCGAGAAGATCACATCCCCAGATTTAAATCCTGCAATATCGCCAGGCGAACCCGGAACAATATCAATGACTTTAATTTCTGAATCAATTTGATAAATGCCTAAACCTGTATAGGCATAATCAAAATTTTCAAAAGAATGTGAATTAGGTTTGATAAAGATCTGTTGAAAAGGATAATTTAAGATGAGGTTGAATCTTCTCAATATATCGTTTCCAATAATGCCTCCCAAAATAGGGTAACTGGTCACATTAAATTCATCATCAAAAATATGAACTGGTACCTGTTTGAATTTATAGGGTCCGATTTTTACCTCTTTTACCACTGTCAACGACATCACTTTTTTGCCACCAAGACCTTCGGCCTGAGTAGTAAAGATGGATCTACCCTTTTTAATAATGGCACTATCCTCTACAAAGTCTTTCGACAATAAAAAACACAAGCCTGCACCCGTATCAAAAATAAATTTGTTTGACACAGCCCTGCCATCATTAAGAGTAGCACCATACATGGGCAGATTTGAAAAATCAGGGTGTATCATATATCCACCTCTTGGATATTTAAATAAACCAGGAGAATACACTTCGATCATCATCTCATCATAACTCACTTTTACTATATACCTACGTAAAAAACTGTAGCCAATTACCCCATCAATGCGAACCCCATAAACACTCGATAATAATTCATAATCGTTAATATGAAAGTCAAGGTGTGTAACATCAAGCCCTTTTAAATGAAGCGTATGGTCAAAAGCAAAATCAACCAGCTTTAAGCCTGCGATCCCGCGGATGGTTCTATTACTTTTACTGATGGGCAGTCCTAATTCTGCAACAGTGGTTGAGTCGAGCGAAATACCCCCACTTCCAGTATCTAAGACAAAATTTAAGGAATCAACACAGTTATCAACCTTCGCTTTTAATACCACTATACCGCCGTTCAATTGTACAAATGGGAAACGGGTGAGAAATTTGGCCGGTTCTTGAACAAATTCTTCCTGAGCAGCCGCGTTAAAGCCACAAAAAAGGACAATGGATAATATAATGAAGCAAGCGTTCTTCACACTAATGAATATACTAAATAATGGATATTCACTATTTACCATTATAGGAAACATAAATATCTTTTAACAGCGGTAAAAATGGGCAGTTTAACGTTGTTAACCCTAACTTTGCGCCAGTAAAAAAATATACAAATGCAGTTAGCAGACTTATACAAAAAAGCTTTAGCATTCGAATTTTTAACGGTTGAAGAAGGGATGTTTTTATTTGAACATGCACCACTAACCGAATTAATGAATGTTGCTGATGAGCTTAGAAAGATCCAGGTACCTCACGGAAAGGTTTCCTGGCAGATAGACCGTAATGTAAATACCACCAACGTTTGTATCGCCAATTGCAAGTTTTGTAATTTTTATAGGATCCCCGGTCATGCCGATGCCTATATCACCGACATGCCCACTTACCGCATCAAAATTGCTGAAACCTTGAAATATGGTGGAGATCAATTGTTGTTGCAAGGAGGTCACCATCCAGAACTTGGACTTGATTTTTATACCAATACTTTCCGTGCCATTAAGCAGGAATTTCCGCATTTAAAATTACATGCACTTGGGCCCCCAGAAGTTGCACATATCAGCAAGCTGGCTAAGATGAGTCATTACGATACTTTGAAAGCTTTGAAAGAATCAGGCCTAGATTCTCTGCCTGGTGCAGGTGCTGAAATCCTGATCGATCGGGTTAGAAGGCTTATTTCAAAGGGTAAATGTGGTGCTGACGAATGGCTTGAAGTAATGCATCAAGCACATAACCTGCATATTACTACCAGTGCAACGATGATGTTTGGTCATGTAGAAACCATTGAGGAACGTTTTATTCATTTGGCTAAGATCAGGGAAACACAGAGTAAGAAACCAGCAGATGCTAAAGGATTCTTGGCGTTTATCCCTTGGACATTCCAAGATGCGGATACTTTATTAGCAAGGATCAGGGGTGTACATAACCTAATTACTCCTGACGAATATATCCGCATGATCGCTATGAGCCGAATCATGTTACCCAATATTAAGAATATTCAGGCAAGCTGGTTAACAGTGGGTAAGCAAACCGCACAGATCTGTTTGCATGCAGGTGCCAACGATTTTGGCAGCATTATGATCGAAGAAAATGTAGTGAGTGCTGCAGGAGCTCCGCATCGTTTTACTTATAAAACCATGCAAGAAGCTATTAAGGAAGCAGGGTTTGAACCCCAGTTACGAAACCAACAATATGAATGGCGTGAAATCCCCGAATCGATTCAGGAACAAGTCATTAACTACTAATTTTTTCTACAAAGGCCTCAATTTTGAGGCCTTTTTTTTTTCATTTCACATATGCACAATAATTTTATGATATAATCCGTTAAGCATATCTATAGCAAGACCTCCCCTCAAATGATGGCTATGAATATCTTTAAAGCACTTATTTGCTTAGATTATTACAATCTAAGGATACAAAACAGGACTAGGGAAGCTGGCTCTGGGAGTGTACATAGGATCGGGATTGCCTGGATTTGTAACATATTAACTATCGCTGGCGCTTATTTTATTTATTTTAAGCTTCACAATCAACCCGATGTGGTTTACGATACCCTTTACGAATTGCACTATTACGAGTTGGCTGGCAGGGTGATCATGATGGTGTTATTGACCATTATTTACCTGATCGCATTCACTATTTATGGCGATAAATATACCATTCACACTACTCTAAAGACCTATATTAGCCTTCCTAACGAACAACAAGAAAGGATCGCTAAAAATGCCAGTCGCTATTTCGTCACTTCTGTCCTCCTCTTTTTAGCCGTTGCAAGTACACTTGTTTATCTATTCAAACTACAATAAGAGCAGTTATTTTATAGAATTCACAACTATTATCTAAACGGTGAAGGTTCACTAGGGATTTTTTTTTCCTTTGCTGTAACAAATAGCAACCCAAACCGTATAATAGGAAAGGTTCACAATCAATTACTGACAAGCGCTTATGACCGAGTTCGAATACAATCAATGTGTTAATCAATACGCCGATAACGTATATCGGTTTATTGTAAAAAACCTCAGGCATGAGGAAGACGCAAGGGATATTGTACAGTCGGCATTCGAAAAAATGTGGCGTAACAGAGAAGCAGTGGAAGCGGCAAAGTCGAAATCGTTTCTCTTTACAGTTGCCTACAATCAAATGATCGATCATATTCGCAAATCAAAAAGGGTGCAACTCAAAGATGAATTCAATGAAGATGGTCGAAGTCTGCAGCAACGTAATTCAAACTTGAAAAAAACGCTGATGGAGGCTTTGAACAGATTGAATGAGACGCAGAAAAGTTTGGTGATGCTGAAAGATTATGAAGGCTATAGTTATGAAGAAATAGGACAGATCATGGATTTAACTGAGAGTCAGGTAAAAGTTTATTTACACCGTGCCAGATTAGCATTGCGTAATTACTTAGTGAGTCCAGAAAATGTAAGATAAGATTCGATAAAATTCGAAATATGAACATCAACCGATTAAATTACGAAAATTATTTTCTGCTTTATGTAGACGGGGAACTGTCTGCAGCAGAGATGCAAGCTGTAGAAAGCTTTGCTACAGAGAATAAAGATCTGGCTGATGAACTAGACATGCTTCTTCAAACTAAATTGCCAGCAGAAGCTGACAATGCATTCGATAATAAATCAATTCTTTATAGAACAACTTCGCTTCATATTAATAGTATCAATTGCGAAGAAAAATTTTTACTATTTGTAGATGATGAATTAACTGATCAAGAAAAAAATGAAGTAATTGATTTTGTTTCCAATCATCCACAATATCAAGCAGCATTCGATGCAATCTTACAAACAAAACTTCCTGTAGAAACTATTAGCTTCCCCAATAAGGATGCTTTGCTAAGAAAAGAGGCAGAAAGGAAGCCAGTGATTGTAATGCAATGGTGGAAATTAGCTGCTGCAGCTGCATTGATCGGTATTCTAGTATTGACTGGAATATTTTTCTCAACCAATCGCAATGCTACTGATTTGGCTAAATCAAAAATTAATTCGGGTACCAATCGAACTACCATTACATCGAAAGAACAAAATATATCAACCAAGCCTACTACAATTGAGCAACCCATTGTAGCAAAGAGAAATAAAACAACAGATTCGCATACAGATTTTGTTCCTGCATTTAAGAACACCAAAGATCAGCAGCAAGTATCAGAGAATTCGATTGCAAAAGCAATAGTTCCCAATCAAAAAATAGAGCAGGAAACAATTGCTATGAATGCGAATAATAATATTCCCACTAATAATAATCACACAATTGGATCTGCATCGAATGCGCATGCCAATGAAATTTCAGCAGCCAACAATCGAATCCAAAGTTCCGCAGAACCCACTTATGCTAAACCAGCAGTTTATAAAGAACTAGACACAGACGATGATAGAAAAAGCTTGTACTTAGGCTCAGTTGAAATCAATAAAGATAAGTTGCGCGGTTTCCTTCGTAAAGCATCCAGTTTATTCAAGGGCAAAAACAAAACAGAAGAAGAAAAAACCGAAATATCCAATAGCCACACATTAGAATAATAGAAAACCAAAGAAAATGAAAAGTTTAATCATTGTATTAGTAGCTGTAATGGTTACCACAGCAAGTTTTGCTCAAAAAGATAGTGCTGCCTATAATACCGACACAGTAAGAGTAGGAAACTTTGTTATCATCAAAAAAAATAAAGGGGCTGCAGAAACACAAACAAGTGTTTGGCATGATTGGGACAAAACAGTAGATGTAAAAATCGAAAGACGTCCTCGTAAAAAATCAAATATTAGTACCAATTGGTGGATCATGGATCTTGGTTTTGCCAATTTCAGAGATGAAACCAATTATGGTTATGCGCAAGCAGGTACCTATTTTAAAACTTACCGCCCACAAGATGGTCAGGTTAATCAAAATAGCTACCAATTAAATACCGGCAAATCGAGTAATGTAAATATCTGGCTCTTTATGCAAAAACTGAACTTGTATAAGCATGTAGTAAACCTGAAATACGGCTTGGGTTATGAAATGTACAATTTCCGTTACGACAGCAGAATAAGTTATCGCAAAGATCCAACTTCCTATGTGTACAACGATAGCATCTCGTTTTCTAAGAACAAATTATATGTAAGCTATATCACTGTTCCATTCATGGTAAATTTTAATACCACTCCAGATAGAAGAAACGGATTTAATTTTAGTGTGGGAATGAGTGCCGGTTATTTAATTGATAGTCGAAACAAACAGATCAGCGCAGAACGTGGTAAGCAAAAAGTGAATGGCGACTTTAGCTTCGAGCCCTGGAGATTGGCAACAATTGGTGAAATTGGCTTAGGTCCAATACGTTTATATGGCTCTTATAGCATCAACAAATTACAAAAAGATATTACACGTGTAGAACAGTACCCTTATACAGTAGGGATCCGTTTTAGCAGATGGTAATAACTGGTTATCAATAGTTTCTCATGTTGTAAACGCCCCTTTTCTAAGGGGCGTTTAGTTTTAAATAATACAAAAGTTTTGGTATTTGGGAAATCAATAACAATCTTTTCCTTTATGTTGCGTTAAATAAGAAAAAACAAATGAAAAAGTACAGCATCTTCTTTTTGCTTCTCGGCATTTTGGCGATGAATACTTCTTTTAGATTACCCTATCACATCGATCCCAAAAACGCAAACAAATACAGCTATACCGTTCTCATCAGTAAAAGCAATTATACCCTAACCTTATTAGATGCTACTGGTGAATGGGTAACCAGTTATCCTGTGGTATTTGGAAGTAAGGATCTGGGTGATAAAATGATGCAGGGTGATCGTAAAACTCCGGAAGGTACTTTTCATATTGTTGCAAAAAGGAAACACGAGAAATGGAATCGATTTATTTCTATCGATTATCCTACCGCAGAAAGCATTGAAAAATTCAATATTCGCAAAGCAGAAGGTTTAATACCAAACAATGCAAAAATTGGTGGCGAGATCGGCATCCATGGTGTATGGCCACATGAAGATTATGCGATTGATCAATACCAAAATTGGACCGAAGGTTGCATTAGCACGAAGAACAATTATATCCAGGAATTATTTGAGTTACTGCCGGTTGGCACTACCGTGATCATTGAACACTAATTCAAAAACCCTCCAACAGTACTCATCCATTTTTCATGTTCATTTTTACAAAGACTCTGATGAGTACTCTGTACATAGATCATTAGGAATTTGTTATGACTAGCCAGGTTTTTATAGATCGCATTGGTCTCTGTTTGTGTTACACGAGGATCATGAAGCCCCCACTGTAATAATACTGGGCAGTTTACTTTCTTAGCGAAATCCTCTGGTCTAAAATCGAAACCCCAATACCTTTGTTCAATACCGCCCCAGAAAGTTAATAAAGTACTCATGGGTTCTACTGGAATGTGCATGATCCGTAATCGACCTTTCACTCCATCCATTAATGTACCGAAAGGCATTTCTAAAATCAATTTATTGGGTTTGATATTAAATTGATCCATTGCAGATAAAATGGTAGCAGCCCCAAGTGATATGCCCCATAAAATAATATTTTTTTCTCCCTTGGCTTTTACAAATTCATAAGCAGCCAACACATCTTTTGATTCATCATAACCAATGGTACAGGTTTCACCTTCACTATTGCCATGCGCCCTAAAATCGGTCATGAAAACATTCCAGCCCATCTCATGAAATGCAGTGGCTTCCTTGATCATACCGCTCTTGCTGCTGCCATGTCCGTGAAACATTACAATGGTTCCTTTCGCATTGCTATCTGCTTTTGCATACCAACTCTCCAACCTAACACTATCTTTTGCTATCAGAGTAATGGTTTCATGTTTTACTTGAAAACTATCCACCACTTTACTTTTCGAAAATTTGACACCCACAAAAATGGCGCCTACTTTTTCAGAAAAGTTCATTTGATCGGGCTTTTTTGCAGGAGGAATTCCTGCATAAAAATGCGTGAATTTATAGGCATGAAATGCTGCCATGATATTCAATAGCACAAAAATTCCAACAAAGAAAATGAGGATTCTTTTTAACCACTTGGCTAGCATATCGGTAATTAATTAGTCAATTTTATTAGCACCAAAGTAAGGCAATAAAACTTCTGGTAAATGGATGCCATCTTCTTTTTGAAAATTCTCTAATAAGCAAGCCATGATCCTTGGCAATGCTAAAGAGCTTCCATTGAGTGAATGCGTTAATTGTGTTTTACCTGTAGCATCTTTATAACGGCATTTCATTCGGTTGGTCTGGTAGTTTTCAAAATTTGAAACACTACTAACTTCTAACCAACGTTCCTGTGCTGCACTGAATACTTCAAAATCGTAAGTGATAGCAGATGTGAAACCCATATCACCGCCGCATAAGCGAAGGATGCGATAAGGCAATTGCAGGGATTGTAATAGTCTTTCTACATGCTCTACCATTTCATCCAGCACTTGATAGCTGGTTTCGGGTTTAACAATTTGGATCACTTCCACTTTATCAAATTGATGTACGCGGTTTAATCCACGAACGTCTTTACCAAAACTTCCTGCCTCTCTTCTAAAGCAAGGCGTATAGGCTGTCATCTTGATCGGCAGTTCAGATTCTTTGACAATCGTATCGCGATAAATATTTGTAACTGGAACTTCAGCAGTTGGGATCAAATAAAAATTATCTGCAGTGGCATGGTACATTTGTCCTTCTTTATCGGGTAACTGACCTGTTGCAAATGCACTGGCTTCATTTACCATGAATGGAGGAATGTATTCTGTATAACCCGCTGCGGTATTATAATCCAAAAAGTAGGTGATCAACGAACGCTGCAATTTTGCGCCCTTGCCCTTGTATAAAGGAAACCCACTACCAGTGATTTTAGCACCAGTTTCAAAATCTACCAGATCGTAGTTTTTAATGAGATCCCAATGGGGCACTGCACCTGCGTGAAGAGCAGGCTTCTGGCCGCCTTCCCGAACCACCACATTTTCCTCAGGCGTTTTGCCTTCTGGAACCTGTTCATAGGGCAAATTGGGTAAAAGAACCAGGTTTGCTTGCAAGTCTGCCTCCACTTTTGTCATTTGGTCTTTCAGTGGTTCAAGAGCAGCTTTCCAGCCAGCCACATCGGTTTTGGTAGCTTCTGCCGCTTCTTTATTGCCTTGTGCCATTAGTTTACCGATCTCTTTAGATGCTGCATTTACTTTGGCTTGGGTATTGTCGAACTCGTTCTGCAAACGCTTTCTATCATCATCCAGCGAAACAATCAGGTCTACCAGATCTAAATGTTTGAACTGTTTTACTGCCAGTCTTTTCTTCACTTCTGCCGGGTTATTACGCAGAACATGCACTTGTAACATAGAATCAATTTTTGCAAAGATAACTTTTGCAAGCTGATGAAAGCAACCTTGAACCTTTTACCTTTGCAACTATGTTTATTCAAGATGATTTACAGCAGCGTTGGTGGAATTTAGAGGCTAAATTGGTAGAAAGGTTTGGGAAAAAACCTGATCTGGAAGCTGTTTTGTTCTTAATTGGCATGCAGGAAACTGGTTATGTGGTTGAAAAGATCAGTAAAGAACAGAAGCAAGACCTGATGCATATAGCAGTTTGTACGGTACTTGGCCAGAGTGGCTACTATATCAAAGAAGGAAATGACGAGGATGGATGGCCACATTACAAGCAATTAAAGGAATTGCCAACACATGACCTCAGAGAGCAAGAAAATTTTATCAAAGACCATGTGCTTTTGTACTTTGAACAAATCGGGTTTTAAATTAAATAGGTCTTAGGTATTCTTCCATTTTTATACAATATTTGCAACTATAAAAACTATAACATGAATTTTCCAGCTACATTAAAGTACACAAAAGACCACGAATGGATCCTATTGGAAGGCAATACTGCAACCATTGGTATCACTGATTTTGCGCAACATGAATTGGGTGATATTGTTTATGTAGACATCAATACGGTGGGCAAAACTTTGGCTGCCGAAGAAATTTTCGGAACAGTTGAAGCTGTAAAAACAGTGAGCGATCTTTTCTTACCTGTTGCTGGAACAGTTACTTCTATTAATCCATTATTAGAAAAACAACCTGAGTTAGTGAATACCGATGCTTATGGTGATGGATGGATGATCAAAATGGAAGTTTCAAACCCTGCAGATGTTGCTGAACTATTAAGCAGCGAAGCTTATGGTGCTTTAGTTGGCTAAGATTATATGAAAACTGCATACACAAAGTTTTATCTTCGTGTATGCAGTTTTTTAGAAAACACCCCTTCGTTCCCGCTGTTCTCTTTTTTATTGTTACAGTGGTTCTATTAACCCTTCCCGGAACAAGTTTTCCAAAGTCGCGCTTATTTGATATTCCCTATTTTGATAAATGGGTACATATTGGGCTTTTCGGAATGCTTTGTCTATTGTTCTCTTTCCCAATTAAAGATTATTTGATCAGCGATTCTCAAAAAAGGAATTGGTTTCTACTCATTTCTTTGTTTGGGATCGGATATGGTATTTCGATGGAATTTGTTCAGAAGTATTGGATCCCCAATCGAAGCTTTGAGGGAATGGACATTGTGGCAGATAGTGTAGGATGCTTATTGGCCTTCATTTTTAGGCTTCTGAGATTGCAGAGCAACAAGCCAGCTTAGGGTATAAAAAAAGATTGGTCCCTGTGGAAACAGGGACCGCAACCAAAACTAACTGCTTATGAGAAAAACGTTTATTATAATTTGATATTTAGTATAGTGCAAATGGGATGCCAGATTTTTAAACCAGCTGTTAATAATTTCTAAATAACCAAGAATCATTCCCTCTTTGCTTACACAAAGCTCTGAAAGAAAGACTAAAAAAAATGTGAAGGGAGTAAGAAGAATTTGTTAAGACTATGGGCAAGTAACAGTGTGGGCTGCTGAGTTATTCATAACCGGACTGATCATGGGGATATTTAGATTTAACCCTCTCAAAATCAGCAGAATACCCATTGTTGCGATAAAAAAGGGGATCGCTTTTTTCATGTGATTACGTACATTTAAGCTGATCACTGTTCCAAAATAAGTGAGTAAAAACATGGCCGGAAAGGTACCTAAGCCAAAAAATCCCATAAAAGCAACACCGCCCAATAAATTTCCTGCTGCTAAAGCGCCTGTAATGGCTAAATAAACCATTCCACAAGGAAGTAAGCCATTTGCCATACCAAGAATGAGCATGCCATATAACTGCTTTTTTTGGATATAAAAGGCAATGATATTTTGAAGTTTTTCTTGAAACTGGTCAAAGAGTTTGATCTGCAAGAATTTCTTACCAATTGTAGTTTGCAATAAGATCAATAAAATGATACAACCCAATGCAATCGAAAAATATTGTTGTAATCCAGCTACATAAAATTGCCTTCCAACAAAACCAAAGAATAACCCAAGCATAGCATAGATAAAAATTCTACCTGTGTGATAGAATAATATACCTACTAATTTTTTATGGGTAGGAAGATAGTAAACGGGTAATGCAAAAGCGATGGGGCCACACATACCAACGCAGTGAAAACTACTCACAATACCTAGCGCAAATGCGGATATGATCAATTGCCAGGTCATGCTTAATGGATCACCAGTTTCTCTTCAAAATAAAAAGGCTCTTTACCCTGTTGCCAATTGATCTTTACATTGAAAGCACCTTTCTGAAGACTCTTTTTCATAACAATTTGTCGATTCGTAGAATCAACCTGAAGCGCAGTATGAAAATCTTTATTTTCGTCTGTGATGCAATAAAAAAATACATCGCCAGAAACAGCTAAGCCTTTTTGTTCTTGGGGCAAATGAATAATTACCGCATCAGCATCCTGTTCAATTTTTACATCACTAATTTTTGCGGCATTCTCTTGACTATTGATCTTGTCTTGATAGCGCAACTCATCTTTATAATAATCTTTACTCACTAGATCGTATTTAGTTGTAACAGCTCTATACACTAGGTAGCCTATGAAAGCCCCGAAAACAATAAACACAACCACTAATTTATTACCCCAGTTCATTGTATAATATTTATGAATGAATCAGTTTTTTTTGTTTCAATCTTTTTAAACTTATAGATACAAATACATTGTTCTCAAATGTAGCCACTTTAATTCGCAGCTACCAAAAATAAGGATGTGTTGCAATTACAAAGGTAGAT
>CAIYAG010000228.1 GCA_903924075.1 uncultured Bacteroidota bacterium | reverse complement strand
GAACGAACTCGGTTGTTGAGCTATTGTAGGATAAGTAAATACTGAATAGCTTGTTGTATTAATGTTAATAGTGAAGTTGTAATCATCAACAATACTTGCAACTATAGCTGCTACAGCAGATCCACTAGGGAAATAGTTGTTTAATATATCTGGATTCAATTGAATCATTCCAGAAACAGCAGGAATATTAAATCTTACTTCTTGTCCAACAGTTAGACCGTGAGCAATAGAAGTAGAGACTTGAGCATTCGCAGCTTGAGTAATATTGGTGATAACTCTACGTCTTGGGTAGAATAGTTGACTATTTGCATTGTAAACTACTCTGTAGAATCCAGCGCCACCTATAGCTCCTGGAGCTGTAGCTAAAGCGTTAGATGCTGCCAATAAAGTAAAGTGAGTACTATCTGTAACAGTACCAATCACCATATCAACACCGTTAACATCTGTTTGAGCTGTATTACTTAAGCGAACAACTGTTCCAACAGCCAATGAAGTATCAGCAGTATGAGTAACAGCAGGTCTAGTAGAGTTAGTTACAGCACTTATAGCAACAGCAGGCCCCAGTAACGGTTGAGCGCCTTGAGATTGTCCTGATGGATCATAAAGTGTAAATCCACCACTAGCAATTGTATCGCCAGATATAGCTGTTGTTGCATCTGTTAAGTAGAATTCTACTATAGCAGATCCAGCAGCCATCCCACGTTGCCAGTAGTATCTAATACCGTTATAAGTTGAAGCTGTTCCAGCAGTACCAAATTGGGTGTAGTTATAAACTTTCATCCAATCAGCGCCACTAGGGATTTGTATATATTGATTAACAATAGTTGAAGGTACAATAAATGAACCTTGTCCTAATATAGTTCCGTCCATGATTTCTCCTTAAGCTTGGGTTGCACGTAAGTTTAACACCCAAAGATCGTTGGTAATTCTTGGAACTTCCGCAAATTTATAACCAACAGACGCATTAAGAGCTAACGGGCCATCATATATTGGTGGACGATAAATAAAGCTTGCAGAATATCCGTCTTGTTGGATACAAGCATAAGCTTCCATACCAACACAGAAGATATTAAACACGTTGTTACCCAACGAACTAGCATTAGCACTAAATGAACCTATAGAACTTATTAAGAATCTAAGGTTAGAAATAGCACCCCACTCAGAGTTCAACGCATTCATAGGGCTAGGATATTGGCTAACAGAAATGAATCCGTTAACGTTGTCCAAGTTTCCTGTAAGCTGTGTAGAACATAAAGCGAAGTACGCTCTACGTGTTGGAGCTGTACCAAACTTATCTTGTCCTTCGATTGAATCCATTATTGTGTAAGCGTTATTATTTAATAAAGCTCTAATAACAGTATCAACGTCAGAACGTGTTATTTCAGTTGGAACATCGCCATTTACACCACCTGTACAGTTAATAAATGAAGCTGTAGAAGCTAGCATGTCTCTTGTTAACTGATCTTCAGTTTGACGAAGAGAAACACCAAGTCTTGCAGCACATTCGTTTAATACCAGTCTGTTACTTTTATGACCTATTTATGTTATAATATCATTTCGAGCTACTGGTGTAGCAGTCATGACATAGAGTGGGTTCGATTCCCACTCGTTTATTTTCTAGGCGGGGACTTTCTCTACTTATCCCTCACTGCATTACTGCAATGTTCAGAGCACCGCATCTTAGATTCTTGTATGAGTTTCATTAATAGCTCACAAGATTTATTATAATGATTCATACTTTTGTATGGGTCTTCACCATCGCAAAATTCAATATGAAAGTCGTCCAATAAATCATCTAAATCTTCAACTCTCTTGCAACAATCTAAGTCTTCTCGCTTGCTACGTTCAGGCTGATTACAAGAATCATCACAGCAAATATATACATCACAGCCATGCAGTTGGTGAGAATATCGTAAGTGTATATCACAATATTCATTTTCATTTTTTATACATATTTTGCAGTTTTTAATTTCCATAATCTTGCCCCTTATTGCCGTTAACTTAATATTACGGGTTCTAAGTCTATCAGAGAAGATTTAAAGACCCCATATTT
>CAIYAG010000227.1 GCA_903924075.1 uncultured Bacteroidota bacterium | reverse complement strand
TTTTATTTGATGGAGCTGTATATCTGCATCAATATTTAAGAGATCAAGGAATTCATTTTGAGTTTGGGCATGCTGATGAGTTATTAGTTGAATTGTTTTTGTTATGGATTTTAATTGCATTAATCAATATAATATTTGTCTCAGTAAGGAAGAAAAGAACTAATATTTGGTAGTCTTAAATAATCTTTAAATACTTCTAATATAGCCCCATTCTTAACCTTTCGGGCATACATTACGGGGATTTGTTAGAGGCCTGCAGGGAAATTAGGGAACAGGTTTAAGTATAATGGCAAGGAATTACAGAGTAGAAAGTTTAGTGATGTTAGTTGGTTGGAATTGTATGATTATAGAGCGAGAATGCAAGATTCTCAAATCACTTTTATCACTAAATTCTTGATTCTGCATCTTTTTACCAGTTTATTTTTTTTTGGGGCAATTTGTCAGTAATTAGAGGCATTAATAATCCAGCAATTTAAAGTCCTTTCGGAGAAAATTGAAATCAATTTAGAAAATAAAACAATTTGAATCTCAAGAACTAATGATTTAAAACGTTTTAGCATTTATTCATTTGGTTTAGAGTTTTTATACTCACTTTTATATTGACGATAAAAAATGGTTGCAAAAAATAATGGAACAATATTAATGCCAAATAATATAACACTACTTTCTTTATAAAAGAGACTAAATATGGAATCAAATGAATCAATCATTATTCGAAGGTCCATTATTTCGCCATAGCTAAAATATGGCATAATTCTTATTCCAAATACAAAATCAAAAGATAGGCCTAGTAATGAAAAAGAAAATATTTGTATTGCATTTAAATAATAGTTCCATTTCAACAGATTTACTCGAAACTTATTTTTTCCCATCAATAAATAAATATTTGAGCCCAGTAAAAAAAGACCATTGAATAAAAGTAATATGAAAATAAGAATTGCAGTAGTACTTATATCAATATTGAATAACACTTTTGTTTTTATAAAAAAAAGTATTAAAATAACAAGGTTTGAAATTATTTGATAACCATTTACTATTCTAATCATAAATATTTTACTTTTGGATATATTTTTCTTTGTGAATGTTAATCTCAAATAAAGTTTGAAAATAGTTCTGAGTGAATTCTCCAAAGCTTTTAATTAGGCTTAATTCTGCTTTCAAATTACCATATAATTTTTGGCCAATTATCGTTAAACTCCAATCGCCACTATTTTCAGAATTAGCAGGCATTCCAAATACGGACTTATACTCAATTGAATTTTGAAATAAACCATTGTCATAATACTTTCCACTCATGCCAAGCGAAAAGGCTTTGTTCTCAAGACCTATATCATATGTTCCTCCCATACCATTTTCTCCATTTAAAACTGAACCAACTCCAAATTTAGCTGAGCCTAAATTTTTTAAACTGACGTTAATGCCAAAATTCACACCTAATATATTACCATGCATTTTCGATGGTGCTTTCATATTGAATAATGGAAAAATCCATAGATTACTTGATTGTCCTTTTTTCAAAGTTGGATCACCATTTTGAATTTCATTATTTGACTCTTTTTCTCCTTCAGAAACATCACATAAAGAAGTATTTGACATATCTAGCGTGGCAGATGCTGCAGCTGTTTCCTTAGAATGACTTGCTGCTGCTGCGACTTCCATTGCTTCGCCAACCTCACCTCTATGTTTGTCTTTTTCGGCTTCTTTCGCATTCCACTCTCCTAAACTCTCTTCTGGATCCATTCCATCAGGATCTATGAAGCGCATTGGATTATTTAATGCGTAAACATATGGGCTCCACCTTCTGTTTACATCAGCTAATGGATCAATGTTGTGCCATAATCCTAATTGTGGGTCTAAAAACCTAGCGCCATAATCATATTCTTCTAACCCTGATTTATCACTGAATTCCTGATTTTGTAACTCCTTTCCATTGTATTTAAACTTGTTGACTAATGTTCCAGGAGTTTTTGAACTAATCCCCGCCATTGTAAGCCCGA
>CAIYAG010000226.1 GCA_903924075.1 uncultured Bacteroidota bacterium | reverse complement strand
TTACATAAATCCCATCTATTTTAATTTTAAATGAAATGAAGGATTTAAAACTTATTAGCAGGTGCATTGTTTGTACATTTGATATCCTTTAAATAAGCATGGCAAAGAAAAAACTGGTTGTAAAACCCACTACATCGATCGAGCAATTGGCAGTTCAAGAAACTATTGAAGTTTTTGGTGCTCGTGAGCACAACCTAAAAAATATCGACATCACTATTCCCAAAAACAAATTGGTTGTTTTTACAGGGGTGAGTGGCAGTGGTAAATCCTCACTGGCTTTTGACACTATTTACAATGAAGGTCAGCGCAGGTATATGGAAAGTTTCAGCGCTTATGCCCGTCAGTTTATGGGCGATATGGAACGGCCAGATGTTGACAAAATCACTGGACTTAGTCCGGTTATCTCGATCGAACAAAAAACAACTAATAAAAATCCTCGTTCAACTGTTGGAACTGTAACTGAGGTGTACGATTTCATGCGTTTATTATTTGCGCGTGTTGGTGAAGCATACAGTTATAATACGGGTAAAAAAATGGTGAAGTTCAGCGAAGAAGAGATCGTTGAAAATATTTTTGAAAAATATGCCAATAAAAAGATCTCTTTATTAGCACCATTGATTCGTGGAAGAAAAGGGCATTACAGAGAATTGTTTGAAGACATTAGAAAGAAGGGCTATTTAAAAGTTCGGGTGGATGGAGAAGTGATGGACCTCACTCCTAAATTGCAAGTTGATCGTTATAAAATTCATGATATTGAAGTGGTGGTTGATCGTTTACTGGTGAGTTCGGATATGAAAGTGCGACTTAGCCAAAGCGTCCAGCAAACTTTAAAAACGGGAAAAGATCTTTTATTCCTTTTAGTGAATGATACCAATAAAGTAATTCAGTATTCAAAACAGTTGATGTGTGAGGATACTGGTATTAGTTATGAAGAACCTTCACCCAATGCATTTTCCTTTAACTCTCCCTATGGCGCTTGCCCTACCTGTAAAGGGTTAGGAAATGTGTATAGCATCAATATGGGAGCGGTGTTGCCTGATAATAGCAAATCAGTGAAAGAGGGTGGTATCGCGCCGTTGGGTGAACAGCGTGATGCGCATATTTATAGATCTGTAGAAGCGATCGCCAAAAAAAATAAGATCAGTCTTGATAAACCCATTAAGGACTTAGCCCCAGCTGCATTAAATATTTTGCTGTACGGCAATTCGGAAGGCCCAACTCTTGATGAATTGGAAATTGGGGAAGATGTTATTCCTGGTACACAATATGACGGAGCTTTTGAAGGAATCGTACCGATGCTGAAAAGGTGGTTCGGAGGAAATAGCAGTACTGATGTGATGCGTGAATGGGTGGAACAATATATGGAGCTCAAAAAATGTGGTACCTGCCATGGAGCCAGATTAAAACAAGAGAGCCTTTGGTTTAAAGTTGATGGAAAAAATATTGCTGAACTGAGTCATTTGAATTTAAGTGATCTCATTGTATGGTTTGATGGAATTGAAAAAAGATTGAGCAAAAAGCAAAACGCGATTGCAAAAGATATTTTAAAAGAGATACGTGAAAGATTACAATTCTTACTAGATGTTGGACTAACGTATCTTTCATTAGATAGGCCCTCTAGAAGTCTTAGTGGAGGCGAGTCTCAGCGGATCAGATTGGCCACACAAATTGGTTCTCAGCTACAAGGTATTACCTATGTGTTAGATGAACCTTCCATTGGTTTGCATCAACGAGATAATCATCGTTTGATCACTGCACTACAAAATTTGCGCAATATTGGCAATAGTGTGTTGGTGGTAGAACATGATAAGGATATCATGATGGCCGCTGACTATTTAGTGGATATTGGTCCAAAAGCTGGCATTCACGGCGGAGAAATTGTTGCAGCTGGAACACCTGCGGAAGTTTTATTGAGCAAATCGGATACGGCTTTGTATTTGAGTGGCGTTAAATCGATTCCTGTTCCTACTGAAAGAAGACCAGGGAACGGAAAATTCTTAGAGATCACAGGTGCAACTGGTAATAACCTTAAAAATGTTTCTGTAAAAATTCCATTGGGTGAATTAGTGGTGGTGAGTGGTGTGAGTGGTAGTGGTAAATCTACTTTGATCAATGAAACACTCTATCCATTGTTATCAAAACATTGTTATGATAGTAGGGTTACTCCGATGGACTTTAAAAGCATCAAGGGTTTAGAACATATTGATAAAGTCATTGAAATTGATCAGTCTCCTATTGGCAGAACTCCAAGAAGCAATCCAGCAACCTATTGTGGTTTCTTTACTGAGATCAGAACCTTATTTGCAGCAGTTCCTGAAGCAAAGATCAGGGGTTATAATGCAGGACGGTTTTCGTTCAATGTAAAGGGGGGAAGGTGTGATATGTGTGAAGGAGGTGGTATGCGAACCATCGAAATGAATTTCCTTCCAGATGTGTATGTGCATTGTGAAAAATGCAATGGAAAAAGGTATAATCGTGAAACCTTGGAAATTCGTTATAAAGGAAAATCGATCAGCGATGTGTTGAATATGACGGTGGATGAAGCATGTGAATTTTTCCAACCTGTGCCTTTTATTTTTCGCAAGATTAAAGTTTTGCAGGATGTTGGATTGGGGTATATTACTTTGGGCCAATCTGCTGTAACCCTAAGTGGTGGAGAGGCACAACGTGTGAAGCTTGCCACTGAGTTAGGAAAAAAAGATACTGGAAAAACATTTTATATTTTAGATGAGCCAACTACTGGCTTGCATTTTCAAGACATCCAACACTTGCTAGATGTTTTGAATAAATTAGTTGATAGAGGAAATTCTGTTTTAGTGATTGAACATAATTTGGATGTGATCAAAGTGGCGGATCATATTATTGATCTGGGTCCGGAAGGAGGGAACGGTGGCGGAAGAATTTTATTCGAAGGCACACCAGAATTGATGGTCAAGAATAAAGAAAGTCATACTGCACGTTTTCTGAAAATTGAATTAGCCTTATAAATGCTGATTATGGATTTAGAAAAATTAAATTTTTTACCTGAGTGGGATGAAAACAGATTCATCAAAAAAATGAATCAACATGGTGAAGCATGGAAAAATGCCCCTGGTATTTTAGCGGCTAGAGATGTATATAAGCAGTGGCGCGAAGTGTTTGGATTGGTGGTTGCATTCGCCGAAAATTTAGAAGACGAGAAGAATGAAAATAATCGGTCAACTACTAAAACTTTGATCTATGAAAATGCACTGATTGTTGCTCCAAAAATTATTGGCGCAGTTAGTGTGGATGCATATACTATTAAAATGGAAAATGCTGCCATTATTCGCAGTAATTGCCGCCAGATGATGGAGCAAATCAATTTTACCGTTTTGATGGGCTGGTCTGAGGATGATTACAAACGCGTAATTGAAGAATCTCTCGATCAATTCAAATTTCTATTTCGTATTTGGGTAGCCACTTTTAAAAAAGATGGTGATGAAGATGAGTGGGGTTTATTTATTTGATCTCTTTAGCAACCAATTTATTGACAGCCTATGAAATTCACTTAAATGTTAATTTTATAAAAATAATAGTCTATAAAATTTGTAGACTAAAATAATTCCCTATTTTTGACATGTCATTCAATTGATTGGGTCATGTGGCCGAGTGGCTAGGCGAGGGTCTGCAAAACCTTTTACAACAGTTCGAATCTGTTCATAGACCTCAGTTTTCTTACTCATATAGCAAGCAATCGTAGAGGAGGGCGGTGTTTTTACACTGCCCAATTTTCTTATTGGGGCTCTCTAATCATTTCAATATGATCGATCCCATCTTCATCATAAATGTCACTGCTTTGTATAAATCCAAGTGATTCGTAGAATTTTTTCAAATAGAGTTGCGCTCCAATTTTGATTGGGGTTTCTCCAAATAATTCATTGCATTTTTCAATACTATATTCCATCAATTCTTTACCCAAACCCAATCCGCGGTAATCTTTACAATTCACCACACGGCCAATGGAATGATAATCAGGGTAAGAAACCCCTTTTGGCACCAGTCTAGTACTAGCAACAAGGTTTTTACCATCCCAACCCATGATATGGAAGCATTTTTGATCTTTATTGTCCTGATCTAGAAACACGCAATTCTGCTCCACTACAAACACGTCTGAACGGAGTCTCAGTAGGCTATAGAGCTCATCAACACTCAATTCTTGGAAGGTTTTGCATTGCCATTGATATTTTTTTTCGCTCATATTACTGTTTAAGTGGTCTTAAAATAGGGCCATTAGCTGCAAAAATAATGGTAGAACCACCATTATTTAACATCTTTGCAGCCCGCTACGGCGGACTTTTACAATTATTTGAATCAAATCTATGCAGAAAAAAGTAGCCATCATTGGTGCTGGTCCAGCAGGTTTAACCGCAGCTTATTTGTTGGCTAAGGAAAATCAGCAGGTCGTGGTTTTTGAAAAAGATCCGCAATATGTGGGTGGGATTTCTCGTACTGAAACTTATAAGGGATACAGTTTTGATATTGGAGGTCACCGATTCTTCTCTAAATCAAAAGAGGTAGAAGATTTTTGGACCGAAATTTTGGGTGATGAAATGTTAGAGCGCCCTAGAAGCTCACGTATATTTTATAACAAGAAATTTTTCTCCTATCCATTGGTTGCTTTTGAAGCACTGATGAAATTGGGAATTTGGGAAAGCTTTTTATGCGTGATGAGTTATTTACGGGCGAAAGTTTTTCCTGTTAAAAATCCAACCAATTTTGAAGACTGGGTAACCAACCAGTTTGGAAAAAGACTTTTCAATATCTTCTTTAAAACTTATACCGAAAAAGTTTGGGGAATTCCTTGTAATGAGATCTCTGCGGATTGGGCAGCTCAAAGGATCAAGGGTTTATCTCTTAGCAGTGCTATATGGAATGCTTTATTCAAACCCAAAGCAGCGAAAGGGGATAAGGATAAAGTGATCAAAACATTGATCGACTCTTTCCGTTATCCCAAAAAAGGTCCGGGTATGATGTGGGAAGTGTGCACTCAGAAATGTATTGCGATGGGCGTACAAGTGGAAATGAATACAGGCGTAAAAGGAATTAATCGGGCCGACGGAAAATGGTCTGTTGAAACTTCTGATAATCGATTATTCGAAGGATTTGATTATGTGCTTTCTTCTGCACCTATGCGCGAATTAATTCCTGCGGTAGCACCTAAGTTCCCAGCAAAGCCATTGGCCTCTTCTCAAGATCTAGGTTACCGTGATTTTGTAACTGTCGTATTGATCTGTAAAGACGAAGATGCATTTAATGATAACTGGATCTATATACATGACCCTAGTGTGAAAGTTGGTAGAATACAAAACTTCAAATCTTGGAGTCCGTATATGGTACCCGATCCAAATATGGCTTGCTATGGTTTAGAATATTTCTGTTTTGAAGGGGATGGTTTATGGACCAGCTCCGATGAAACACTGATCAACTTGGGTAAAAAAGAAATTGAACAGATCGGACTTACAAAAGCATCTGCAGTAGTGGATGGCTATGTTGTTCGCCAGCCTAAAGCATATCCAGTGTATGATCACAACTATAAGCAAAATGTAGAAGATGTTCGTGAAGCTTTGAAAGACTATCCTGGACTGTATTTGGTAGGCCGTAACGGTATGCACAAATACAATAATCAGGATCATAGTATGATGACTGCCATGCTTGCTGCAAAAAATATTGTGGCTGGTAAAGAGCTCTACGATTTATGGGATGTAAATGAAGATGCGGAATACCATGAAGGTGGGGATCGTGGGGTGGAGGAAAATAAAGTTTCTGAACGCCTGGTACCTATGAAGGAAAAGTGAAGAGTGAAGAGTGAAGAGTGAAAAATGGACAGTGTAAGGGCTTCGCCCCCACAACAATAATTATACAAATTAGCCTCGAAATTTCGAGGCTAATTTTTTTTGGGTATTATTTTTCCGTTCTTCACTCTTCACTCTTCACTCTTCACTCTTCACTCTTCACTCTTCACTCTTCCTTAAAAATTATCTCCCTGCAACACCAGGCACAACTGGCAAACTTTCGTTTCCTGTTTCGTTGACCGATTGTACTGCAAAGAAGTAATTGTCTTTTGAAAATGGCAGTAGAAACTCTTTCTCAGTTGTGAAATATTTTTTCTGCCAGAACGCACTGGTAGTTTCTCGTTGCAAAATGTAATACCCTTTTACTTTTCCTGATTTAGGTGCGTTCCAACTGAGGTAAGTATTATTAGATAATTTTTTTACTTCCACTTTTACCTCTTCAGGCATGGCTGCTGCTTTTGCCAAGTTCGACAGGTTAGATAAATTCATGGCAGTGTTTTTACGCAAGTATTCAAAGTCCATAAATTCAGGAAGATCGCCGTACTGTATGCCATTTTCTTTTTTTACATCTTTATGTTGATGATTATAGTTCTCATTCATTTCAGAAATTCGAACTGCTGCATAACCATTTTCAACGTAAGGAGTATGATCGCCGCCTCTTAAGAAACGATCATTACGATATACCATCACTACTTCTAAATTTTCCACATAGCGTTCACCAATTTCTTTTACATATCGCGCTAATTGGCGGGCTTTGCCATCATTCTCTAATCCAAACTGTCTGATTTGTTTGGCGTTTTTATCTAATTCATATGCTGGTAATCCTTCACTAAAAACACGGATCCTCGTATTGTCGATAATATTGGTTTCATTACTATTATTGCTACCCATAATATCATTATTCAATACTGCTTCGATATTCCAGTTTTCTTTTTTCGCTTTGTTAGCCATGTAATAAGCTCCTAATAATCCTTGTTCCTCACCACTTACTGTAACAAAAATGATTGTTGCAGGAAAACTATGTTTGCTCATGATTCTTGCACATTCAATCACTGCAGCAGCGCCGCTTCCATCATCATTGGCACCTGGGGCGTCGCCTATTCTATCGGTTGGACTTCCACGCATATTATCTAAATGTCCACTGATTAAAAAGATGCGGTTATCATTCGGATCTGTACCTTTTAAAGTAGCAACTACATTGCCCAAAAGGGTTGGCGTGTCAATCCTTTTTTTATCAGGCATTAATGTAGTGGTATCGATGAATGCAGTAAGTCTACCACCTGAAGATTTAGCAAAGCTGTTGAATTTACTGAGCACCCAATTTCTTGCAGCTCCAATACCACGTTTAGGATCAGTAGCAGCACTCATGGTATTTCTAGTGCCATAACTTACCATTTGATAAATATAGCTCTGCAAAGAATCGGCAGAAACCTCTTTTACCATTTGAGCAATTTCGGGATCACGGTTGATGGTTGTTTGTGAAAAGCTACTGTTTACGGATAGTGTAAGGATGAAAATTGCAAATGCGAGTTTTCTCATTGAATGGTTAGTTGTGGGCTGATTAATATTTGTATTTGTCTTTCCATTTATCTTTCAAAAATTTACGGATCTCGTTTTCTCTTTGATTGTTTCCTGGATTATAAAACTTAGTTCCTACTAAAGGAGCAGGTAAATATTCTTGTTCTATAAAATTGCCTTCACCTAAATGTGAGTACTGATAATTTTTTCCATAGTCCAGATCCTTCATCAATTTTGTAGGTGCATTTCGAATATGCAATGGTACTGGCTGATCACCAAATTGCTGAACCGCTTTTTGCGCATCCATGATGGCAACTACAGCTGCATTACTCTTTGGTGAAGATGCTAAATAAGTGGCACACTGCGTGAGTATGATCCTGCTTTCTGGATAGCCTATTTTGGTTACTGCATCAAATGTGGTTGTTGCCATCAACAGCGCATTGGGATTGGCATTGCCAATGTCTTCGCTCGAAAAAATAACCATCCTGCGTGCAATGAATTTCACATCTTCCCCGCCTTCAATCATCCTTGCCAACCAATATACAGCACCATTCGGATCGCTCCCGCGCATACTTTTGATAAAGGCCGAAATGATATCATAGTGTTGCTCTCCCTGTTTATCGTACAATGCAATTTTATTCTGAGCAACCTTCATTACAAAAGCGTCTGAGATAATTTTTTTAGTATCGTTATTAGGGAATGAACTAACTACTAACTCTAAAAGGTTTAATAATTTTCGTGCATCGCCACCCGACAATCTGATCAGTGCTTCTGTTTCTTTTAATGTGGGTTTGATGCCCATCAGTGTTGCATCTTTCTCTAATGCATGATGCAACAATTTTACCAAGCCTTCTTCGGTCAATGCTTTTAAAACATATACCTGACACCTGCTTAATAAAGCACTATTCACTTCGAAAGAAGGGTTTTCAGTGGTTGCACCAATAAGTGTGATGATACCTTTTTCAACGGCACCAAGTAAAGCATCCTGCTGACCTTTATTGAAACGGTGGATCTCATCAATAAATAAAACAGCCCCAACATGTTCTTTTGCAGATTCAATCACTTCTCGAACGTCTTTCACGCCACTGCTAATAGCACTGAGTTGAAAGTAGGGCACTTGCATGGTATGGGCAATGATATTGGCAATGGTTGTTTTGCCTACACCTGGTGGCCCCCATAAAATCATCGAAGGGATTCTGCCGTTTTCAATGGCAGTTCTGAGAATAGATCCACTACCGGTCAAGTGTTCCTGACCAACCAAATCATCCAAAGTATTGGGTCGAATTCTTTCAGCTAAAGGTGTAGATGCATTCACTGTTCTAAAGTACTAAATAAGCAGCTATTGATATTGCTAATCTTATTCCTGATTGGGCTGTTCTTCTGTAAACAGATAATCGTACTGCTTCAATAATCGCAATCCCATTGTAACATGTACTAATAATAGAAATGAAAAGAAAAATAGAAAATAAGCAGCACCGCGCATCACTTTAATAAATAATGCTGTGTTGATATTACTGGGCATATTTGGCTGACTACCTAAAAATTTATCGATATAGTCGCTCAGATCATGTTCTTTCATGTAAAATATTCCAACGGCAGAAACTAAAAATTGAACTCCCAGGAAGATGCATGCATATGCATTTACTTTTACCCAATCCTTCAAACCATGTTTGGCATGTTTATTCTGGTCGATATGACGTACCAAAAAAATCAGGCTAGCAAATACGTAAATACAAAAAGTGGCTAGTAAAAAAACGGAAAATAAAAGTGATGGGCTACCAAGTGCACTAGGGATCATAAAAAGATCCATAATTCCAAAGATGGAAGCAAAGGGGATCAATATATAAGTGAATACTCTGTAAAACGACAATTCTTTCATGACTAATGGACTACTGTTGTTGCTGTTGCTGTTGTTGTTGTTGTCCGGCGAAGTTATCAATTATTAGCTCAGCACCCTCAGATCCTGCCTGTTTTTGAAGCTGAACATCTGTAATTTCTTCGAAAACCTGACCATCTTCGTAGCCAACAGATACGTATACTGAGAGCGACTGGCGGGCTGGCCCTTTGAAGGTTCCTTTTGCAGGCGTACAATCATTGAAATCTCTACCCACTGCCAACTTCACGTGGTTATTGGTAGCCCATACATTATTGGTAGGGTCAGTTCCAACCCATCCATAATGAGGAATAAATGCTTCAACCCAAGCGTGTGTGGCACCTTCACCACGCATGCCGTTTTTATTCGGACAAATATAGCCACTCACATACCTGGAAGGGATCCCGATCATGCGTAACAATTCTAACATCACGTGTGCAAAATCCTGACACACACCAGATTTGTGTTCTACTATTTCATCAACAGTAGTTTCAATATTGGTGATGCCTTTGATATAAGTAAATTCGGTAAATATAAATTGGCAACAATCTTTTACAATATCAGCAATGGGTTTCGTGGGACTAGAAAAAATTTCTATATACCCCCGCATTGTTTCTAGTGATTTTGATTCAGATGTTCTTGCAAGTTCTAATAGGTGTAAGTCTTTATCAATGACATCAACAAGTTCATTGGCGTAAGATGGTATCGAGAAAACAAGATTAGGGTCTTTTGATGTGCGTACTTTTAATTTACTTTCGATCACCATCACTTTATGTGGTGAAAGCAAATTAAAGCTTCCGGTTTTATTACCCCAGTAATCATCATAGAGTAAAACATCGGGCTGATCTGTGATGATCACATCATGCTGTAGAATTTCCTGATCTTCTGATGCGTAAGGGAAGATTTTAATTTCGTTCACGCTTTCTTTTACCGGCCTATCGTATTCGTATTTTGTAATGTGATGTATTGTAAAAACAGACATTCTTGGTTTTGTTTAAGAATAAGAGAAATAAGTTCTGCCTAATTCTCGGCTAAACTCATTGAGCTCTTTTCGGACATAAATCAAATACTTTTCCAATCCCTCTCTTTCTACTAATTCAAGATCCGCAAACTTCACAGAACTATACAGCCTGCCATAGGTGCGGAGAAGCTGAATGCTTCCTTCCACCGGATTAGAAGCTGCAATATCGGTTAAATATCTGTTTGCCCTATCTAAAGAATAATAAAGTGACCTTGGGAAATTTTTATCGAAAGCTAATTGTTGAAAAACGTTATAGTTATGATGTTGATTACTATAGTTTTTTAGATGTAATTCATAGCCAGATAGTGCCAACAACAAACTACGCCAGAAGATGATATCATGTTCATCTTTGAAACTAAAGTCGATTTTTTTGAAAAAACTATGTGTGAATTCTGCTGTTAGAAGGCACCGTTCTGTGTATTTACCCAAATTCATATAGTTCCAGCCCTGACCACGGGGCATGGTACTGTCTGAAATCCCACAGAATTGATCGCTACTATTGATGAATTCATCAATAGTAATAATAGCATCCGGGCCAGCCAATTTTTCTTTTAATCCGGGTTGGTTAATTTGATGATACATCTGATTAATCTGTTCCCAAACCTCTTTGGTGATC
>CAIYAG010000225.1 GCA_903924075.1 uncultured Bacteroidota bacterium | reverse complement strand
TGTTTTCAAATCCTTCACCCAAGATCTCTAATTGATCCACAATTTTATTGCTGGTTTTCAAAAGGTTTCTTCCGATGGCCCTTGTTTCTTCTTCCGTAGTTTTTTTGTCCTTGTATAAAGAAAGCTGATAGGCTTTGCCAGTAGCGAGTTCTAATAATTTTATGGAATCTAATATTTCATTTATGGTATCTGGTGCCAGAAAATCATATTCAATAAGCTGAATGCGCTCCGTACGTTTATCGCGATCAATATATTTCCATGCGTTACGAGCCAGTGCATACATATTGTATAAGAACCAATAACCCGGCATCACTATTAACTGGTCATTGCTATTGTCAATACTTACAAGCGAGAATGGAGTTTGGATATTTAATTCGGTAGGGTAGTCGCCTTTTGCCAAAATAGTAAAGCTTGCAAACTTTGAATTGTGTTTGATGCTCACACATAGCCCTGGCCAGAATCCTCTTCCTAAAAGCACTTCGCCATCTGCTCCGCGACTATTATGGTTAGATCCAATAGTGGCTCCAGCAGCAATATTGCTTTGCCCCATAACCAATGCAGCACACAAAAAGCTATTATTATGGTGTTGCTCGTGAGCTGGGAAGATCAAAGAATTTAAAACTTCACAACAAGAGATGGTGGCGTTTTGTCCGAGGTAAGAGTTGATCAAACGCGCACCATATTTTAGTTGAGAATGATCGGCCATTACAAAACGAACTGCTTTGATGCCATAAAACAATCGGCAACCAAAACCAACAATACCATTTACAATTTCGCATCCTTCACCAATTTGAGTGGTGCCTTCCGGACCAGAATTGATGGTTATGTTTTTTAACTTATTAGCGCCCTTAATATACGCATCAGAACCAATCCAAACGTCCTTGATGATGCGTGTGTTTTTGATGACGGTTCTGTCGCCCACTTTGCCATAGTAACCTCTATTGGGTTTAAATTGCTTGGCAGTAAATGTTTTGAATTGCTCCTGTAAAGTATCGTCGTCTTTGTATTTACTCCACAAAAAAGCATCTCCAGGAAGCATTCCCACAAATGGTAAAACCCGTCGCCCTGTATTTTCATTGCACAATTCCATCCAGATCCTAACATCTTCATTCTCTCCATCTTTGATGATGCCATTACCGAATTTGCTATGGTTGGTAGTAACCATCTCATCTACATTGGTAATGAGTACTTCGCTGCCAATGATATAGTGTGCGAGATAGTGCACATTATCGATCACTACATTATCTCCAAAGTCGCAACTGATAATGGTACTATTATATAAACCCACAGGGATCTTTAAATCACTAAATCCCAAACAAATGGGTTCTAGTTTTCCAATTCTTACCAAACCATAAAACTTACAATTTTTTACAAGTTCAGGATTGAACAGATCGGAGACTAAAAATTTATTCCAGTCGTCGCTAGTATTTCTATTGCGCACCAACACTTCTATTTCATAAGCGTTCAGTTGCCTGTAGTTAATGCCATTTCTATTTTGAATATTTCGAAGATGGTATTCGTCTTTTCCCTTTGGCAAATATGGGGAATCAATAAAACCATAGCCCAATGAATTCATGGGCGATTTGTAAATTTTATTCTGAGGCATAAGCAACAGTTCTATTTATACCAATTAAATATATAGTGGTTATTCCACTGTAACACTCTTTGCAAGGTTTCTTGGTTTATCAACATCCAATCCCTTTGCTAGGCCCACGTAGTAACTCAGCAATTGCATTGGTATCACACTGAGCAATGGAGCAATTACTTCATCAGCATCTGGCACAAACATGGTATCGTCTGCCATACCAGGGATAATGTCGTCGCCTTCTGTGGCAACTGCAATCACCATCCCTTTTCTTGCTTTGATCTCTTGCACATTTGATACAATTTTTTCGTAGTAAGAGTCTTTTGTGGCAACAAAAACTACAGGAAGATTTTCATCTACTAATGCAATTGGTCCGTGCTTCATTTCTGCAGCAGGATAGCCTTCTGCATGAATGTAGGAGATCTCTTTCAATTTTAATGCACCTTCTAGTGCAACAGGGAAATTATAACCGCGACCGAGGAAAAGGAAATCACGCGCGTCTTTATACTTCTCTGCAATGCGTTGAATATTGGTTGTGTCTTTCAAGATCTCTTTTACTTTCTCAGGGATATCATGCAATTCTTTCATCAGGTGCAAATATCTTTCTTCAGGTAAAGTGCCTTTTGCAAATCCTATTTTCAAAGCCATCATGGCTAGAACTGCTAATTGTCCGGTGAAAGCCTTGGTACTTGCAACACCAATTTCAGGTCCGGCGTGTGAGTAAGCGCCTGCATCACTTAAACGCGCGATACTGCTACCCACTACATTCACGATCCCGAAAATGAATGCCCCTTTTTCTTTTGCACTTTCTAATGCTACTAAAGTATCGGCTGTTTCACCACTTTGAGAGATCGCAATGATCACATCACCAGGATGGATCACAGGATTACGGTATCTAAATTCTGAAGCATATTCCACTTCCACAGGGATGCGACATAATTCTTCGATTTGGTATTCGGCCAGTAAGCCAGCATGCCAGCTGGTTCCACAGGCAACGATCAAAATACGTTTTGCATTTTTCAAAGCTTCCATATGATTCTCAACGCCACTCATAATGATCATTCCATTATCAGGAAATAATCTTCCTCGTAAGCAATCGAAAATGGTATCGGGTTGTTCATGTATTTCTTTTAGCATGAAATGCTCGTAGCCACCTTTTTCGATAGCTGCTAATTCCATATCTAATTTGGTAATGAACGGAGTTTGTTTTTCGTTTCCTAGATTTTTGAGAATCAATTCATCAGGGCGAACGATCGCTATTTCATAATCGTTTACATAAACCACTTCTTTTGTGTATTCAATAATTGGTGAAGCATCACTTGCTAAAAAATGTTCTCCTTTGCCAATCCCAATCACAAGTGGACTTCCCTTTCTCGCAGCAATAATGGTTTCAGGATCGTCTTGAGAGATCAACAAAATACAATAAGCTCCTACAATTCTTTTTAAAGCAATTCGAAGTGCTTCTTCTAAACTTCCTCCATTATTTGTTTTGATATCTTCAATAAAATTCAACAACACTTCAGTATCGGTATCACTCGAAAAAGTATATCCCTTGCCTAATAATTCTTTTTTGATCTGAGCATAGTTCTCAATGATCCCATTGTGGATCATTGCCAACTCACCACTATTGGAGACATGGGGGTGGGCATTACGATCGCTTGGTTCCCCATGGGTAGCCCAACGGGTATGTCCAATTCCAATATGCGAATGCAAGTCTTTTCCTAAAACACTCTCTTCCATTTCTACCACCTTACCCTGCTTTTTGTGCACTGTTAACTTATTGTCGTTGATCAATGCGATGCCAGAACTGTCGTATCCTCTATATTCCAACCTTTTTAACCCTTTTAATACTACTGGGTATGCTTCTCTTTTACCTGTATAACCTACTATTCCACACATAATTTTATCAATTGATTTAATTTTACAATATTAATTTATTTAGCGCAATCATTCCGTTTTAACTCACGAAAGCTTTAGTTTTAAGCATCAATTACAACTATGAATTTTAGTGAATCCTATCAATTAGAAAATTCTTGCGTTTTATTGCAGCCTTTGCTGCTAATTCATGCAGAAAATCTGCTGCATTTTGCACTGTAGAACCTAAATGGGAATAAGCTGAAATAGCTGCATTGTAAGCAAAACTGCAATGGTAACCCTATTTAATGAGCCCTTTTATTTCATTGAGTTTCATTAATGCTTCTACTGGCGTAAGTCTGTTGATATCTATTTCGTTTAACTGCTTTCGAATATCATCGAATGTTTGTGAGTGTGCATCAAAAATGGACAATTGCATTTTTGGATGATTCAATTCCCTGACTTGTTTTTCTAATTGTTTTTTTGACTGCTGCATTTGAGAGGAATGCTCATGCTCATTTTCATCCACCTGTTTTTCCTCCAATTGTGCTAAGATCTCATTCGCCCTGTTGATCAATGATGCAGGCATCCCTGCCATTTTTGCTACATGGATACCAAAGCTGTGAACGCTACCACCAGGAGCTAGTTTGCGTAAGAAGATAATTTTATTACCCACTTCTTTATTGGTGATATGGAAATTTTTTACCCTTGGCAATTTTGCTTCCAGCTCATTTAATTCATGATAGTGTGTGGCAAATAATGTTTTGGGTGCAGCAGGAGATTGGTGTAAATATTCAACGATACTCCATGCAATAGAAATACCATCATAAGTAGAAGTGCCCCTTCCAATTTCATCCAACAAGATCAAGCTACGTTGTGAAATATTATTAATGATGCTTGCTGTTTCGTTCATCTCAACCATGAAAGTAGATTCTCCACCACTTAAATTATCACTGGCTCCAACACGTGTAAATATTTTATCTGTCAAAGGAATTTTAGCTGAACTAACAGGTACAAAGCTTCCCATATGCGACATCAAAGTGATCAATGCTGTCTGACGTAGTATGGCACTCTTACCACTCATATTTGGTCCGGTTAAAATGATCAGTTGTTGTTCTGATGGATCCAATGAAATATCATTTGTGATATAGTCTTCACCATGCGGTAAATTTCTTTCGATCACAGGGTGGCGACTATCTTTCAACAACAGATCAAAACCTTCGTGTAATACTGGTTTTTTATAATTGAATTGCAGGGCATTTTCAGAAAAACAGATCAGGCAGTCGAGTGTTGCTAATACATTTCCATTGACTTGTATTGGGGCAATATAATCTTGCAATGCCAATAAAAGTTTATCGAATATTTCCAACTCTATGGCTAAGATCTTTTCTTCTGCGCCAGTAATTTTTTCTTCGTAAACCTTAAGTTCTGGTGTGATATATCTTTCTGCATTGGCCAGCGTTTGCTTTCTGATCCAATCAGTGGGCACTTTGCTTTTTTGTGAATTGGTAACTTCCAAATAGTAGCCAAATACATTATTGAAACTGATCTTTAAGGAAGAGATCCCTGTTCTTTCAGCTTCTCTTTGCTGGATATTCACTAAGAAATCTTTTCCACCACTTGCAATGCCTCGCAATTCATCCAGCTCTTCATGGATGCCTGCTTTTATGAGGTTTCCTTTATTTGCTGCAGCTGGAGGAGTGTCACTGATCTCTTTATAAATTTTGTCGGCAATGAACTGGCATGGATTCAATGCGTCTGAAAGCCTTTGTATATAAGGGTTTTCGCTGTTCTCGCAGGCTTTTTTAATGAGGCTGGTCTGATGCAATCCGTGTGCCAATTGTAAAACTTCACGCGGACTGATCTTCTTCATTGGGATCTTACTCACCAATCTTTCTACATCGCCACAAAGTTTTACTGATTGCGCAATTTGTTTTCTTAGGTCGGTTTCTAAAATAAAGTAGGATACTGCGTCTAGACGTTCGTTGATTCTAGTCAGATCTTTCAGTGGGAATACCATCCAGCGGTGCAAGAGTCTTGCTCCCATGGCACTCACTGTATTGTCGAGTACTTTGATCAAACTATTACTCTGTTCAAAACCAGTATGTAATAGTTCCAGATTACGAATTGTAAATCGATCCATCCAAAGAAAATCATCTCTTTCAATTCTTTGAATAGAGCTGATATGTTGCAGATTGGGATGCTCGGTTTGTTTTAAATAATATAAGATCGCACCTGCAGCAATAATTCCTTGCTGCATTTTTTCTATCCCAAATCCTTTGAGAGAATGTGTTTGAAAATGTTTTAATAAACTTTCAGTTGCGAAAGCCTCTTCAAAGATCCAGCTCTCGAGCGTATAGGTATAAAATTTTGGCCCGAAGATTTCTTTGAATTGTTTTTGGTAGCTCCTCTGAAAAATTACTTCTGCAGGTTTTAAACTCTGCAATAATTTATCGATGTATTCTGCATTTCCTTCTGCCGTAAAAAATTCACCCGTTGAAATGTCGAGAAATGCAATCCCCATTGCCGTTTCCGTAAAATGAATGGCGGCTAAAAAATTATTACTATTCTGTTCGAGTAATTTATCATTAGTGGCAATACCAGGGGTAACGAGTTCTGTTACGCCTCTTTTTACAATTCCTTTGACCGTTTTTGGGTCTTCCAATTGGTCACAAATGGCCACTCGGTAACCGGCTTTTACCAATTTATGCAAATAAGTATCCAACGCATGATGGGGGAAACCTGCCAATTCACTGGACGATGCAGCACCATTATTTCTTTTGGTAAGTGTAATTCCTAAAACTTTGGATGCGATGATCGCATCTTCCCCAAATGTTTCATAGAAATCGCCTACTCTAAACAAAAGAATGGCATCAGGATATTTTTGTTTAATAGCCCGGTGCTGTTGCATAAGAGGAGTATCAGCGGCAGATTTCGACATGGCGACAAATATACATAACTTTGTTCCATGCGTAAACTGAGTATGGATGAATTGGGTAGGATGTCGGTTGCTGAATTTAAAGAGGCAAAAAAGAACCCAATTGTGGTGGTGTTGGATAATATCAGAAGCATGCATAATGTAGGAAGTGTGTTTCGGACTTCTGACGCTTTTAGGATAGAAGCCATCTGCCTTTGTGGTTATACTCCGCAGCCTCCACATAGAGATATTCAAAAAACTGCCCTTGGAGCAACAGAAACTGTAAGCTGGTTATATTTTGAGCATACCATTGATGCCATTGAGCAATTAAAGGCACATGGGTATGGTATTTATGCCGTTGAGCAGGTTGAAGGAAGTATTTCTTTGGAATCGTTTAGTGTGGCAGAAAAAAAGATCGCCGTTGTTTTTGGCAACGAAGTGGAGGGAGTAGACAGTGAAGTACTTGCTCAATGTGATGGATGTTTAGAGATCCCTCAATTAGGGATGAAGCATTCTTTGAATATTTCAGTTGCTGCAGGTATTGTTCTCTGGGATCTGACCAAACCAAAACTGTGTGACTTAAGAAAATAGTTTTTTTTACTTTTGAATTTTGCCTTTTGAATTTTGTTTTAATATGACAGTTGTAAAAAAATATTTAAGCCTCGTAAAATTTTCGCATACCATTTTTGCATTGCCATTTGCAATGATCGGTTTTGTACTTGCCATCAAACAGGGAAATATTTCTCAACAGGAAGATGCTAGAATAGGATGGGGTATTCAATTCACTGAGACCTGGCAGTTGATCCTAGCAAAATTATTGTTGGTATTGGTTTGTATGGTTACTGCACGAAGTGCAGCAATGGCTTTTAACAGATACCTTGATAGAAGTTTTGATGCTAAAAACCCAAGAACTGCTATTCGAGAAATACCCCAAGGCATCATCTCTCCGAATAGTGCGATACGTTTTGTGATTTTAAATTGTTTGATTTTTATTGCTGCCACTTATACGATTAATCCTATCTGTTTTTTTCTATCACCTGTGGCACTGTTTGTGATTTTGTTTTATAGTTATACAAAACGCTTTACTGCGCTTTGTCATTTAGTACTTGGACTTGGCCTTTCTCTTGCACCTATCGGAGCATACATTGCAGTAACAGGCCATTTCGCAGTTCTTCCCATTTTACTTTCTTTTACCGTTTTATTTTGGGTAAGTGGATTTGATATCATCTATGCCATGCAGGATATAGATTTTGATCAGTCAAATAAATTGCATTCAATTCCAAGTGTATTAGGTGCAGTGAATGCACTAAGAGTGTCAGAACTATTACACTTATTAAGTGCTGTTACTGTTGTAAGTGCAGGAATTTATGGAGGATTTCATTTTATTTATTGGATCGGCATATTGGTGTTTATAGGGATGTTGGTTTACCAGCATCGTTTGGTAAAACCGAACGACCTGAGCAAGGTGAACATTGCATTCATGACTGCAAATGGTATTGCCAGTGTGGTTTTCGGTATTTTAGTGATCGCTGATCTGCTCTTATTCTAATTATAAACTATGGCTCGAATCATTTGTATCGATTATGGTGGTAAAAGAACGGGGTTGGCTGTAACCGATCCATTGCAGATCATTGCTACTGCTCTAACAACAGTTCTTACCAAAGACCTTTTCGATTTCCTAAAACAATATTTTGCACAAGAGCCAGTGGAATTGATACTGATCGGAGAGCCCCTAAACCTAGACGATACTGCTACCCATGCAACTCCTTTAGTAGAACTGGCTGTAAAACGCTTGCAAAAAGAGTTCCCACATATCCCTTTGAAAAAAGTAGATGAACGCTTTACATCCAAAATGGCTTCTAGGGCCATGGTTGAAATGGGGATGAAGAAGAAAGACCGTCAGGTAAAGGGGAATGTTGACCAGATCGCAGCCACCATCATGTTGCAAGACTATTTACAGTCAATTAGTTAGCCAACAATTTGCTGGTTGGGGCTTTTGAAGGTATTTTTGCCACTCAAAAACAATTTATTTGCATGTTTCTTCCTATTGTAGCATACGGCGCACCTATTTTACGTAAGGTTTGTAAAGATATTCCTGCCGATCATCCTGGGCTTACTAAATTGATCGAAGATATGTGGGAAACCATGTATGAGAGTAATGGAGTGGGGTTAGCTGCACCTCAAATTAATAAGGATATCCGCTTATTTGTCATGGATAGTATACAGATCTTTGAGAACCTAGAAGAAGACGAGTTAGACATTTATCCAGATGGTCCGGGTATCAAGCAGGTTTTCATCAATGCACAAATTGAATCTTTAGATGGAGAAGAGTGGGCTTATAATGAAGGTTGTTTGAGTATTCCAAAGATCAGAGAAGACGTTTATCGTGCTGAATCGGTTACTTTAACTTATATGGACGAAAATTTTGAGTCGCATACCAAAACATTTAATGGGATTACCGCTAGGGTGATTCTTCACGAATATGACCATATTGAGGGTAAACTATTTATCGACTATATCAAGCCGCTTCGTAAAAAATTGTTGCAAGGAAAATTGAACGATATCAACAAGGGTAAGATCAAGGTTGATTATAAAATGATATTCCCCAAATAATGCGTTATTGTTTTTTTATCTTTTTATTGATCAGTATTCAATCCTATGCACAGCATGATACTTCTGTGTTGGTAGAAAACCAACCTTTTACACTAGCTGAAGTGGTTGTAAGAAACAACTTCGATTATAAAAAGGTATTGAAGCAGATCAAGGAGGATACCACTTTTTACAAAGCTTTCCGAAATCTTCGAATTCTTGGATTCTCTTCTTATAATGATATTAAGATGTTGGATAAAAGCGGCGAGGTAAAAGCATCTTTATCTAGCAAAACCAGACAGAATCATGAAAATGGTTGCAGAACGATGGATGTTTTGGAAGAAACAGTAACGGGCGATTTTTACGATTCTAAACATCGATACAATTATCTCACACCAGAATTATATGCAGGCCTATTTTTTACAACCGGAAAGATCTGTGGAGAGAATAATATTGTTAAAGGAAGAAACCTAACCACGAGCGATAAATCTGGAATGGATAAGAAAAAAGAACAATTGAAAATGTTGTTTTTTAATCCAGGCAAAAAAATACCCGGTATTCCATTTATTGGTAATAAACTTGATCTATATGATGAGCGTGCTCAAAAATTTTATACTTATAGATTAGACATTGTTGAATATCATGGAAAGTTAGCCTACACTTTTGCGATTGTTCCCAAAGAAGACCTAGGTGCTTTGAAGAACGACAATATTGTGGTGGATGAAATGACCACTTGGTTTGATATGGTTACACTTGAAGTGTTAGCACGCAAGTATAGCTTGAGTTATAAGGCCGGTGTGTATGATTTTGATGTAAGCATGGAGGTTGAAATGAACAAATTTCAAGGGCTAAATGTACCAACTGTTCTACGCTACAAAGGCAACTGGGACGTGATCTTTAAGAAAAGGGAAAGAGCCGTTTTTACTGCAACTTTGTTCGACTTCAAAAAGTAAAGGGCCGCACGATGCAAGCCCTTTAATACCCCCAATAATAACTAGGTAGAAATGCTATAAAGCATTTATGTAATCAAGTATTTGTCCTAATGATTTTTTCTCAGGAGTAACTGTATAATTCACAACAGTTCCTACATCATTAATTATTTTAGTTCCTAGGTAAAGATCATTTCCAATTTTTGAAATGGTCACCAAGGTAATTTTGGCCCTCAATGGAATATTGCTGGTTGTAAAGCTTCTTGTACTTAAGTCGCTTCGCAATGCAAGAACAGTTCTGCTTTTATCAAACACTGCAAAAACCTGTGTGTTTTTATTGGTGCAATTGGGCGGAAGGATGGCATAGATATTTGTTTTGGCTACTGTGCTATCAAGATAACGATGCGCACTGATCCACCTTAGTTTTGTAGCATTTAATTCGTAACCAATTTTATAAGAGGTTCCACTTTGTTTTGCAAATGTTTTGATATAGCTGGTATCAGCTTCCCTCTTCCAGGTATGGGCAGAATCTAGTGCACTTACTGGGAAAGGGAAAGATTCTTTGCCATAAAATACTTGCATATTGGGCAAAGCAGGAGCAATATCAAAATACTTGATTTTAATACTTGCACCAGGATTTAGCGTTAACTCAACACCGTTCTTTGTAATACGTACAAAGAATCCACCTGCAGTTTCTAAAGGATAGCCAAAACTATTATTAGGGCGATATGCTTTAATAAAATCACCCTTAGTTTGTAAACGAAGGAGCTCAATTTTCGCTTTGCCATCTTGAGGAGCAACACCATTACTGCAACTGCCAGCATGTATTTCTACTTCCAGGCTATCTCCATAATTTAAGTCTATATCTTTTGAAAGATCAATTGAATCAACAATTGCAATTTTTTGAAAAATGGTATCAGCTAATTTATAAATAGGAGCATCACCAGTAATGGTTTTGATCCATGCAGTATCATTCAGGGGATTGTCTGTATAAGGTGTAAAACTATTGTTATTGGATGTTTCTTTATTGCATGCTACTAGGATTAATAGTAGTAAGCATCCGATAAGTCCATTTATTTTTTTCATTCTAATCCCTTTTATATTGAGATACATTAATAATGTTTATTGTTGCCTGTACACTAACGGTTCAGACTAAATCTTAACCCAATAGCAAGACCGCCTACTTGAAACTTTTGATTATAAGGCGATTGACTATTCGTCATGTTAGAAAGATTATATCGGAAATATGGTTCAAAAAATAGTTGTGTGTTTTCGTTGATTCTTTTCAGTACACTGATGCTTGAATAAAGGCCCAATCCAATATTTGATTTGTAGATCGAGTTACTCACTTTACTAATAGGTACAGAAGCAAGGGAAGTATCCAAGATCTCTCCTTGATACCATGAGCTTATGTTGAAAATGACGCCAGCATTGATTCCTAGAGAAAGGTCGTCGTTCCCAAATTGGTAACCAACAGTTAAAGGAATATCTATACTACGGAAATGGTTATGAATAGTTTTTACGCTGTAACCAATTTGTTGTAATGTACTTGTGTCTGTAACAATCACAGTATCGCCTGGTGAACGTATGATTGATCTGGTAGTAATAACGGTTGTTGTTTTAACTTCATTCTCATTGCGATAAGTGAACTTCTGGTTCATTTGAGAATATTGAAGACCTGTTTTTAAAAGGATATGATCGTTCAAGGGTTTTACTAATCTAAAACCTGCACTATATCCAATTTGCATTTGCTCACTACTATCTTTCTTGTCTAAGTATTGTTGTGACGCAGATACGTTTGTAACTGATTTAAAGGAATAGTCGGGCGAAGCAAATAATTCTAAACCCCAATCAGGATTGAAATTTGATCTGCCTCTAATAGTTGGGCAAATAATGATGGTAGATTTTATGAATTTGTCATGTCCGTTTGCTGCTAAATTTTTATTCACTTTCCCATTTGCTGCATTTAATGAAGAAGGATTAAAAAAGAGTGATCCCTGATTTACATGAGCTGCAACATAGTTAGTGGCATCTGATGCATTATCAATTGAAGAAACGTCAAGATCATTTTTTTGTAAAGGCATTAACCCATTTGAACTTGCGGTAGCTTCTTGCAAAGAGATTTTTTGAGTAGCATTTACTGTTGTGGGTTCAGCTACCATCGTATTTTTTACAAAATGATTCGAAGGTTCTTCCTCATTTTCAATCATACTATCAGCAGTGATGATGGAATTATTTGGAGTTGGTTGAAGTGTAGAATTGTTTTCTGATGTGGTATTATTTAAATTAGAATTTGTAATGGTTGTAGGTTGTTTCAATGCTGCCTCTGTTACCGGTACAGAAGATGCATGCTGGTAGGTTAGCAGTCCAATAATCACTGAACTAACCAGTAAGGCTGCTACCATAAGTCCGGTACCATTTATTTTGCGTAGAAAAAAGCCCTTGGGGCGTTTTTCATTCTCAGGGCGAATCTTCTCCCATAAACCAACAGGCACCGGAGCCGTATGGTCTCTGAGCTTCTCCCTAAAGAAGTTGTCGAACTGGTTATCTGTCATATTATACAGCAATTTTTTGTAATTGTATGATTTGTTGTTGCAGCATTTTTCTCGCCTTCACCAGCTGACTGCGACTGGTGCCGGGTTGTATGTGTAGCATTTCTGCTATTTCTTCATGGCTATATCCCTCGATCACATTCAAGTTAAAAACTAACTTATAACCTTCAGGTAATTGATTGATCAATTTCATTAAATCGTCTTGTCCCAAATGCGAATAGGCATAAGGATCTAGTTTAGGTGCATCAGCACCTGATTCATCGATCTCTTTGAATTGAAGCTTCTTTTTTTCTAAATGTCGGATCGCTGTGTTCACAATGATACGACGGATCCAACCCTCAAAACTTCCCTCAAACTTAAATTGGTGTAAGTATTGAAATACTTTGATAAAGCCGTCCTGCATCATATCCTCAGCCTCCATACTATCATTGGCATATCTCAGGCATACGCTCATCATTTTACCGGCGAACTGCTCAAATAGCATTCGCTGGCAATTTGCATTTTGCTTGATACATCCTTTAATAAGGTCAGTTTCCGTCACCGGCTAATTTGTTTTTTGGTCGATTACAAGAATAAGATACCATTCGGAGACTATTCGCTGCCTCCAAAATTAACGACTAAGGAAAACAAAAAAACGGGAATCCTGGGCTTCAGGATTGTTAAACTTTGGATGCTTAGTTAGATACTCAGAAATTGGTCATGTATATAATCAACCACACTTACTAAACTATTAGTTTGTTGATATACAGCAAGTTGTCTGTCAGCGCCCGTGCCCCTTTCGAACATTTTGGCAACGTTATCGATCATATGTCTACTACCTAATTCGTCAACCACATCATCCACAAAATCAAGCAATTCATAGATCAATAATCGGGTATTCACCTCGGTTTCCTTACCAAAATCGATCAAAGTGCCATCAATCCCATACCTACTTGCCCGCCATTTGTTTTCGGTGATCAGGGCGCGTTCATAGATCATGAAATTCAGGTTTTGAGAACGAAGTTTATAGATCTTAGCACAGATCGCCTGAAACAATGCTGCGATAGTAATGGTTTCGGCTACTGTTAGTGGAACATCGCAGATCCGGAATTCAACAGTATTAAAAAATGGGTGTACCCTAAGATCCCACCAGATCTTCTTGGCATTATCGATACAATTGGTTTTGATCAATAGGTTCACATAGTTTTCATATGCTTCAATACTCTCGAAGTAATCGGGGATCCCGGTTCTTGGAAACTTATCAAATACCTTTGTACGAAAAGATTTATAACCTGTTTCACGCCCTTCCCAGAAAGGCGAATTTGTACTTAGTGCATATACGTGTGGAAGAAAATAGCGGGCTGTATTAGCGATATGAATGGCCATTTTACGGTCTTCCATACCTACGTGCACATGTAGTCCAAAAATGAGATTGCTCCTTGCAGCCTCCTGTAATTCATTCACAATTTGATTGTATCGAACATGATCGGTGATAAGCTGGCTTTCCCAATGACTAAACGGGTGAGTACCCGAAGCACCCATCCAAAAACCTAGGTTCCCTGCAATTTCTGAGATAGTACCTCTCAGTGTAGCCACATCCTTATATGCTTCATCAATATCTTGGCAGATATCTGTTCCAACTTCTACCACTGCCTGGTGCATTTCTGCTTTGACTTTGTCTTTCAGCAGTTTTTGCCCTTCTAAAACGATCTTCTGCTCATGGCTTGCCAATTCTCTGGTTTGAGGATCTAATACCATATATTCCTCTTCAACGCCTAACGTAAACTGTTTATAACTAAGATTACCCATAATCGCCTCCTCTTATATGCCTAAATTGAAAAATTACAATCGTTTTTTATGCTCACAAATGCTAAGGATATAAACTTTGTTTGGTGCTTCCTTTTTTAATGTATTCACCCCAAGTTAAGTTATCAGCACCAGGCACTTGTGCCTGTGCTTTTTCAATCGCATAGTTTGCTGCGGTTTCAACCACCCAATCAAAATTGGCTTGACCAACACTTTTAATATCAGCGTCTGGTGCAGGATTGCAAAAATCAATGGCATAAGGAACGCCATCTCTCAATGCTAATTCCACTGTATTGAAATCATAACCCAAATAGGCATTGATCCTTAATACAATTTCCTCCATCATTTTTAGTTTTTCTGGAGAAGGAGCAAAATCTGCTGCATATCTCAGGTGATGCGGGTTTCTTGGTTCATAAGACATGATCCTGACGTGCTTGCCACCAATGCAATAACAGCGATAATATTCTTCAAATACAATTTCTTCTTGTAATAACATTACCAGCTGAGCAGTTTCACTATGTTTATCAAAGAAATCTTCTTGATCTTCTAAACGATACACATTCTTCCATCCCCCGCCAGCAAAGGGTTTCATGTAAGCGGGAAAGCCTACATAATTGAAAATGCTTTCCCAGTCCATTGGAAATGAGAGGTTGCTAAAAGATTGGTCAGAAGTATCAGTTGGTAATTCTCTAGATGGAAGGATCACCGTTTTTGGTACAGGAACATTGATCTTTGTAGCTAAACAGTTATTGAAAAATTTTTCATCTGCACTCCACCAGAAAGGATTATTGATCACAGCTGTACCGCAAATAGCGGCGTTTTTTAAATAGGCGCGGTAAAAAGGAACATCCTGACTGATCCTATCAATGATCACAGCATATTCAGTTGCTTCACCCTGCATTACTTTATCAATTTTTACGGGTTCTGCAATAATGCCCGGCACATTCTTACTATTAACACGTTCTACAAAGGCCATCGGGAAGCTTCTTTCTTGACCAAACAGTACACCAATTTTTTTCATAATAACAATTTTGTGATTATTAGAACCTATATAAAAAATTCGATTTGCATTCAATTTACTGAAACTCATCTGAATTGTAATAATATCCATTAAAAAACATCTTTTTTTAAGACTAGCGCATTATCCTATTTTTGAAATATGTCGGAATTAAAGATGCTTACTGAGAATGAATTGGTTGAAGTTGAACAACTTCATTTGTATTCGGATTTTCTGGAGAGAGAAGTACAAATTGATCTGTACTTGCCAGTGAAAAGAAGTGAATCTATTCACTACAGTTTATTGTTGATCAATGACGGGCAGGATCTTCCTAAAATGCCTTTTGAAAAAATATTAGCAGATCTGCAGGGTCAAATTGAGCCTTTGATTGCAGTGGGGATCTATTGTGGCGTGGATCGGAAAATGGAATACGGAACTGCTTATGCGGCTGATTTTGAAGGTAGGGGAGCAAGGGCCGGTTTGTACAGCAAATTCATATTTGATGAGCTATTGCCCTTTTTGAGAAAACATTTATCGATCGCATCTTTTAAGGATAAATCATTTGCAGGTTTTTCATTGGGTGCATTAAGTGCATTGGACATTATTTGGAATCATCCGAATCAATTTAATAAAGTGGGCGTTTTTAGTGGGTCACTTTGGTGGAGAAGAAAAGCGTACGATAATGGGTATGACGATGAAATGGATCGATTAATGCATTTGCAAATTCGCAAAGCCGATTTTTATCCATGGTTGAAATTTTTTTTACAATGTGGTGAACTGGATGAGAAAGCAGACAGAAATAATAATGGTATCATTGATTCTATTGACGATACATTGGATCTGATAGTGGAACTAAAAGCAAAAGGATATACTGATGAGCATATTCAATATTATTTGATGGCAGAAGGAAAACATGATGTGCCAACATGGGGAGAAGCATTCCCAACTTTTTTAAAATGGGCTTTTAAAAGTGAAGAGTGAGGAGTGAAGAGTGAAGAGTGAAGAGTGAAGAGTGAAGAGTGTGTCCGTGCCTAAATAGAGTTGACCGTTTTTGTTAATGAATGATTTTTAATATTTAGTTT
>CAIYAG010000224.1 GCA_903924075.1 uncultured Bacteroidota bacterium | reverse complement strand
TAATGATTCGAATTTAAGAAATTTTTAATGGAAAATTGTTACCAGCTTGCTAAAACAGTTGTTCCGCCCTTTACAACCTGATTTAGTTCTACATGAATTTTAGCAGTTAGGGGTAATAATAGATCAACCCGGCTACCAAATTTAATAAAACCATATTCCTCGGTTTGCTTTACTTGCTCACCAACTTTGGTATAATTACAGATCCTTTTAGCTAAAGCTCCCGCAATTTGTTTGTACAATATTTCTCCATGTGGATTCTTAACAACCACACTCCAGCGCTCATTTTCGGTAGAAGACTTAGGATGCCAGGCTACCAAATATTTTCCCTTATGATATTGATTATAAACCACTTCGCCATCTACCGGGTTCCTATTTACGTGTACATTAGCGGGGCTCATGAACACACTTAATTGAATCCGCTTGTCTTTAAAATATTCGGTATCCACCACTTCCTCAATTACCACTACTTTTCCATCTGCCGGACAAATGATCTGATCTGCATTGATTGTAAAAGTTCTATTGGGGATCCTGAAAAAAGAAACTAGAAACAGGAAAATACCAAGTGTGATAATAAATATCGATAGCGCTAGCCATGGATAATTAGCACTTAAAAAAGTAAATGAGATCAGGTTTAGCACTCCAAAAATCAGTGCGCCTATGCCAATTGATTGATATCCTTCTTTGTGTATCGTCATTGCTTCAACTTGAGCTGCAAATGTAATAGATGTTCGAATGTTTTGAACAATTTCAAGAATCAATCTATGATAAAAACATATCTACAAAAAGCCATACATAGGGCGTTGCGATCAATAATGAATCGAACCGGTCTAGAAATCCACCATGCCCCGGCATCATACTACCGCTGTCTTTTACACCTGCCATACGCTTCAATTTGCTTTCGAATAAATCACCTAAAGTGCCCATAACGGAAGACAAAAATGAAACAAGGATCAACAAACGAAATGGCAGCTGAAATAAAGCATGACCACCATAACTTACCACCAATACTGCCAAGATTACTCCACTAATGGTGCCTTCCCATGTTTTTTTAGGAGAAATAGATGAAAGCGGTCTTTTCCCAAATATAGAGCCCATGATATAGGCCATGGTGTCGTTCACCCAGATAGATGCAATTAATATGACTGGGATTAACCATCCGGCATCTACTTGCTCATACGGATTTACCCTACCTCTTAATTTGATCATCAATCCCCAGCTTAAAGAGATATACAAAAAACCCGCTACTAATGAAAGGATGTTATTAAATGTTATTTTTTTATAAAACAACACTATGCCAACTAATAAAAGTGATGCCATGGCAATTAAAAAATATCCCCCTAAATCATGCAGGTTCCATTTCCCGATGGGATACATGAATGGGTTTGACATATAGAGCATATAGGCAAATCCGATCAGCATCATGGTATACCGCAATAAGTTTGGAAGATCCTTATAGGTTGGCTCGATCTTTTCCATCAATCGATGGAATTCCCACCAACATCCAAAATTGATCACTGCAAAAAGTACTAGAAAGGTCCATTGATTATAAACTAATCCGCCAATCATGATAGCGGCAAAAATGATGGCACTAAGTGCACGGGTTTTAAAAATTGCAAGGTTGAAAGCCATAAAAACATTACTGCATTTGGCAGTATCCTAAGCAAGATAGGAAAAAAAAATTGAGGCTTTGAGTTAACCGATCTTAATTCAATAAGGCTTTTTCGATCAGTTGCGTAGCTGTAATATTTAAATGTGCTGGTACATACACTTCAATATCACCCCACATTGGAAAGTTATTATCTTGTTTATTTAAAATTTGAACTGGCACTTCATTTTCCTCCAATAAACCTTTTATGATACTGGCTTTGGCCAAACTTTTGGTGCTATAGATTTTATCCCAATTTTTCATACTCACTATTTATATTTTCTTCAGAAGAAATTTGTTGCTTTGCTAATTCCATTTCAGATTCCTGCTTAAATAAGCGCATCAAAACAAAAATGCCCAAAACTGCTATCAGTCCCAGCCAAATAGGCATAGATTCATCCATCACTTTATCGATCTGCTTACCTTGTTTTGTTGCAACGAATAATTGTGTAACTATTATTCCGTTATACAAAAAGTGAATGAAAATATTCAGCCAGAGGTTTTTACTATAAAAAAATACATAGCCCAAAACCATGCCTAGCGCCACTCTTGGAAGAAACCCAAAAAAGGAAAAATGTATGGCACTGAAAAGTACACTTGCTAACAGTATACCCCAGAAACTACTTTTCATCCATCCCACAAAAATTTGCTGTAATGCGCCTCTAAAAAGCATTTCTTCAAAAATGGCTGGTGCAATTGCCATTACTACTATCGACAATAAATAGTCGCCCATGGTTTTCATCGTTACCATCGACATCATCGTTTCTTTATATTTTGCTTCCGCCTCTTTAGCTGCAGCAAGCCATTTTGCCGGCAGAGGAATTGCCTGATTGATTTCACCCAATGCACCACTCAAAATGAGTCCCACAAATGCGATCATGAGCACCAGCAACAGCTGCTTTGAACTCATCTTGATCCGAAATCCTAAATATTCAAAAGGTTTTATATTAACAATAAAGCCTAAAAGAATGGTTGGCAAACCAAAAGCAAGAAATGAAGCCAGCGTATTCAAAAACCGAGAAATATTGGTGTTTTTGGGATCGTTCAGGACTGTAGTCACGGTTTTCATAGGTACATGCAGCATTTGAGAGCCAATTCCCAAAACAATGAAACTGCTTAAAATGAGGCCCAATCCTAACAAAGCCAATAACAAAGCCAATTGTGAAGGATAATTCAATTCGATCTTCTGACGCATGCAAATCTGAAATAAGAGTGTAAATTTGCATTTTTGTAGAATGCGGCTGCAAGATAATGGATAAAAGGCAAGCTCCATTTCTGCTGCACAGACCCTAAATAATACGATGGTTAATATTGGCAATATAGTTTTACCCGATTTCCCTTTACTTCTCGCTCCAATGGAGGATGTAAGCGATCCCCCATTCAGAGCAGTGTGCAAGGATAATGGGGCTGATCTGATGTATACAGAATTCATCAGTAGTGAGGGTCTGATTCGTGATGCCATTAAGAGCCGTCAGAAATTAGACATTTTCGATTACGAGCGGCCCATTGGCATTCAGATCTTTGGAGGCGATGAAGATGCAATGGCGCTCAGCGCTAAAATTGTTGATACGGTAAATCCCGACTTAGTTGATATCAATTTCGGTTGCCCGGTTAAAAAAGTGGTAAGCAAAGGAGCCGGTGCTGGTGTGTTGAAAGACATTGATCTGATGATCCGCTTAACTGAAGCAGTTGTGAAAAGCACCAAACTTCCTGTTACTGTAAAAACCAGGTTGGGCTGGGATGATAGCAGTAAAAATATTGAAGAAGTTGCCGAACGTTTGCAAGATGCAGGAATTAAAGCCTTAGCCATACATGGCAGAACTAGAGCACAACTTTATAAAGGTGAAGCTGACTGGACTTTGATCGCTAAAGTGAAAAACAATCCACGTATCAAGATCCCCATTTTCGGAAACGGCGATATTAACTCAGCCCCAAAAGCTTTAGAATATAAAGATCGATATGGTGTGGATGGAATTATGATCGGAAGAGCTGCGATCGGCTACCCATGGATCTTTCGCGAGATCAAACATTATGTGCAACACAAAACATTGATGGCCGCCCCAACGCTCGAAGAAAGAATTGAAGTTTGTAAAAAACACCTGCACAAATCATTCGAATGGAAAGGCCCCAAGATCGGCATCTTCGAAATGCGCAGACACTATACCAACTATTTAAAAGGCCTACCCAATATCAAAGAATTTCGTGGAAGATTAGTAACATTAACCACCGTTGAAGAAATTGAAGCGGTGTTGGATGAAATGTATCAATACTATAAAGGGTATGAATTTGAACACGCGCAAATAGACCTCATCGATTATCATCAAAAATGTCCGATTTAGTTCGAGATTTTAGTGAAGAACGAAGAGTGAAGAGTGAAGAACGGAGCATCAATCTACATGTGACAATGTTTTTTAATCCGCGGCAAGCCACGGTTTTTTTTAAAACGATATCTGACAAAAAAACCTAAGCAAAAGCTTAGGTTTTATCATTTAGTTAATGCCTATCCGTTCTTCACTCTTCACTCTTCACTCTTCACTTTTTCTTATCCTTTTCTCCCAACTCTCCCCCCCGAAGGCGCAGGTCTTCCTTGCGGCGCTGCTGGTCTTGATTGCGGCATGGATGGTCTAGCTTGTTGTGTTGGTCTGCTTTGTTGTTGTGGCCTGCTCGGGGTAGTTTGTGGTCTACTCCATTGCGGATTATTTTCCATTTTATTGGCTCTATCCCGATTGAAATTGTCGCGATTTACATCTTGAGGAATTCCAGCTTTATCTTTCGGATTCCATTTATTTCCTTCGCGCTGATTCCAATTGCCTTTATTATCGTTTTGGAAAATATTTCCTTGTTTATCAGAAAATACATTGTTCGCATTTCCTGTAGATGGTCTTGCAGCTGGTCGATTGAAATTATTATTTCCAGTATTCGTTGCAGGCAATCTGTTGTTTCCATTGGTAGATGGTCTGGTTGTTGCCATACTACCCGGACCTCTATTTACATCTTTTGTACTCAACACATCCTTACGGTTATTGTACAAATTATTACTACCTGGTCGGGTATTGATATTACCCGGACGATTACTAACATTACCAATATTACCTGGTCGGGTTCCTGGACGGTTGTTGATATTTCCCGGACGATTGATATTGATGTTCGGATTGTTGATGTTGATGGTATTTCCACCGCCATGATAGCCGCCGTGGTAGCCACCACCATAATATCCACCATGATAACCCCATCCACAATATGGTGGGCGATACATTGGCGGACCAAACCATCCACCACCATAACCATAACCACCAAACCCTATACCAAAAGTAAACCAGCCTGCATTGAAACTCATGCCATAACTCATTCCCCAACCTGTATATGGATTATAACTCATGCCAAATCCAAAAGTAACCGGGCGAGGATAATAATAAGCACCATACCAAGGGCGATAATACCAACCTGTTCCCCATATCACTGTTGGTCCGTATAAATATCCACCCATATATCCTGGTGTATAACCTGTATAAATATATTGTGGTGTGCTCTCATAGATATAAACGTACTTGGTATTATAAGCAGAACTGCTGGCAGGAATTTTATCTACATCACTTGGCCTTTCATCACTTACCACCCAAGGACCAGTTGCTTGTTTACTCTGAAACCAAACCCCATTATCAACAGCAAAATATTTATCCTTCGCTTTGATCACAGTAATACTACTGTTGTCAGCTACATACAAGCTTGTGTTTTCAATAGGCGAGAATTTTGGATCACCATCATAGTTAACGGTACACTTTGCAGTAGCACGATCGATCTTTGCTGTTTGTGGAATTACCGCATCAACCTTCGCTTCTTCT
>CAIYAG010000223.1 GCA_903924075.1 uncultured Bacteroidota bacterium | reverse complement strand
GGTAAAAGGAAGATTTACGGGTTGGGTGGGCTATACTTTAAGTTGGACCTGGCGCCAATTCAAAGACTTAAACGACGGCATGAAATATCCAAGCAGAAACGACCGTCGCCACGATTTATCTGTTGTTGCCAACTATGAATTGAACAAGAAATGGAAATTTGGTTCTGTGTTTGTGTATGGAACAGGAGCTGCAATTTCTGTACCTGAAAGTTTTTATTTTGTAAGTGGAACACTAACGCAAGAGTTTAGTCGCATTAACGCTTATAGAATGGCTGCATATCATCGATTAGACTTTGCTGCAACCTACACACCAACACATAAACCCAATTCAAAGTATACGAGCAATTGGGTATTCAGTGTGTACAATATCTATAGCAGAATGAATCCCTATTTTATTTACTATGATCAAACAGGATCTGCAGCCACAGGGGATTTGAAAGTAACTGCCAAACAGGTTTCATTATTTCCAATCATTCCATCTATCACCTGGAATGTAAAATTCTAAACCTATTCTTTCGGCTTGTATTCAATAATTACTTTGGCATTTTTTTCTTCTGTTGAAGTCAGGAATACCTCATACCTTTTTTTGCCAGCAGTAATTACCATGAGTGCCGTATTGGGAGGAATTTCACCCATATTCTCTGCGACCATAATAAATTCATGTCTTGGGTCTTCTTTCGACATTTTTATTTTTAGCGTAATGGGCGTATAGCTTAATCCACCATTTTTTACTACCTGTACATTATTATGAAAAACAGAAATGGAATCATGATCGATGGTGCCATTATCATATAGATCGATCTGCAAAAAGCTTTCATCGGTTTGAATGGTTTTCACCAAATTATTTTCTCTTTCAACTAACACTTTTGGAAGTGCTGTTTTTTTAACAACTGTCAATTCTTTGGGTTTAGTTGGAATCGTATCTTTTTTCTTGGGCTCAGCTATTGACGCAGTTTCTTTTGGCGCCGGTATAGCTGGTGGGGCAACGGTTTTAGGGGCAGTAGTCACTAAATTACTTTCAGCACCTGGTTTCGTTTTTGGAGCAGGAGCTGGTGTTGACGTTTTTGTAGTTGGTTTCGATATGCTTGGAACAGTTTTTTTGGCAATATCAGAATTAGTTGTTGCCGGTTTGGGATTTTGTGGTGCTTTTGCAACAGGTGGCGTATTAGTTGCTTTTGCGGTATCAGATGGTTTCTTTTTTACTAAAAAGTCTTCAGGAACAAAATCAGATTTTGCAACCCTTTCAAGATATACCTTACCAGACCCACAATCGCCCTTGTCTTTTACATTGATTGAAATGAAATTGCCCTGAAGCACTTCCAATTTCCCCATTTTTGAATAGTCGAGATAGCAGGTCATTAAACAAGGCTGACTTTTATCACCGATCTCCAATTCCAACAAACCAGTTTCTTTAATAATTAAAGTTTTAGAAGCTGGAGTATAGATCCCCTGTATGCTGGCTTTTCCGTAGAAAACGGTGCTTTTATAAGAGTAGGTTACACCTTTAACAGATTTATCCTGCTTTTCATCGATCTGAACCTCGTATTTATACATTTCTTCCCGAACCCCATCTCTGTAAAGTCCGTTCGCGGAACTAAAATACCCCCTCCAGATCCCAGTAATATTTTGGGATTCGGCCGAAAATGAAAGCAGTAAAAGAGTGAAAAGGGTAAAAATCAATCTCATTATACAAATCTACATCGTCAACTTACTAAAGAAGCGTTAAAGGTTTTGATTTTATAAATTGAAAGGGGGCGTTAAGTCTGACCGCAATTTTGTACTTTCGCATCTCGAATTCAATAAAGATTTGATTTAAAATACATGATACAGATTAGTTTTCCGGATGGCGCTGTAAGAGAATATCAGGATGGAATTTCTTCCATGGATATCGCCAAATCAATAAGTGAAGGGTTGGCCAGAAAAGTATTGGCAGCCAAAGTGAATGGTCAGGTTTGGGATGCATCTCGTGCAATTACGGCAGATGCTACTTTACAATTAATTACATGGGATGATGCTGAGGGTAAGAACACTTTCTGGCATTCATCAGCCCACTTAATGGCAGAAGCTGTAGAGGCTTTGTATCCGGGTGTTAAATTTTGGGTTGGACCAGCATTGGATCGAGGTTTTTACTACGATATGGATTTGGGTGGCCGTCAGATGACTGATGAAGACCTGGTTCAGATCGAAAAGAAAATGAACGAGCTGGCTAAACAAAACAATCCTTATATCCGTAAAGGGATCTCAAAGCAGGATGCAATCCAGTATTTTGAAGAGAAGGGTGATGAATATAAATTGGATCTGTTATCAGGATTAAATGATGGAGACATCAGTTTTTATACCCAAGGTGCTTTTACCGATTTATGTAGAGGTCCACATATTCCTGCAACAGGAGCTATCAAAGCCATCAAATTAACTAGCATCTCTGGTGCCTATTGGAAAGGGGATGAGAAGAATAAAATGCTGACTCGGGTTTACGGGGTTACTTTCCCCAATAAACAAGAGTTAGATGCTTATGTGTTGATGTTAGAAGAAGCTAAGAAAAGGGATCACCGTAAACTGGGTAAAGAGCTTAGCATTTATACTATGGACGATGATATCGGCCAAGGTTTGGTTTTATGGATGCCGAATGGTACCATTATTATTGAAGAATTAGAGAAACTAGCTAAAGAAACAGAAGAAGCCGCAGATTATAAGCGTGTAGTAACACCGCATATCGCTAAAGAGAACTTATATATCACAAGCGGACACTTGCCTTACTACCAAGATAGTATGTATCCTCCTATGGAATTGGATGGTACTAAATACTATTTGAAGGCAATGAACTGTCCGCATCACCATAAAATCTTTTCAGCTGAATTGCGTAGCTACAAAGATTTGCCTTTGCGTTTAGCAGAGTACGGTACTTGTTATAGATATGAGCAAAGTGGTGAATTATTTGGCTTGATGCGCGTGCGTTGCTTGCACATGAATGATGCACATATCTATTGTTCGAAAGAAGATTTTGCCCAGGAGTTCCGTGCGGTAAATGAAATGTATTTAAAGTATTTCAAAATATTTGGCATCGATAAATACGTGATGCGCTTGAGTTTGCACGATCCTGCTAAATTGGGAAAAAAATATATTGATGAACCAGAATTATGGTTAGAAACCGAAGAAATGGTGCGTAAAGTATTGATCGAATCAGGTACGCCATTTGTGGAAGTTCCTGATGAGGGGGCTTTTTACGGACCAAAGATCGACGTTCAAATCTGGAGTGCGATTGGTCGAGAATTTACTTTGGCAACCAATCAAGTAGATTTTGCACAGGGCCGTCGTTTTAAATTAGAATTTACTAATAAAGACAATTCACCTGAAACACCATTGATCATTCATAGGGCACCATTAGGAACCCATGAACGTTTTATTGGATTCTTATTAGAGCACTATGCTGGTAAATTCCCAGTCTGGTTAGCTCCTTTACAGGTTAAAATATTGCCAATTAGCGATAAGTTTATAGACTACGCATTAGCTGTAAAAGCTAAGCTGCGTAAGGCTGGCGTAAGGGTAGAAGTAGACGATAGGAGTGAAAAGATCGGAAAGAAAATTCGCGATACAGAATTGATGCGTGTTCCATATATGTTGGTAATAGGCGAAAAGGAAGTTGCGGAGAATATCTTATCGGTTCGTAGACAAGGTAAGGGTGATATGGGAATTCAGATTGTTGACGCATTTATTGATTTTGTGGTAGATGAAATAGAAAATCGCAAATCAGCAGAATAGTCAGCTTTATTACTATCTTTACACTGAAATAAATTTTTAAATAAACAAGTTTTAATGGCATTACCACCAAGAGGGGGAGGAAGATTTAACCCAAGGTTTAACAGGCAGCCTGAGCCTGAACATCGTATCAACGAAAGAATTAGAGCCTTACAGGTTCGTTTAGTAGGCGACAATGTTACTGTAGGAGTTGTTGCTACATCAGAAGCTTTAAAAATTGCACAAGAACAGGAATTAGACCTGGTGGAGATTTCTCCAACAGCCGATCCTCCCGTTTGTAAAGTGATCGATTATAAAAAATTCCTTTACGAGAAGAAGAAGAAGGAAAAGGAAATGAAAGCCAATTCCAAGCAGAGCGAAGTGAAAGAAATTCGTTTTACGCCCGGAACGGATGATCATGATTTTAATTTCAAAGCAAAACACGCTGAAAACTTCTTAAAAGACGGTAATAAGGTGAAAGCCTATGTTCAGTTCAAAGGACGTGCAATCATGTTCCAAGACCGCGGACAATTATTGCTACTCAAGTTTGCAGAAAGATTGGCCGAAGCTGGAACTTTGGAAAGTATGCCAAAGCTGGAAGGAAAGCGGATGTTTGCCATTTTTACCCCAAAAACAGGAAAAAAGAAAGGATAAGGTAATTTTAGTTGTAAAAAGCAGCGGCCCAGGTCGCTGGTTTTTAGTTTTAGTAACTGCCGTAATCTGTTAATTAGTAGTCATTTAGCTCAATTTTGCTACATTTTTCACTTTTCACTTTTCACTTTTCACTTTTTTCCCTACCTTCGCCGTCCGAAAAAATCGGAATTTTCCCAAATGGCTCTACAAGTTTCTGACCTGTGTCGGAACGCCAGCAGGGTGTAATCT
>CAIYAG010000222.1 GCA_903924075.1 uncultured Bacteroidota bacterium | reverse complement strand
GCTGTAGTATTTGTTTCTTTACCATTCCATGCATTTTGAAATAATACTAAACCAATGGTAACGCCTGCTGGAAATTTTCCAATATTTACTTTATCTCCTGAGATCATGGAACCACCACTACCTTTTAAACTTGCATTTGGAAATACAAATTTGATTTCTTTGATATCAGCTACTGTTTGTGGAGGATTTTTTGAATCATATACATAAAATCCAAAGCTATTTTTATAACCTGCACCTTCAAATGTAAAAGTCAACCAAACTTCCGCATCTTCATTGATCACAATATTTGAAGTTGTTCCTGATGCAATATATTCTGGATGCAATTTTGGAACCTGTTTGGTTTCTGGTAATGAAGCATTGATGCTCATTAACAAATCTGCACTGATCTCATCGCCTGGCATGGTTAAATAATTGGGTCTTCCATCAGCATCATAACTGCCAAGATAGGAGAACTTAGTATCGGTCTTAACACCATTAATATCCATGGCTTTGTTCATTCCAAAACCGGTTTTAATAACGGCACCTGCTGAAGTTGGGGGAACCATATTTTCATTTAATGTTCCTACCACATTTCCTGCATATCCTTGAGAACCACCAATGGTAGCAGTTAAACTAGTACCGCTGATATAAGCTTTTGCATTATGCACCAAACCCAAAAAATTAGGGTCGATGATCACCGTATCGATATAAGATGGAATAGCAAAATCATTGCTTAAAACACCTTGTGCATTGGTAAATCCCTTAAATAATAATTGACCAACTGCACCATCAACCTGACTATAAACACTAACTGGCACACCGCCAATTGCTTTGTTGGCATTGGTCAGTGTAGAAATGTTTACAGAAACGTTTTTAGTGGTTGTGTAAGTAAAACCGTCTGGAGCGATCTTATTTACAGTTGGAGTTGTTGGAGTTGTTGGAGTTGCAACAATATCCGTTGCTTTTTTACATGAAAATGCTGCGAGCATTAATAAAGAGGCAAACAGCAGGTTAATTTTATTTTTCATTTTTGTAGTTTGTGATGGTTATTTGAGTGTATTTCGTTAAACGATTATCATGCCATAATTTTTTCATTAATTAATGATCTGAAAATCAATGTTTTAAAAAATGATACGTTTTATTATTGTTTCATATTGGGATTAAATTCTCATATTTGGACATTTTCTCAAAAACAAGGTTCCAACATTGAACTTATTTTGTTCTCAAGTAAATCCGTGATATATCGCATTGAAACAAGGGCTGCCAACTTGGGCTAGATGTGTCATGTTGTAGGTTTAGGGGTTAACGATGTTATTTGCTGATCGAATTGTTACACAAAGCAACAGAAAGAAACATCGGCCTACAATCAAGTAAACTTGAATAAAAATGTAGCAGAAACAACTACAAATTGCTGCTTTTAAGCAGTTAAATGCTGAAAATGGTCCTTCTTACCAGCAGGCATGCACCCATAACACCCGCGGCTAATCCCAATTTTGAGGTTTTTAATTGGGTATCATTATTTACCAGACTCGAAGAAAATTTATTGAGAGAACTCTTGATGGGCAATCGAATATATTCATTCGTAGTTGAGAGTAACCCTCCTAGGATCACAGATTCGGGATTAAATATATTGATCAGAGAGGCAACTGCCTTTCCTAATTTCTCTCCCACTGCTGATACACATTCAATAGCCAATGTATCGTCTTGGTTACAAGCCCATACAATTTCTTCTAGCGTAATCTCATCGATCCTTTTGGTGTCGCGTTGCAAAATCGATCCAACGCCTGCCCTTAACTTTTCTTGTACATTTCTTACAACTGCAAAACCAGAAGCCTCTGTTTCTAGGCATCCTTTTTTGCCACACTGACAAATCATTTC
>CAIYAG010000221.1 GCA_903924075.1 uncultured Bacteroidota bacterium | reverse complement strand
TTATGCTCATATGGGTAATGATCCTCAGCCAAAACTGGACAGAAAGATAAGTATTTTACAGGCTACTGCAATTAATATGACCGACATGGTGGGCATTGGCCCCTTTGTGGTATTGAGTATGGTGGCTGAGATCATGAATGGCCCATGGTTTTTATATGCATGGATCGCAGGTGCTGTTCTATCCTTTGTGGATGCGATGGTTTGGAGTCAGCTTGGCTCAACCTATCCTCTAGCCGGTGGAAGCTACAATTTTCTTAAAGAAGGATTCGGCCCTAAGTGGGGTAAACTGATGAGTTTTCTCTTTGTATGGCAAACCATGATTCAAGCTCCCTTAGTTATTGCATCAGCAGCCATTGGCTTTGCCAGTTATTTCAGATTTATTTTCCCATTAAATGAATGGCAGGGAAAGACCATGAGTGGCAGTATAGTGATACTGATCGTAGTTATGCTGTACCGAAAAATAGAAGCGATCGGGAAAATAAGTGTGATGCTTTGGGTAGGGGTATTAATTACAATGGCATGGTTAATTGGAGGCGGACTATTTCATGGAAACTTTTTGCAGCCGATTGTTCATATGAACGATGGTTTAAGATTAGATCATGCATTCGCAGCCGCGCTTGGATTTGCAAGCGTTAAAACAATTTATAGTTATCTAGGCTATTATAATGTTTGTCATTTGGGCGGAGAGATCATGCACCCTCAAAAAAATATTCCAAAGAGCATGTTCATTTCTATAGTGGGGATCGCGGTTTTATACCTGATGATGAATATTAGCGTGGCTTCTGTTTTACCATTAGAACAAATTCAGAAAAGTAAATTTGTAGTAAGCGAATTTGTGGCTGTATTATTTGGCTCAACTGCTGCAAACATTGCTACCTTACTTATTTTATGGGTAGCATTTGCATCTGTTTTTTCTGCTACACTTGGCTATAGTAGAATTCCATTCGCTGCTGCAAGCGATGGGGCTTTCTTTAAAGTATTTGCAAAATTGCATCCTACAAAACACTTCCCATACATTTCATTACTCGTACTAGGTGCTGTTGCATTTGTGTTTAGTTTGCTATTTAAATTACATGAAGTGATCAATGCCATTTTAGCGATGCGGATCTTGATCCAATTTATTGGTCAGGCCATCGGATTGATCTTATTAGTAAAAAGAAAAGGTAAAGCACATTTCGCATGGAAGATGCCCCTTTATCCTATTCCTGTGATTCTAGCGATCATCATTTGGGGATTGGTTTTCATTTCAACTGGATTCAATATGATCATGGGCGGACTAACAGTTACAACACTAGGGATCATTGCATTTCTGATAAAATCAAATAGCAATCAAGAATGGCCTTTTAAGAAAGTACTTTAGTGGGTTGCGCTGGTAAGATCTTATCAAACAAAACACTTAAGATCACTACAGATAAAGCGCCTACCACATTGAGCCACAAAAAGCCCAAGCCTATAATTTCATACTTGTCCAAAAAGAAAAAGGTAACTACTATCATCTCGCCAATTATTGCAGCCCAGAATACGGCATTACCCATGATCTTTTTAAGATAAAAAGCAACTAGAAAAATTCCTAAGATCACACCGTAAAAAAGTGAGCCTAACACATTTACTGCTTCAATCAAACTTCCCATTCCAGTTGCAAATTCTGCAGTAATAACACTGAATATGCCCCAGCCTAATGTATAATATTTTGATAGTTTATATTCTTCCGCACACTGTATCGCATTCGTACTGTCATAAGCAGAAGTTCTGAATCTAACATGGAAGTCGATCATCGTACAGGATGCCAATGAGTTTAGCGCAGCTGCAATGGACCCCCATGCTGCTAAAAAAATGATCGCGATCAATAATCCAACCAACCCTTTGGGTAAAAAGTCTACCACAAATCGAAGGAAAATATAATTGGTATCATTAGTATCTGCATGAGGTAATGCTTTCTTTAAAACAGTTTTATATTCTTTTTGAGTAATTGACATTTGTTGTGTACCCCATTGCAAACTATCTTTCAACTGTTGATTACCTGGCAAGACATAGGCCCTACTCCATTGCTCTTGCTTCCCCTGTTGTATTTTGAATCGATCCTCCACTAATTTCAAAGAATCTTTATAGCTTGTTCTATTCGCCTTTTCAACAACTGCTTTATTAAAAAATACAGGAGCCGGATTGAACTGATAAAAAGTAAAAAGCATGGCACCCAATAATAAGATCATAAACTGCATGGGGACTTTCACCAGTCCGTTCATTAATAAACCCACTTTACTTTCGGTACTATCCTTTGCTGTTAAATACCGTCCCACCTGTGATTGATCAGTTCCAAAATATGAAAGTGCCAAAAAGAAACCTCCAATAATCCCGCTAATGATATTGTAGCGATCTTTCCAGTCAAATCCCTTTTCAGTAAACCCTGTTGTGATCACATTTAGTTTTCCGGAAGCGCCACTTACTTTTAAAGCATCTGTAAAACCAACACCCGCAGGTAAATAATGAACAATTAAATATCCTGCTACAAACATGCCGATAAATATGATAAGCATTTGCAATTGCTGCGTATATGCAACAGCTTTAGCACCGCCGCTTACAGTATAGATGATCAAAAGCCCGCCCATGACAATATTCGTATAAAAGATATCCCAACCTAATAAAGAAGAAAGGATAATGGAAGGTGCATAAATGCTGATCCCTGTTGACAATCCTCTTGAGATCAGGAATAAGGAAGATGTAAACACCCTTGTTTTAATATCGAATCGGTTTTCTAAAAACTCATAAGCAGTGAATACTTTGAGTTTATGAAAAAGGGGCACAAAACTGATTGATAGAATTACCATGGCAATGGGTAATCCAAAGTAATATTGTACAAAGCGCATCCCATCTGTAAATGCCTGACCTGGAGCTGAAAGAAAAGTAATGGCACTTGCCTGTGTGCCCATGATACTCAGTAAAACTAAATACCAGGGCATGCTTCGATTACTCAGAAAATAACCTTCTAAACTCTTGGATGTACGACTTTTATAAAGACCATACGCAATGATCCCTAACAAGGTTACAATCAATACTATCCAATCAAGTTTACTCATGCAAAGTATTTAGTAAACCAGGTGAAAAATACAATGAGCATTGCCAGTACAAATAATACTACAAGGTACCAGCGCGACCAACTGGCGAATACAGGTATTTTGTTTCTTTGATCCATTAATCTTTGTTGCTTAATAATCCGCCCGCCAATAACCCAATGGCAAGCCCTATTACGAGACCGATCTTTACATTCTTGAGTAATAAACCAATTCCTAGTGCGATTAAAATAAGTGTGATTGCCCCAATTTTTTTTCTTGGTTTTTGACTCATGTTATTTGTTTTTGGGAATTGCAATCAGGTTAGCCAATAGTTTATATGCGCCAGGATTTCCTACTGGCAATTGCCTAAACAATACCAAGCTCACATATGCAAAATTTCCTTTGCCATATTTAGCTATTGCTAAACTACCATTGCCTGGTTTCTCACCCGTATCATTCATACCTAACGGCAATTCAAAGTGTGGATCTAATTGCTCTGCCTGATAAGTGCTTCTTTCCTGGATCCAATTATCGAAATCTTTTTGTACGATCTTATTAGGATAATTCAATACTGAGTGATCTGGCAATAAAAAATTTACCGCAGCATTTTCCTCTGTAACCCTTGAGCCAGCATTTACCATAAATGGATATGGACCAACCTTAATCTTCTTTAATCCGATCTGATTACTTTTTAAATATTGCACAATTAAATTGCCGCCATTTTCTACATACCGATTAAACACATCGTTCTTATTACTGAGCCATTCAAAAACATTATAAGCCCTGATACCCATCATGATGGCATCGAATTCTTTTAATTTTTCGTCAGTGATATCAGCCTCATGCAGGTATTGTAAGTCAAACCCTAATTGAAGGATCGCATCAGGTACTTTATCTCCAGCTCCAGTAATATATCCAACTTTTTTTCCAGCTACTTTTACTTCATCAGTGATTACCGTTGCATTGTTTTGAAAGAAGTAATGAATAGCTGGAATATGATCGTATTTGATGGCACGTAAATAAGAGGTATAAATGTGCTTTTTATTATTGATCAGCGTGCTTATTTCAGCAACCACATTGGGCTGTTCATCTTTATTAAAATCTTTAGGCATTGCAATGCTTTCTACAAAAACTTTTCCGGTTTCAAAATCAATGATGGTATCTTTTGAATAGATACTATTTGCAGCTTGCTTTAATTGAATGGTAACTGGAATTCGCCTGGCAGTAAAATTTGATTTGTATTGTAATTGCAGTTTTGGCTTTGCAATTTGTTTTTTACCTGAAGTAACATTCGTTAAAACAACATCAGGCGTTAATGATACAATAATAGGAGTGATCACAATATAAGGTTGATACAACTCTCCTTTCACAGGATCTACATATTTATATTGAACTGGCTTTTGATCAGTAATGGTAACCCCATTGATTGAGAAACTAAAATTTACTGTATACGCTGCTTTATTTTCATCCTGACCGATCAATTGTTGATCTGCTACATTAAAACTTCCGATCTGATCTTGCTTATTGGCTAGCCAATAAGGTTGGCTCAACTTTTTAGAATTCTCAACAGTGAAAATTTTATTGAAAGAAATGTTTCCATTGTTAGGCAAAGCAGCATGCATGATTGAATCAAATGAACCATCAACTGCGTTATTCATCCAGACCTGTTCCAACTGAACCTTCACATCGTTTCTCTTATTTACAAAAAAGTTGATACTCATTTTTTCGCCCAATACAGCATATTCTTCTTCGGTTGTTGCCTCGAAAAATAAACCACTACATGCAATGATGAGCTGTTTTACTTCTTCTAACTTTTTGTTTTCCCAATTTGATTTGTTGGGAAGTTGATGGATGTTTTTATACAGTTCCACCAATGCATCAACCGATTTTTCAGGGTGTTCAAATTGATATGCCTGAATAATCTGATCGATCATTTGAGCAATCCCTTCCGCACCTTTTACCCTGTTCCAACTAATATCAATACCGTCGGTCAGTTCGTTTTTAGGGGCATCTCCTCCAAGTGGAGTAAAGTATTCATAGAATGGACCACGGCGTCGGGGTCTTCCTTCTCCCTGGCTTTTATGCATACTCCTTGCTTCTCCTCCAATTTCTCCATAGCTCTTTCCAAGTAAAGGATTATAGCCTCCTACATCAATTTTAAATTGATCATTGTTGGTGGTATTGGTTCCTCCAAAATTGAATGTATTCCACAATATCCTTTTGGCCTGCCAAGGTTTTACACCATATTTTAATTGTTCCGGAAAGCGAGTTGAATCTGCCGCAGCAGTATATGCTTCCACTGCCAGTATGGAAGACGCTGCATGGTGGCCATGCCCAGCTCTTGCATCTCCAGGGAAACGTGCGATGATCACGTCTGGCTGATACTGACGGATGACCCATACCACATCACTCAGGATCTTTTCTTTATCCCAAATTTTTAAAGCTTCTTGTGCATTTTTACTGAACCCAAATTCATAGGCCCTGCTAAAGAATTGTTCTGCCCCATCCTGCCGTCTGGCTGCGAGAAGTTCTTGTGTTCTTATTAAACCCAGATCAATTCCTTGTTCGTTCCCGATTAAATTCTGTCCACCATCACCCCGGGTTAAACTTAAATAACCCGTACGATATAATTTCTCTTTTGCCAGATAGGGTAAAAATCCATTGTTCTCATCATCAGGATGTGCCGCTATATATAACACACTTCCCAATACTTGTAGCTTTTTTAACTGCATATAAATATCAGCGCTATTATTAATAACAGGAAGCTGTGCATGCAATTCCATGATACATGAAAAAAGCAATAAAATAAACATTGAGCAATATCGCATAGAAATTCTCATAATTAGAACCATTATGTGTGTAACGAAGATAGTGTTCCGAAAAAAAATCTGTTAACCGTTCAAACTAATTATTGACCAGACAGAAATACTGCATTGCAAAAGAGCAGTTTTCCATTTTCCCAGAACTGACGGAACATCAAGTTGTCGGCCAAGTAAATAACAGAACCTGCTCCCATTTGTTGAACCCCAAACAAAGTCCCATCCTTCAACTTAGATTTTACTTTAACACCACTAAATCCAGTAACATAGGCATCTTTTTTCAAGACCCCTACATTCCAACCATCTTTTATAAAATCATAAATATTGGAATCCTGTTTTAAAGTATAATAAAAATCAGGATATCCAAAAGCCAATGGATGTGTGTTATCTAAATCAACTTTATAGATAGCGCCTGGGATGGACCCAGTGAGTGCATTTCTTTCTTGGTCTGCAAATTTTTTCAGGGCAGCATACTCATTTTTATCTTCCTGTTTATCTTCTTTTAATTTAATACCCCAATCAGCACCAGCCAATTGATCGGCTGCAGATTCAATGGCAATCAATCTTCCACCCGCTTTTACAAAATCTTTCAACTTATCTGTGGTTGGCTTATCTGTTAGCGTTCTATACACACCATCAGGGATGATCAATACTTGATAATTTTTAAGATTAAAACGGCCAAGGTCGTTCGCATTCACCAAGGTTAGCGGATAGTCTAATTGTTGATCAAAGAATTGCCAAATTTCACCTGCACCTAAACTTGAAGTCTGCTCACCGCTAATTAATGCAACTTTCGGAGCAGGACTAATTACTCTGATATCTGTTGACCCAAAGTCTGCTCCTTTGTCCATCATACCAGTTTCAACTGCAACAGGTTGTACATGGTATTTCTGGCAAGCTTCGTTTACAATGGCATTCCAATTAACTGAAGCATTACTAGTTTTTAGTACAACTAAAGTGCCCCGCTCATATTCTTTCCCATTATATGTAAATGGCAGAGTGGTGTATCGCACTTTTACATTGCTCTTTAACAAATGGCCTAAAACTTTTGCAGAATTCAATGAAGTATAAGGGATCAATAACCCGTAAGCTGCATTTTGAACCGTGATCACAGATGCGGGCTTTGTATCGGTGTTTACTTCCAGCTTTTCTTTCACTGCATAAGCCTTGATGCCGTATGCATATGGCAATGCCCATGCAGTTATATCATAGGTATTCGAATCGGTTAATTTTGTTTTGGGCTCTAATAGCACTTTTGCCAAAACTGCGTTTGACTGATAAGCGCTGATAGCTAAATGCAAACCTTCATCAACAAATGATTCTTCTTTACCTGAAAAATAATTGTATCCTTTGAAACTTTTATTGCTGATCGTTCCTGATTCAATTCCATTTTGATCCAATACTTTTTTTACAGCCAACAATTTATTTTCATCTTTAGAAGTAAGCACATAAGTCTTGTACTCGCCAATTTTTCCGCTCTTACTATCACTAAAAAATTGTTTGAACTCTTTGATTAATCGTTGCTGATTCTTAGCACTGGTTTCGATTGTTGAAATCCCTGTAGTGTAATGGTGCATGACACGATCGGTCAGTGTTAGTGTATCTCCATTCTTATTTACGATGGCTAACCCACTGCGAATACCACCTTGCTCGAAGGTCATACCAATAGCGCCTTTATAAATTGGATAGGTATCGCCATAAGAAGGATATAATAGATCAAATCTTTCTTTGGTAAAAAATAGCCAGCCATTTTTATCAAAATAGCTTGCATTGCTTTTCCCAATCAGGCCCTGAAAATCTCTTTGCCATTGTGTAATTACGTCGTGATAAGGTTCCGCTGCTGGAGCAAAATAATAGGGCTGATCATAACCTTGTTCATGATAATCAACATGCACTTGTGGTAACCACTCATTATATTTTTTTAAACGCTGCTGAGATTCTACTTGTGTTTGCCAAGCCCAATCCCTATTCAAGTCGAAATTATAATGATTGCTTCTTCCACCTGGCCATGGCTCCATATGTTCTCGAGCAAGTGGTTCAGGATTAGCGTGCATCCCAACCATTGAATTAAACCAGTTTACGTAACGATCCCTTCCATCTGGATTGATACATGGGTCAAGGATCACCACTAAGTTTTTCAACCATTCTTTTGAACTCGCGTTTTTCGGATCTACCAAGGTATACAATGTGAGCATCGCCGCTTCTGATGACGAAGTCTCATTTCCATGAACATTATAACTAAGCCATACAATGGCTGGAGCATCTGAGATTGTTTCAGCAGATTTATCCTTGAGCACGCCCGCCATGTCCAAATTATTAAGACGGATAGATTCAATCCTTTTTAAGTTTTCGGGGCTTGCAATAATAGTGATCAGCAATTCTCTTCCCTCATTAGTTTCTCCATATTTCTCAAGCTTCACCATGTCAGGCCGAGCCTGTGCAACAGATTTGAAATATTCCACCACCCGATGGTGACGCGTATATTTGGCCCCTACCGCATATCCAAGGAACTGAGCTGGCGATTGTACATCTTGCCCAATTGCAAAAGAAGCTGATAATAATAAAACAAAAATTAAACTGAATGGTTTCATAGTATAAAAATGAGCCGTGAATGTAGTTAAACTAAAAAAGCTTTGAACGATACGGCACAGTTATTTTTACACACTCTTTATAAATATTAGCCTGATTTTGTATCAAATCGATTAATTTTCTCCCATGAAAATGTTCAAAACCCTCAGCATTTGCTTATTGCTTGGTTCATTGCAAACCAGTAACGCCCAAGTCTCGATTGTAGGGCCTGGCAAAAAAGTAGACCCTTATCATTATTCGGTAGTTAAAAACGGACAATTTAGAAGAGCTTCTGTAAGTTCTGCACATCCTTTGGCAAGTATGGTTGGTGCAGCCATCATGGAACAGGGTGGCAATGCTTTCGATGCGGGGATCGCTACTCAATTAGCACTTGCTGTTGTATATCCAGGAGCAGGCAATATTGGTGGTGGTGGATTTTTATTAGCCAGACAATCGAATGGAGAATTAATTGGTTTAGATTATCGTGAAGCTGCTCCTTCAAAAGCCAGTCGCGATATGTACCTAGATAAAAACGGAAATGCGGTAGCTGCACTTTCACAGGTTGGGCATTTAGCATCCGGTATTCCGGGAACAATTGCCGGACTGTTTGCAACCCTTCCTTATGCTAAACTTCCTTTTAAAACCCTGATTCAACCTGCCATTGATCTGGCTGAAAAAGGATTTGTACTTACAGAAAAACAGGTGAATAGTTTTAATGGTGATAGAGAAAATTTTATAAAATTTAATAGTCAGCCTATCGCATTTGTCAAAGAAGGCAAATGGCATGTGGGTGATACATTGATCCAGAAAGATCTTGCAGCAACTTTGAAACGCATTCAGAAGGATGGTGCCAAGGGGTTCTATGATGGTGAAACTGCCAAACTGATTGTTGCTGAAATGCAAAGGGGCAATGGTATTATCAGTTTAGAAGACCTGATGAATTATACTGCTAAATTGCGCAATCCTATTGAATTTGATTATCGTGGACACCATATTATCAGTTTTGCGCCTCCTAGCAGTGGTGGTATCCTGATCAATCAAATGCTGAAAATGATTGAGAAATATCCTGTTGGTTCTTATGGTTTTCAATCAACTAAATCTGTTCAATTGATGATCGAAGCTGAAAGAAGGAGTTACGCAGATAGAGCAGAACATATGGGAGATCCTGATTTCTGGAAAGTGCCAGTTAAGACCTTAACCAATGAGGCATACTTAGCAGAAAGGATGAAGGATTATAGTCCGGATAAAGCAAGTACAAGTGCAGCAGTAAAAGCAGGTACAATTCACGAAAGTGAAGAAACTACCCATATCAGCATAATGGATGCCGCCGGAAATATGGTGAGTATCACTACTACGCTAAATGGTGGATATGGATGCAAAACGGTTGTTAGCGGAGCAGGTTTTTTGTTGAATAATGAAATGGATGATTTTAGTGTAAAACCTGGAGTACCCAATATGTATGGTGCTGTGGGTGGTGAAGCAAATGCCATTGCCCCTGGCAAAAGAATGTTGAGTTCTATGACCCCAACTTTGATCCTTAAAAATAAAAAGCCTTATGTAGTGATCGGAACACCGGGCGGTACCACCATTCCTACTTCGGTATTTCAAGGGATCGTAAATATTATCGACTTCAATATGTCGGCCAGCGATGCCATCAATAAACCAAAATTTCATCATCAGTGGCTCCCTGATAATGTGATGATCGAAAAGGATTTTGATGCGAATACCAAAAAGCAATTAATAGCCATGGGATATAAACTGGTGGAACGAGATGGCATTGGTAGAACCGAAGCCATCAGACTTCTCAGCGATGGCAAAAGGGAAACTGCTGCAGATATTCGTGGAGATGACTCTGTTGCGGGTTTCTAAGAAACAGTTCACTTATAAGGGTGATAAAAGGATTCCTTATTTTTGTTTAGGCTGATTTTCATGAAAATTTGAAAAATTGCCAAGTTTGGTATTGTATTTGACTGTCAATACCGTAAGCGTAATTTTAACCCCCAAAGTCAGCTAAACTGAAGAAAGCACTCCACATATCGAGTAAAATTGTTTTAAGCATCCTGGCTTTACTTCTTTTCGTTTTTATTGCTATACAAACTGATTTTGTTCAAAACAGGATCGTTCAAATTGCCGTAGAAAAGTTTTCAAAAGAATTAGGCACTCCTATTAGTATAAAAAATGTAAGCTTCTCTTTGTTTAACAGTAT
>CAIYAG010000220.1 GCA_903924075.1 uncultured Bacteroidota bacterium | reverse complement strand
GAAACCTTTCAATTAGACTATCAAAAGTATTTCGATGATGGCAAATTAGCTGCTAAAGTACTATTAGACTGGACAGTTGAATTCATCCCTACAGAAATGCCAACCATTCGTGATTGGGGTTGCGGTACGGGCAGGATTATTCAACATATGCATGATTATAATCCTTATGCATTATTGTATGCTGCCGATATCAATAAACAAATGATCGAATGGGATCATCAACATATCAAGGACGTTCATTTTTCAGCGATCAGTTCAAATGCGCCAACATCCTATCCTGCAAACTATTTCGATTTGGTTTATGGCATTTCAGTATTCACGCATCTTTCATCAAAATTGCAAGCTGCATGGATCGAAGAATTACAAAGAATCATTAAACCCAGTGGCCTCTTATTAATCACCACACACGGAAGTTTTTTCCATTCGCAATTACTGCAAAAAGAAAAAAACAAATTGACTGAAAATGGTTTTTTTGAAAAAGTTTTTTATCAAAACAAACAATTACAATCTGGCAATCGTAATTATACCTTGTATGTAATGGAAGATTATTTTAAAAAGATCATTGAAAGAGCATTTGAAATAAAATTTTATTATGACGGCACAAAGCATCCGGAAAAATTTGGCGGACAAGACTTATGGATTCTCAAAAAAATATAGCCCTCGAAATCTCAAGGGCTATATTTTTTTGACTTTTGAATTTTGAATTTTGACTTTTGATTTTATTTATCAGTCTTTTCAGTTTCTGCTTGTTTTTTATTCCTGTACTCAGGATCTTTTACGAGCCTTTGAACATCATCCAATTTACCTACATACAAACTGCGACCATGTGTTCCTAAAATGATCTCATTTTCACGGGGCTGTGTAACGATATCATGGATAGGTATACTAAAGGGCAAACCCTTATCCCATGCCATAAAATTTACACCCGCATCAGTGCTCACATACAAACCACCATCAGTACCAACATATAATAATCCATCAACAGCATGATCTTCTTTGATCACATTGATCGGCTCATTAGGCAATGTTTTACCAATTTGCTTCCAGGTAGTTCCATAATCTTCACTCACGTATAAATAAGGTTGAAAATTATCGTTTCTAAAACCGTTCAAACTCAGGTATACCCTACTCTCTTGATAAGCACTTGCAATCACGCGGCTCACGTATAAACCCTTTGGAAGTTTTTTGTTGATCAGCGTCCAGGTATATCCACCATCCTTACTCAATTGTACATTCCCATCATCCGTACCCACATAGATCAGACCAAATTTCAACGGACTTTCACTGATCGTAGTTAATGTACCAAATGGCACATCGCCTTGTGCAGGATTGGTTGTTAAATCTGCACTGATCGCAGGTAAACTATCCCCCTTATTAAATGAACGGTGAAATTTATTAGAGCCATAATACAATACATCTGGGTTATGCTTGCTCAATAAAATGGGAGATTGCCAGTTGAATCTAAATTGAGGTTCACCCAAATCATTCGAAGGCTTTATAAATTTCACTTCTTTCGTTGCTAGATTCTGACGAGAATAAGAACCATACTGTGAACCACTGTACACGGTTTTATTATCGCGCAGATCTACTTGCACCTGCATGCCGTCTCCACCATTGATCGATTGGAAAGGATTGAATCCTGATGCATACCAGTTGTAGTTCTCGCGGTTATTACCTGGTCCGTACCAAGTTCCATTATCCTGTAAACCACCGTACACATTATATGGTTTTGCATTGTCTACTGCGATATTGTAATACTGCCCTACTGCAGGTGTATTGGCTTTGAACCAATGCGCCCCATCGTCGTAAGAAATATTACACCCACCATCATTACCATTAATGATATGACTATCTTTTGCAGGATCGATCCAAATCACATGGTGATCAGAATGTACTTGTTCCTTACTGATATTCTGAAAAGTTTTGCCGCCGTCTTTACTCATCATTGCATTTAATCCTGTGATGAATAATTTATTTTCATTCGTAGGACTCACAAAAATCTTTCCAAAATAATAACCATAAGTACTATAGAAAAATCCAGGGATCGAATTGTCATTTACTTTTTTCCAACTCTGTCCGTTATTTTCACTGCGATACACTTCACATCCAGTGATGGGAGTTTCAGACATTGCTGTGTTTGCATCAAATAAAAAGTCCCATATACACGTAGGTTTCAGTTTATCATTCTTTACTAAATCCTTCAGAACTGGTGCCGTATATTTAGCAGGAATCCCATTTCTCCTAGAGCTTGCAAATGCTCCTAACTTTCTATCATCCAACGCAAGAAATTGTTCCTTGTTTAAATTTTTAAAATCCTGAATGGTATAACGTGAAGTGTCTAAATTTTTCTTTGCAGTATCAGGAAGATGCGCTTGGTTATCTAACACTGCATATACCACGCTAGGATTTTTTGGAGAGATCGCTAACCCAATTCTTCCAACAATATCGCCTGTTGGGAAACCACTACCAGCAGTTGTAAGGAGCGACCAATTGTTACCGCCATCCACACTTTTATAAATACCACTTGTTTTACCTCCCTCTTCAAAATTAGATGCAGTTCTGGTTCTATACCACATGGCAGCATACAATTCGTTCGGGTTTTGTGGATTCATTTCAAGATCAACAGCACCAGTCTTATCATCAATTGCTAAAGTCTGTTTCCATGATTTTCCACCATCGGTTGTTTTATAAACACCGCGTTCTTTATTGAAAGAAAATAAATGTCCGAGTGCCGCCACCCAAACAGTATTAGGATCAGTTGGGTGCAATTGAATTTTCCCTATATGATGACTTTCAGGTAAGCCTAAATACTCCCAATGCTTACCAAGGTCGGTAGATTTATAGATACCAATTCCAGCATAGGAAGAACGACTACTATTTACTTCACCTGTTCCTACCCAGATAATTTTTGACTGCCAATTGATGGCAATATCACCAATGGTTAATGTATTTTCAGTATCGAATATGGGTGTAAAACTTTGTCCGTTGTTATTGGTATACCAAACCCCACCAGAAGCATACGCAATATAAAACTCTGTGGGGTCTTGTGGATTAGCATCAATATCTACGACTCTTCCACTCATGACACTTGGCCCGATACTTTTAAATCCTATTTGATTCACCAAGGAACTTTTCAAAAGGGCTTTCTTTTGATCGAGTGTTTTTAATCGATCGGAAGCTGAAGTTGGTTTGATCTGTGCGTTACTGGAAAGGGCAAAAAATGCCAGTATTGCAAAAGTTAATTTTCTCATGCGCATATTAATTATTGGTAAATTCGAAGAACAATTTAGTAATAATGCGCTTATTATTCATACCGTTAATCCTATTAATTCATTCCATCAGTTTTGGCCAGTGCAAAACTTATAAAATCAGCTCAAAAGGTGATACTTTGAATTGTACAGATTTCAATGGCATCAAGCGGGGCCAATGGGTGGTGCATGTGGATGCATTGCGAGGAGAACCGGGGTATGAAGAGGAAGGGAATTTTGTAAATGATCGAAAAGAAGGTACATGGAGAAGGTTTAATTTAATGGGCGATCTGATGGCAGTTGAAAATTATCGTTGGGGGAATAAAAATGGCAAATGTTCTTATTTTAACCTCATGGGATTAGAGCACGAGGAAAGCTGGAAGGCTTTGAATCCTGCAAAAGCAATTGATACCATCGAAGTTCCCGATCCGAAATACCCAGATAAATATGAAAAAGTGATCGTGAAAAATGAGGGCAACTCTCTAAAACATGGGACATGGAAATATTATAATCCCAATTTGGGGAACCTACTAACTACTGAAACCTATATCTTAGATCAATTACAGACCGGCGATCAGCAAACCCTCAATAATAAGGTGGTAATGGCAGATGGCGTTGATAGTACATCAACAAAACCAGCCGACAAAGCTAAAGCCAAGCCCAAGGAAGTAGAGGATTATGACAAGAAGAACAAAAACAAGAAGAAAATTACCGTTAGAGACGGGAAAACAGGGTAATTTATCTTTTGAAAGCAACCAATTTGGCTCAACTATCGTATTGCGATAGGAGAAAACCAAAAATTGGAACACAAATTGCCTCATACCAGTTATTTTAGAACATTGCCCCAAGAACTACCGGAAATAACTAGCCTAATAAAGGGTTGTTGCCAGAACAACCGAAATAGCCAAAGGGAAATGTACCAATGGCTACATGGATATGCCCTAAAGATCAGCTTCAGATATATCAGTAATTTGAATGAAGCGGAAGAGTTGGTTAGCGAATCATTTGTAAAGCTGTTCAAAAACATACAGCAATTCAATTATAATTTACAAAGCGATCCTGAAGCACTTTTAAAAGGCTGGTTTAAACGAATTATTGTAAATACCTGTATCGATCATTTGAGAAAAACACAACTCAAATTAGTGAGCTATGATATGAGCCCTGAAAAAGACCAACAGGTTGATCAACAAGAAACTGGTCTGGATAAAATTGCTTACCAAGAAATCATTGAAGCAATTCGATTGCTATCGCCAGTTTATCGAACTGTATTTAATCTATTTGTAATTGAAGGATATAGTCACGATGAAATTGCTGATCAATTAAAAATAAGTGTAGGCGCTTCAAAATCGAATTTATCGAAGGCCAGACAGAATTTAAGAAAACTGATCAAAGACAAAAAAGAGTATAAACGTTATGCATAGTTTTGAAGACGATAAGGAACTGGATCAAATCACCAAATCTGCTGCCGAAGCTTATGATGCTCCGAGTGCGGGTAACTGGGATCTGATGCAGCGTGTGCTGGACAGAGAACTGCCACAGCAGAAAAAAAGAAGATATGGAATTATCTGGTGGATCTTCCCAGGCCTTTTGGCGATTGGCCTTGGCTACTATTTTACCATTACTAATCAAAAACAACCGATTCAAAATCCAACGGTTCAAGAAATTAAAAATATCAACCCAACTCCTACTCAACAAAATATTGAAACCGAAAACAAAAGGGCACAAAACATATCTCAACAACCCATTGTTCAATCAATCAAACAACCTGTTCTGATCAACCACCCTTTTGAAGCTTCTACAAAATCAAAAGCCTCTAATACTGTAATTGCTGAAAATCCTGCTAAGACCAATTTGATCGTAGTTACGCCTAATGATAGTCAATTGGATAATAACAACACTTCCGTTGATATTGTATCAAAAATGGCAAACGAAAAATCGAACACAAATAGTCAAACAAACCAAATAGATACTGTCAAGGCTTTTCAACCTTCTGCTGTAACAGCAGTTGAACCGATCGCAGATTTCAGTAATAAATCGGTCATGATCAGTCCGAAAAATAAGAAAGGATTTTTTGTTGGCCTAGTAGGTGGAGTTGATGTAAGCACAGTTAAATATCATTACGCATCCAAACCAGGATACAATATTGGAGCAACCATTGGTTACCGTATCAATAACCATTGGTCTGTACAAACCGGTGCAGTGTATACACAAAAAAATTACAAATTGAAGGGGGAGGATTTCAATCCTCCAAAGGGAAGCTGGGCAAGTTATTACAATTTTGAAACAGTGGATGGTTATTGTAAAATGTGGGACATCCCAATTATCGGAACATATCATTTCTATAGCAGTGGCAATGCAAATACTTTTGTAAGTATGGGTACATCCTCTTATTTTATGAAAGCAGAAAATTATAATTATCTCTACAATTATAATAACCAATATTATACTCGTTCTGCAAATTATAATTCAACCGATCAACACTTGTTTGCATTACTTCATATTTCTGCAGG
>CAIYAG010000219.1 GCA_903924075.1 uncultured Bacteroidota bacterium | reverse complement strand
TAAAGTTGCGTCAAAAGTAAAGGCCCAGAAGAAATGCGCTTTTTCGTGTAAAACTAAACGCTGCATATATTGAATAGCCTGACTACTAAAAGCACTTTCCATAAACTCAATCGTACCAATTCCAGTCCAAGCAATTGCCGGCGCTTCAGGGTATTTTGGATTCTTCTGACCATTGATTCTTCTAACCAAATATTTTAATCCAGCCTGACTTTGCATGGCATCAGGGTACTCTTCGAACATTGATAGAATGATGAGTTTTTCATCAGAAGTGAAAGATTGAAAATTGCTAGCGGTTTCATTCATGATACCTGCTAATGTGCTACCAGGTTCTAAGAATTGAATACCGAATCGATTTTGTGCAATTTCAGAAATTCTACTAGTGTTAAGTCCTGCGTTGGTATAATAATACACACAAGCATCATACAATCTTTTCGAAAAGAAATTCCCTTTTACGTTATCAACTGTAACCACTAATGGAGATGCATAAGTGAATGCAGCTCTAGAAATAACAATAACATCCACACCATTGATAGTAACGATCGAAATATCTCGATCGATGAATGCATCTGTGATAAATATTTTAACCTTCACATACACTGTGTCGTTTTCGCGAAAAAAAGGAAAATTAAATTTTGAAAGATTTTGATACAATCGATAGGACTCTTCGCTAGTCCACTTCGTGATCGAATCGCTTAATAAAAAACCGTACTTATTTAATAATTTGATGCCATTAAAATCATCGGGCACTTTTTCTGCTTTTCCTAAAATATTGATTTTAACGGTGTCATTGATGTAGGTCTGCTGAGCGTGACCAACATAACTACTATCATCCTGCCAACTATAATTGAAGTTGCTATCTACAGGTGCTTTGTTTAATTGTATGGTGCTTGAAATATTGCTATTGTTCAAGTCGAGCGTAGCTGCTGTAGGAAAGATATAGGTTTTCGCATCCACACCTAAAGCCCATTTACCATTCGACAAAGAATCAAACACATAAGTAAGATCGGCTCCTGTTCCGCCTAAATATTTAAACTTAAAACCTTCACTGCTTTTTTGAATTCGCAAGAGTGCTGTATCACCAGCCTGTAACCCTTTTAGCGTAACGGTTACTTTGCTTTGTGCAATCAGTATATTTTGAGTGAAAAAGAATACTGCAAGAAGAAATACTAATTTATAAAAAAATGTTTTTCTCATTTTAAAAAGCAAAACAACATGATTAAACCAAGTTTTGTACAATCCGTGGGAAGAAATCGTTGTGCTAATTTACTTAAGATAAGTAGAAATTGCAACACAGCATGTTTTGTTTTTGAAAGGAAATGGTCATCATTTTGCAATTCTTAATCAACCATGTATTGCTTAGATAGATGTTGGAACATTGTTATTTGTTGAAACTCCCAGTTTTTATCCTTTTGCTGATGAAGCGCTAATAGTGCAGCCATTTGAGGAGCCAGATCATGCGCCAATCTTGCATTCAAGAAAAGCAACCTTGTTCTTCTAGCTAAAAGATCTTCCACAGTTTCCGCTAATTCATGTCGAATGGCAAATATGATATCAGCAATAATATATAGATAACCTTCATGCAACAGCACCGCATTATTCGAATCCTCAGCAATAATCGCTGAGATCATTTCATCTCGTTTAACAGAATCTCCAATCATTAAATTCGAAGTAATACATCCTCCACTCTTCACTTCTTCTGTTATCTTTTCACTTTTCACTTCTTCTCCTCTCTTCACTTTTATCTCTTCTCTTTTATCTAACAACTTTCCCCTGCTTGTAGGATGTAAAAGAAAGACGACGTTGTTCACCGCGTCTTCCGCCATCTTGC
>CAIYAG010000218.1 GCA_903924075.1 uncultured Bacteroidota bacterium | reverse complement strand
TGTTTAATAAGCGTTTCGGGAACCTTATCAAAAAAACCAAATGCGATTTTTGATCTGTATAAAGAGCACGTGGAAGATTTCGATAAAAAAAGAATGGACTATCCCATTTGTAATTCTGTAAATCAATTGAACCTACATTATTTTGTAGTTGATGGGGTCGAATATATCACAGGTAAATGGTATACAGAAGGCGTGAAAGGGCCAGGGATCGATGGATCTATTGGGTTACTTGTATTGCATCATATCAGTTCAAATACCACAAGAAATGTGGACCAATATTTTCCTAAGCTGAATAAAATGATCGAGAAAGGGAAATCGGAAGAACCTTCTAATATCATTGCAGATGATCTTTCTGCAGCAACCCCAATTGAGAAACAATTATTAGCTGCTATTCAGGCAATGACAAAGTAGGTTTATACTTTTCTTAAAAATGTTATTGCGATCAATTTCTTGAAATATTGATAGTATATTGTTCGAATTATTCAAACTAGAGATATATGAAGTCAGTTTTATTTGGACTAGCCCTCATGGCATTGTTACCATCCCTCGCACAAAAAAAATCTGATCCCAAAAAAGCAGAACAACCTGTAGTTGTAAAAACCAACCTTGACAGTTTGTTCAAACAGGTTCGTTTTCGTTCGATAGGACCCTTTCGTGGCGGACGTTCTGTAACGTCTACCGGAGTGGTTCAGAACCAATTGGTGTATTATATGGGAAGTACCAGTGGTGGAGTTTGGAAAACAGAGGATGCTGGTCAAAGCTGGCGTAATGTTTCAGATAATTATTTTACCACTGGTTCAGTTGGGGCAATTGCAGTGGCAGAGTCTGATCAAAATGTGGTGTATGTTGGCATGGGCGAGCACGCGCCTCGTGGTGTGATGAGTAGTTATGGTGATGGTGTTTATAGATCAACTGATGCAGGAAAAACATGGACTCATCTCGGACTAGAAAAAACGCGCAGCATTTCTTATATCCGTGTTGATCCAAAAAATCCGGATATCGTTTTTGTTGCTGCACAAGGTGCGATGCATGGTGCAACTCCTGATCGAGGAGTCTACAAATCTATAGATGGTGGAAAGACGTGGAAGAAGACTTTATTTGTAGATGATAATACTGGTTGTGCAGACTTATCAATGGATATGAATAACCCTCGCATTCTTTATGCAGCAATGTGGGATTATAGAAGACTCCCATGGGAAATGCGCAGTGGTGGTAAAGGAAGTGGATTGTATAAAAGTGTAGATGCTGGTGAAACATGGATAAAAATGGAGAAGGGCCTTCCCAAAGAAATGGGTAAAATGAGTATCAGCGTTTCGAGAGCAAATAGCGAAAAAGTATATGCATTGATTGAAAGCGATACGCAAAAAGAAACCGGTGGTTTATTTACCAGTGAAGATGCAGGTAAATCTTGGAATAGGGTAAGTAAGGATCACAGGCTCACACAACGTGCCTGGTATTATATAGAAACATTCGCAGATCCGAAAGAGGAAAACACAGTGTATGTTTTAAATTCTCCTGGATTAAAATCTACCGATGGTGGTCGCACTTGGAATTATATCGGCGGCATTCATGGCGATTTTCATCAGTTATGGATCAATCCTAATAACAATAAGAATATCATTATTTCAAATGATGGTGGTGCGGGGGTAACTTTTAATGGTGGTAAAGTATGGAGCACAGAGGACAATCAGCCTACCGCACAGTTTTATAGAATTAGTGTAGACAATTTATTTCCCTATAATATTTATGCTGGTCAGCAAGACAATTCTTCTGTGAAAATAAAAAGCTGGAACCCTAGTGGTTGGCAGATTGATCAAAGTGATTGGACTTATACTGCTGGGGGTGAAAGTGCATTCATTGCCTTCGATCCAAATAATCCTAAACTCTCGATGGGAGGAAGTTATCAGGGTACCATTAGTTTATTTGATAACGATATCAAAGAAAGTAAAAACATTATGGAAGCACCGATACAGTATCAGTCTTTGCAACCCAAAGACATGAAGTATCGCTTTAACTGGAATGCACCAATTACATATAGTGAGCATGAACCCAATACGTTTTATCACGCAGGAAATGTGCTTTTCAAAACTGCTGATTATGGAAAAAATTGGATTGCCATCTCACCAGATCTTACCAAACACGATAGCACCAAAATGGGTATGAGCGGTACACCCTATACCAATGAAGGTGCAGGCGGCGAAAACTATTGTACCATCATGTATGTAAAAGAATCGCCTTTAGAGAAAGGTGTTATTTATACAGGAAGCGATGATGGAGTGGTTAGTGTAACAAAAGATAATGGGAAAAGCTGGAGCACCATTACACCTCCAGATCTAGGTGAAGCAATTGTAAATTGTATTGATGTTTCTCCGTTTGATAAAGCAACAGCATACATTGCAACAACTCGGTATAAGTTTAACGACTTTGCTCCTTCTTTATATAAGACAACTAACTATGGTAAAACCTGGAAAAAGATTACCAACGGAATTCCAGATGGTGCTTATACCAGATGCATCAGAGAAGACCAAAGTAGAAAGGGTTTATTATTTGCAGGTACTGAAACCGGCTTGTATGTTTCTTTTAATGAGGGAGAAAACTGGCAACAGTTGCAATTGGGATTACCCATTGTGCCAATCACAGATTTGAAAGTGCATCAAGGAAACTTAATTGCTGCCACTATGGGAAGAGCATTTTGGATTTTAGATGATCTTTCTGTGTTACGTCAATACGATGCGTCAAAGAATGATAAGTTAGTATTGTTCCAACCTAAAGACACTTATCGTGTTTCAGGTGCAAGCTTGTTAGATAAGGTTTATACAGAGGAAGATTTAGAAACACCGTTACAATCAAGTGCTGGTTTAAATGCCGCAACTGGAGTTGTATTATTTTATCAGCTTCCGGCAAAAAAAGATTCAACAGCAAAATATAGTCTTGAAATAAGAGATAGCAAAGGAAATCTTGTTAGAAAATATGCATCAGAAGCAGATAAAGATTTTGTTGGCGGTTACCCAGGCGGGCCATCACCAGATCCTTTGTTACCAACTAATTCAGGTTTGAATCGTTTTGTATGGGATCAACGCTATCCACCACAAACGGGTGTGATGAATGTATTTATTGAAGGTGGTTACGACGGACATAAAGTAATGCCAGGCGATTATTCCGCCACATTAAACGTGGGCAAAGAAAGTAAAACAGTAGTGTTCAAAATTCTTGCTGATCCGCGTATCACAGGCACTGCTGCTGAATATGAAGCACAACATCAACTGCAAACAAAAGTGGAAGCAGGAATTGTTGACATTCATAACTCAGTTAATAAAATGCGCAAAGCGAATAAACAAATTGCCGACCTAACAGAACAATTAGAAGCAGGAGATACTACGGCAAATAAAACCATTCGCGAGAAAGCTGCAGCCATCACAAAAAATTTAGCTAAATGGGAAGAAGCATTGGTGCAAACCAAAGCACAAAGCAATGACGATATCATCAATTATATCAATAAACTAAGTGCAGATTATATATTCTTGAAAGGAGATCTAGAATCAAATATTCCTTACACTACAAAAGGTCAGGAAGACCAATATCAATATTTAGATGCCCAATGGAAGGTCTTAAAAAAACAAATGCAAGACCTTGTGAACAATGATATCACAGAACTCAATAAACTCTGTAAAGAAAAAAATATTCCTAAAATAATCCTGGGATTATAAAATAAAAGGCCGACTTCAAAGTCGGCCTTTTATTATTTCTGTTGATATTTTTTCTCTGCTTCCTTTGCTTTGTCAAAGTCTAGCACCACACCGTTAATGCAATAGCGCAAACCTGTTGGGGGAGGGCCATCTTCAAAAACATGTCCCAAATGCGATTTGCATCGGCCACATTCTACTTCTGTTCTTTTCATGCCTAAAGTATTGTCTGGCAAATAAATGATCGATCCTTTACTGATTGGCTCATAAAAGCTTGGCCAACCACAACCACTATCAAATTTGGTATCGCTTTTAAATAATGCATTACCACAAGCAGCACAATAATAAGTACCCACTTCTTTAAAACTTTCATATTTACTTGAATAGGGTCTTTCTGTACCTTTTTTGCGCGCCACATCATAAACTTCCGGAGAAAGTATGTTTTTCCATTCATCTTATTTCAATACCACTTTTGTATTATCTGTTCTGGAATAGGCCGGGTTATTTTAAGGAACAAACTGGTACGACTACTGATTGCGTCACGAGCGGTGGTAGTCTCGCGAATGGTGCGGTGAGTGCTGCTCCAGCGAATGTCATTGCTAATGTATCGAATC
>CAIYAG010000217.1 GCA_903924075.1 uncultured Bacteroidota bacterium | reverse complement strand
TTTTGTGGACGATGGTAGTAAGGATAGTACCTACGAAAAAGTACACAACGCTTTTGCAAACCATCCAAAAATTAAGGTGTATACCAAACCAAATGGAGGTAAAGCATCTGCATTGAATTATGGGATTGAACAAACTGATGCAGACTATGTAGTATGTATTGATGCGGATACCAAATTACTGACCAATGCAGTAAGCAAACTCATGCAACATTTTAGCAGAGAAAATGTAGGCGCTGTAGCTGGAAATGTAAAAGTGGGGAACGAAGTAAATATTATTACACGTTGGCAGAGCATCGAATATATTTCTAGTCAGAATGTTGACCGAAAAGCTTTCGCATATTTAAATGCCATTACAGTGGTACCTGGTGCGATAGGTGCATTTAGAAAGGAAGCGGTAGAAGCTGCGGGCGGATTTAGTACAGATACCCTTGCAGAAGATTGCGACCTAACCATTCGTATCCTTCGTTGCGGTTATCAGATCGATAATGAGAACGGTGCCATCGCAATGACGGAAGCCCCTGAATCGCTGAAGCAGTTCATGAAGCAGCGTTTCCGTTGGACCTTCGGTGTGATGCAAACCTTCTGGAAAAACAGAGATGCACTTTTCAATCCTAAGTTCAAAGCATTGGGCTGGTTGGCTTTACCTGATATATTATTGTTTAAATACCTCATTCCATTATTTGCTCCTTTAGCTGATGTGTTGATGCTGATTGGATTACTTACTGGAAATGCTGGGAAATTGGGCTTTTACTACCTCATATTTATGTTGGTAGATGCTGCAATCGCGGCACTGGCCTTCCTATTTGAAAAAGAACCAATCTGGAAACTCATCTGGCTATTACCTCAAAGACTGATCTATCGCTGGCTGATGCTGGTGGTACTTTTCAGATCTTATCGCAGAGCCTTCAAAGGAGAATTACAGCACTGGGGGGTATTGAAAAGGACGGGTAATGTAAAAGACGTACACGATGTTCCAAAAACTTAATAAAAGGAAAGAAGGGCAGTATGTAACAATACTGCCCTTCTTTTCTTTACTTTGCACCGAATTCAATAAAAGTTTACCGGATGAAATTATCAGATATTCAGGTTCAGAATGAGAAAGAAACCCGCGGTGGTTTCGGAGAAGGGATCCACGAAATAGGAAAGGAAAATGAAAATGTGGTGGTACTTACTGCCGACCTAGCAGGTTCCCTAAAACTCGGCCCCTTCATCAAAGATTTCCCTAACCGATTTGTTCAAGTGGGAATTGCAGAAGCAAATATGATCGGCATTGCTGCTGGTTTAACTATTGGTGGCAAGATTCCATACACTACTACTTTTGCAAATTTCAGCACTGGTAGGGTATACGATCAGATTCGTCAGAGTGTAGCGTATAGTGATAAGAATGTAAAAATTTGTGCTTCACATGCTGGCTTAACTTTAGGAGAAGATGGCGCTACTCACCAGATCTTAGAAGATATTGGACTAATGAAAATGTTGCCAGGAATGACTGTTATCGTTCCTTGCGATTTTAACCAAACCAAGGCTGCAACAAAAGCGATCGCTTCTTATAAGGGTCCCGTTTACTTGCGTTTTGGCCGCCCAAAATGGCCAAACTTTACAAGCGTTGATGGATCTGATTTTGTGATTGGCAAAGCTCAAAAATTGAGTGATGGTACCGACGTTTCAATTTTTGCATGCGGACATATGGTTTGGAAAGCTATTGAAGCTGGTAGAATTTTAGAAGAAAAGGGAATTAGTGTAGAAGTAATCAATATTCATACGATCAAACCATTGGATACAGAAGCAGTAATTGCATCGATCAGCAAAACAAAATGTGCTGTTACTGTAGAAGAGCATAATGTAATAGGTGGCCTCGGCGATTCAATTGCACAAGTAGCTGCAAAAAATTGCCCTATTCCAATTGAATATATTGGCACCAATGATACTTTTGGTGAAAGCGGTAAGCCAACTGAACTATTAACAAAATATGGTTTAGATACACCGTTCATTGTTGCTGCAGCCGAGAAAGTTTTAGCAAGAAAATAAATCTAGTTCACCGATTATAATAAGCTATTTACCGCGGCCTTGGTCGCGGTTTTTTATTTTTAGATAGCGAGCTTTCGTTTTATGATTTCTTTTGCAATTGGTAGCATAGTAATTGTTTTTAGTTAAGTAGTAATTCAAAAACTAAAAACCATTTTATGAAAAACAGCATTACACAAAAAGCAACTTTGATCGGGATCAGCTTATTGCTGTTCTCAACTACTTATACCTTTGCGCAAGGTGGAAGAAACAACGGAAGTAGAGACAATGGAGGAAGAAGCAATAGCGGAAGAGACAATGGTGGACACGAAAGAAACAACGAACACCAAGAAAGAAATGTGCAACAAGGAAGAAATGAACATCAGGAAAGAAATGCACCAATAGAAAGATACGAATCTCGTGATAGAGATGAACATCGTGAAAGTCATGCGTATGTAGCGCCTAGAGAAAACTACTACCAAAGACCAAGAACTTCAGTGAGTATTGGAATCGGTAATGGTTATGCTTACGGACATTCAGGTGGTGGGGCTTATTATAGTCCTTATGCCTCTCATTATATTTCCCCAAGATTTGCACTTGGTTTTAGATTTAATATATTACCAATGGGCTATTTGTCAATGAACTGGGGTGGCTATCCTTACTATTATTATAATGGGTCATTCATGCGTAACTATGATAACTATTATGAAATAGTTGAAGCCCCAATTGGTGCAGAAGTTCCGTCACTTCCAATTGATGCAAGACCTATTGTGATCAATGAAATCAAGTATTATGAGATCAATGGAAACTTTTTCAAAAAAGT
>CAIYAG010000216.1 GCA_903924075.1 uncultured Bacteroidota bacterium | reverse complement strand
ATACAAACTCCAAATTTTATACTAGATATGGCATCTGTTAAAGATTTCTCTGTTGAAGAAAAACTGTTAAACCTCGTAAGGTTACAAAAGATTGACAGCAAACTGGATGAGATTCAGGTATTGAGAGGCGAATTGCCGATGGAAGTGAGCGACCTTGAAGATGAGATCCAAGGTTTGCATAGTCGTCAAACTCGTATTGAAGAAGAGATCAATGGTATTTCTGAATTCATCGAAGGAAAGAAAAACACGATCAAAGAAAGCGAAGCGCTGATTGCTAAATACGAAAAGCAAAGCGAAAACGTAAAGAACAATCGTGAGTTTGAAGCGATCAATAAAGAGATCGAAATGCAACAGCTTGAGATCAAACTTGCTGAAAAACATATTCGTGATGCAAACGAAGAGTTAACTGAAAAGATCAAAAATCTGGAAGTTGCTAAAAAACAAGTAGCAGTGAAAGAAGGTGTTTTGAATCACAAGAAAAGTGAACTCGAAAAGATCATCGCTGAAACTGAAAAAGAAGAAACAGAATTCAGAAAGCAAAGCGCAGATGCACGTGGTCATATCGACGAGCGTTTACTGTATAGCTACGATCGTATCCGTAACAGCTATCGCAATGGTTTATCTGTTGTGCCAGTTGAAAGAGATGCTTGTGGCGGTTGCTTTAACTCTATCCCGCCTCAACGTCAGAGCGAAATTCGCTTACACAAGAAGATCATCGTTTGTGAAAACTGCGGTAGAATTCTGGTTGACGCTGATTTAAACGATACCATCGAAGTAAAGTAAGTGTTAAATCATTCATAGAATTTTATAAAGGGCTTGCATATCGCAGCCCTTTATTATTTTACATACAATGAAATTAATCGTATTAGGTTTTCTGTCTTTGTTTTTTTCTACGGTAGTATCCGCAGAAAAAGTGTTTGACTATAATAGTACTTGTCAGCAGGCTTATCAAGAAATCACTAAGCTTAGGATAGAACCCGGACTTGCATTATTAGCTAAAGCAAAAAAACAAAATCCAGAAAACCTCATTCCATTGTTGTTGGAAGACTATGTTGACTTCTTTGAATTATTTTTTAATGAAGACCCCAAGGAATTTGAAAAAAGAATGCCTCAAATTAATGAGCGTTTATCCAAGATTTCTGAGGGGCCCAAAAATTCACCTTATTATAATTTTTGCCTCTCCACTATTCGTATTCATAAAGCAGCTGTAGAAATTAAATTCGGGCAAAACTGGAATGCTGGCTGGGATTTTAGAAGGGCGTTTTTATTGCTCAAAGACAACAAAAAAAATCATCCTGATTTTATTTTAGATGAAATGATGATAGGTTCATTATATGCTATCGTGGGTACTTTGCCTTCTGGCTATAAGTGGCTTGCAAGCTTGCTCGGATTAAAAGGCTCCATTGTAGAAGGCATGGCATTACTGCGCAGGTTTACCTATAGCAATGATCCCTGGGCAAAACTCTACTCAAACGAATCAGCCTTTATTTATCCCTTCCTTTTATTTTATATCGAAAATAAAAGAGACGAGGCTGTAGCTTTTGCACAACAACGAAATTTAGACCTTGTTAATAATCATTTGCTCTGTTATATGGCAGCTAATTTAGCTATCAACAATAAACAGACTGCGATGGCCGGCAACATTATGATGAATAGAAATATGTCGGCCGAATATTTAAAACTCTCGGTATGGGATTTCGAAATGGGTTATGTGAAATTGTATCACCTAGAACTTAATGATGCCATCAAATACTTAGAGCAATTTCAAAAAGATTTCAAGGGAAATTTTTATCGCAAAGATGCTAATCTGAAATTAAGCTACGCTTATTACCTGCAGAGCAATATGTCTAAAGCAATTGCTACAAAAAACGAAATTCTAAAAAAAGGTGCCACCGATACTGATGCAGATAAAAAAGCATTGAAGGATGCAAAGTCTGGCGTTTGGCCGAATGCCTTATTATTAAGGACCCGCTTATTAAACGATGGCGGATTTCATAAAGAGGCATTAAGTTTACTCGCAGGTAAAAACCTAGAAAGTTTTACAACGGACGAAGACAAATTAGAATTCTCTTATCGTGTAGCAAGAATATATGATGATCTTGGAAAAAAAGAGGAAGCCATTAAAGCTTATCAAACAGCGATCGTTCTTGGAGAACATCGCAAAGAATACTATGCTGCCAGAGCTGCATTACAAATCGCACAGATCTATGAAGACCGCGGCCAAAAATCGCTCGCCATTATCTATTATCAGAAATGCCTAGATATGGGCGATCATGAATATAAAGATTCGCTTGATCAACGAGCTAAATCTGGTATTGGTAGGTGCAAAGGCGATTAAAGAGGCATCTAAAATTATATTAGTAGGTTCTATTTGTTGAACAGGAAGAGCTTCTATATCTTGCGCAGAAGTTTAACGATCCAATATCGATAACAAATCAGCAATGCTTCGCAAATTACAGATACAATATTACGCAATCATTGATTCGATAGAAATCGAATTCGCACCTCAATTAAATATCATCACTGGTGAAACTGGTGCAGGTAAAAGCATATTGATGGGCGCCTTAAGCCTCATATTGGGAGAACGCGCCGACAGTTCTGTATTGCGCTATGCAGATAAAAAATCTGTCATCGAAGGTTATTTTCAGATCGATCAAAAACAAAACGTTTTAAATTTTTTAGCAGCGAATGATCTGGATACAGACAATGAGTTAGTGATACGCAGAGAAATTGCACCGAATGGAAAATCGAGGGCCTTTATCAATGATACCCCAGCTAGTTTGCAGCAACTGAAAGAGTTAGCAAGCTTATTGGTTGATCTACACCAGCAATTTGATACGCTTACCCTTGGTGATGGCGACTTTCAAAGAACGGTAGTAGACGCACTGGCATCAAACCAACAGCCCTTGCAGCAATTTCAATTGAGCTATCAAAAATGGCAGGCCGCAAAAAAAGAATTGGAAGTATTAGAAAACAGAAAGCTCAATTTTCAAAAGGAATTTGATTATAACCAATTCTTGTTTGATGAATTACAGGAACAATCGTTCAAACAAAACGAACTAGAAGAGATTGAAAAAGAGTTGCAGCTCTTGAGTCATGCAGAAGGCATAAAAACAGTTTTACAAAAAGTGAATGCAGACCTGGAAGGCAGTGAACAACCCGTTCTTCCGTTATTTAAACAATGGATCAATCAACTCAACAGTATTGCAGCATATCATGAGGGTGTGCATACACTCGTACAAAGATTAGTTAGTACACAGATTGAGTTGCAAGATATTACTGATGAATTAGAACAGCTGAATAGTAAAGTGCATCTGGATGAAAAAAGGATGGAATGGATCAACGAAAGAATGGCATCCGGATACAAACTATTCAAGAAACATGGCGTTAAAACAACAGCTGAACTTTTAACGATACAACAAGATTTGTCAGATAAATTAGAAGCCGTTTTACAGATCGACGAAACCATCACCGAAAAACAAAAACAGGTAACTGCTCATTTATCAGAAGCAAATACCATTGCCAACAAACTATCAGCTGCAAGAAAAAAAGAAGCAGCTCCACTCGAAACAAAAGTAAATGAGCTCCTGCATTTAGTAGGAATGCCCAATGCCCGTTTGCAAGTGAGTATTGTAGACAGTCCCATTCATATGTATGGGACCGATCAAATTGAGTTTTTGTTTGATGCCAATAAGAGCAATCGTTTCGAACCCATTCGAAAAGTGGCAAGTGGTGGCGAGTTGAGTAGGCTCATGTTATGCATCAAATCATTGGTAGCAGAAAAAGTAGATTTGGCAACCCTCATATTTGATGAGATCGATACTGGTATTTCTGGTGAAGCAGCCAAACAAGTTGGGCACATTATGAAAGGTCTATCGAAAAACAGACAGATCATCTGTATCACTCACCAACCACAGATCGCAGGTAAGGCAGATGCGCATTTTTATGTGTATAAAGAAGAACAAAGCGGAACCATCAAAACTAATTTGCGCTTATTAAATAAGGAAGAAAGAATCAATAAAATTGCACAAATGCTGGGTGGTGAATCGCCATCTGCAGCAGCAATTGAAAACGCAAAAGAAATGATGCAAGTTTAAAAATATCAAATTTTATTACCCACTAAATAAATCATATGCATTGGACTGAGTATTTTGGATATATCGGAGCTTTCTTAAGCGCCGTTACTTTTATGCCACAAGTGTGGCTGGCATGGAAAACAAAAAGCGTTGGAGATCTAAGTCTCGGAATGTTATCCATCGTTTTTATAAGTGTAGTAGTTTGGTTGGTCTATGCATTCGCACTAGGATTATTACCAGTCATTATTGCGAACAGCATTGTTGGTGTATTAGCCATCATACTACTCTATTTCAAATTTACTTTTCCTAAGAAATAGCCACAAAAAAAGCCATCCCGAAAATTCTGGATGGCTTTTTAATAGGATAAATATTTACAGCCCAATGGGGATGACAGGGGTTAGTATTCGTCTTCGTTGAACATAAAGTCTTCCTGACTTGGATAATCAGGCCAGATGTCTTCGATGCTCTCGTACACTTCACCTTCATCTTCCAGTTCCTGTAAATTTTCAACAACTTCAATGGGTGCACCACTACGAATAGAGTAATCGATCAATTCGTCTTTAGTGGCCGGCCATGGAGCTTCTTCCAGGTAACTTGCTAATTCTAATGTCCAGAACATACCTTTAAAATTTTTGCAAATGTAACCGTATAAATGAAACCACCAAACCTAAGTTTTACCCTCTCTATAAACAAATCATTAAAATTTAGACCTGTTGGCCTTCCTTTTGTAGGTTTGCAACGCTAATCTCAACCTGATCTGATGCTAAAAGCCGAAAATATTACCAAGAATTATGGACAACTTGCCGTTTTGAAAGGGGTTGACATATCCGTAGAAAAAGGCGAAATTGTTAGCATTGTAGGCTCTTCTGGCGCTGGGAAGAGCACACTCTTGCACATTTTAGGCACTTTAGACAAAGCCGATGCTGGCACCATTCAGATCAATGATCAGGTGGTTAGCAACTTAAAGGGTCGCGAACTGGCAGCATTCAGGAACAAGCATATTGGCTTCGTTTTTCAATTCCACCACTTACTTCCAGAATTTTCGGCTCTCGAAAATGTTTGCATCCCAGGCTGGATCGCCGGGAGAAAGAAAAAAGAAGTTTTGGCAGATGCGATATCCCTTTTAAAAAGATTGGGTTTGGCAGATCGGATCGAAAACAAACCACAGCAACTATCAGGCGGAGAACAACAAAGGGTAGCAGTAGCTCGGGCATTGATCAATCAACCCCTAATCGTTTTTGCAGATGAGCCTACCGGAAATCTGGATAGTAAAAATGCAAAAGAACTACACGAATTATTCGTATCCTTAAGAGATGATTTCAAGCAAACATTTTTGATCGTAACCCATAATGAAGATCTCGCTGCAATGAGCGATCGAAGGTTACATATGAAAGATGGCATGATCGTTTAATCTGCATTCAAGCGGGGCTTCCAAGCTACTTCGGCCACTTGCAATTGAAGTCCAATGTATCGGGCTAATACAAACAAATAATCGCTTAATCGATTCAGGTATTTAATGATCAGTGGATCTACAAAGAGTTCATGCTCCATCATGTTCACGCAACACCTTTCCGTTCTTCTACAAATGCAGCGGGCAACATGGGCTGTGGAAATGACAACGTGTCCGCCAGGAAGAATAAAAAATTTCATGGGTGGCAACACATCATGCATTTTATCGATTTCCTTTTCTAAAAAACTAATATCCTTTTCTAAAAGATCAGGGATCTTCATCATCGGCTCTTTTTCTGGATCACATGCTAGTGAAGAGCCAATCGTAAATAATCGGTCTTGAATTTCTTTGATCACAGTTTTACTATGCAGATCAGGAAGCAAATCGCCCAATAATCCAATATAAGAATTCAATTCATCAACAGTGCCATAGGTATCAATACGAATATGGCTTTTCAAAACCTTGGTGCCACCAATTAAACTGGTCTTACCCAGGTCTCCCGCTTTCGTATAGATTTTATTAGCCATGTTGTAAAGGAATTTTGTGTCCCTCTTCCTAACAAAGATAAATTTGAAAGGTTCAAATAAAATCAAAAGTCAAAATTCAAAATTCAAAATTCAAAAAAAAAGCCCCAGCAAAAAAATGCTAGGGCCAACCTATCTTTCTCCAACTTCTCACTTCTCACTCCTTCCTCCACTCTTCACTCTTCACTCTTCACTTCTCTTAGTGGCTATGAGAAATTGTGTCTAATTCCTTCACCCTGTCACTTTCAATCAATCCGTCTCTCAAACGAACTATACGGTGCGCATAACCTGCAATATCTTCTTCGTGGGTAACAAGTACTACCGTGTTACCAGCTTCCTGAATTTTACCAAAAATGCGCATCACTTCTACAGAGGTTTTTGAATCCAAGTTTCCGGTAGGTTCATCAGCTAATAATATGGATGGATTATTCACCAATGCACGGGCAATTGCCACACGCTGAATTTGTCCTCCACTTAATTCGTTTGATTTATGGTGACTTCTCTCTGCCAGATCCACTTTTTTCAAAGCCTCCATAGCTCTTTCCAAACGTTCTTTTTTGCTAACACCAGCATAAACCAATGGCAAAGCCACGTTCTCAACAGCTGTTAAACGAGGCAGTAGGTTAAACTGTTGAAAAACAAATCCAATTTCTGTATTACGCACAGTTGCCAGATCATCATCGAGCATCTTACTAACATCCTTTCCGTTTAGAATATATTTTCCACCAGTAGGCGAATCTAAACATCCTAGAATATTCATTAGGGTACTCTTGCCGCTTCCAGATGGACCCATCAGGGCCACATATTCGTTTTTAAGGATGTCGAGCGTAATACCCTTTAAAACAGGGATTGCTTGGCTACCCATAAAATAGCTTTTCTGAATATCTTCTAACTTAATAATTGACTCACTCATATGATTGCTTTCAATTTTAAAAGGCGCAACTTATTTTTTTATCACTTTTGGAACTTTAAAAAAGGAATGATCAGCAACAGGAGCATTGCTTAAACCATCTTCCCTGCTAACAGATCCCTGAATCCTATCTTCCCGAAGTACATTAGATGCATCGCCCATATGCAATAAAGGCTCAACACCAGTGGTATCAATGGTTTCTAGTTCAGCAATAAAGCCCACCATTTTCTGAAGGTCTTGCTGAATAGCCAGTTTATCTGCTTCAGCAAATTGAAGCTTCGACAAATTCGCTAGGTTTTCTACTAATGCACTTGAAATTTCCATCTGAACAAAAATAATTGAATGAGGCACAATTTAGAATAGTTATTGTTAAAAGGCAATTATAACAAAGCAATGGTCAAAATGATTGATATGCTTACAGGCCTCAATACATTTTTTAAACTATCGACTCAAGATTGAGGTTTAAACAGTGTTTTTTTTACACATTTGTCACATTTCTGTTAATAATCGGCATTTCTTGCAAAATTTAATATTACAATAAGACAAAATATCTGGCAATTTCAGTAAATTGTAGTACACAAAATCCCCCCGATTATGTTAGTATACGTTTTGCTTTCCATTTACCTCGTGTGCCTATATGTGGCATATAAGGGTGCGGCAACGTTTGAAGAATAAAATTTTCAGATCAACCCACTAGTCTAGAAATAGACATAACCTCAGCGATTTGGATTGCTGAGGTTTTTAGTTTGCCCAAGTCACAAGAAATTAATTTCTAACCCTATTTTCTGAAAAAGATTTCCCCTATCTTCGATAAATAGTTGCATAACTAACTAATTTTACGAAAGCTTAGCTATAAATATTTCCATATGAAATGAGCTTTATTAAATTTATAAGGTACTGAAATTGCTATTTGCGAATTACATGTAACCAAAATCAATAAAAGAAACATGAAACGTTCCATCAAAAAAGTTGCTGTTCTTGGCAGTGGAGTAATGGGTTCTCGAATCGCTTGTCATTTTGCAGGCATCGGTGTATCAGTTTTATTATTAGATATTGTTCCAAAAGGCGCTGAAGAAAGCACCAAACCAGCTGAACGAAATAAGTTGGTGAACGATGCATTAACTGCAGCGATCAAAAGCAATCCCTCTCCTGTTTTCACAAAAGATGTGATCAAAAAGATCAGCACGGGAAACTTTACAGACAATATGAAAGATATTGCGCTCTGTGATTGGGTGATCGAAGTAGTGGTAGAAAGATTAGACATTAAACAACTGGTTTATACAGAAGTTGAAAAATATCGCAAGCCCGGAACACTCATCAGTTCTAACACTTCAGGTATTCCTATACACTTAATGGCAGAAGGTCGTTCAGAAGATTTTAAAAAGCATTTTTGTGGCACCCATTTCTTCAATCCTCCCCGTTATTTAAGACTGTTGGAAATTATTCCTACAGAACATACAGATCCTGAGATCGTAGATTTTTTAATGAACTATGGGGATCTGTTTTTGGGTAAAACAACAGTGCTTTGTAAAGACACACCCGCCTTCATCGCCAACAGAATTGGCGTATTCAGCATCATGAGCATTTTTCATATCATGGAAAAACTGGGACTGAGTATTGATGAAGTGGATGCATTAACTGCAGCGATCAAAAGCAATCCCTCTCCT
>CAIYAG010000215.1 GCA_903924075.1 uncultured Bacteroidota bacterium | reverse complement strand
GATAATGCTGGTGGCGGAAATAACCAACAACAGCACGGAACTGGTGCTGCAAGTGTAGGTGCACCTGCTCGTCCTTCAGGACCAAATCGTCCGATCGTTCCTGCCAATAATCGTGGTGGACAACAAGGCGGCGGTGGCGGCGGATTTAACCGTGGTGGACAAGGTGGTGGAAACAACCGTGGCGGCGGCGGACAAAATAGAGATCGTAACGCACCTCCTCGTAGAGATGAGAATAAAGAGATCGACCAAAAAGCAATTCAAGAAAAAATACGCGAAACACAGGCCAAATTATCTGGTACCGGTGGACGTGGTAAGAGCTTAAAAGCCAAGTACCGTCGCGCTAAACGAGATGAAGCTGCTGAGCATATGGGCGAAATGACTGAAGATAACAGACTACAGGTTACTGAGTTTGTTACCGTTAGTGAATTATCGAACTTAATGGACGTGAGCTTTGCCGATGTGATCGGAAAATGTATGGGATTGGGTATCATGGTATCTATTAACCAGCGTTTGGACGCAGAGGTAATTGAATTAGTGGCTAGTGAATTTGGATTTGAAGTAGAATTCATCGGATTAGAAGATGAGGAAATCATGGAAGATGATGATGACGATGAAGATGATATCGAAGCAGTTGAAAGGGCTCCGATCGTTACCATCATGGGTCACGTGGATCACGGTAAAACTTCTTTATTGGATTATATACGTAATGCCAACGTAGTAGCAGGTGAGGCCGGTGGTATCACCCAACACATTGGTGCTTACGAGGTAACTCTTCCAAACGGAAAAGCGATCACTTTCTTAGATACACCGGGTCACGAAGCCTTTACAGCGATGCGTGCTCGTGGTGCCAAAGTAACCGATATCGCCATTATTGTAGTAGCTGCCGATGATGCAGTGATGCCTCAAACCAAAGAAGCCATCAGCCACGCACAAGCAGCTGGTGTACCCATGATCTTTGCAGTAAATAAGATTGATAAAGACGGAGCAAATCCGCAAAAAATATACGAACAGCTTTCTCAAATGAATATCCTGGTAGAAGCTTGGGGTGGTAAATACCAAAACCAAGAACTCTCTGCTAAACAAGGATTGAATGTAGATCTGTTGCTCGAAAAAGTATTATTAGAATCTGAAATTTTAGCACTTAAAGCCAATCCAGAAAGAGAAGCTACCGGTTCTATCATTGAAGCTTCTTTGGATAAGGGCCGTGGTTATGTAGCCACCATCCTTGTACAAAATGGCACACTACGCCAAGGTGATCTGATCGTATCTGGTCAGCACTACGGTCGTGTGAAAGCCATGTTCAACGAACGTAACCAACGTATCGATATTGCACCGCCATCTACACCAGTTGTAATCTTAGGATTGAACGGTGCACCACAGGCTGGTGAGAAATTCAAAGTGTTTGAAGACGAAGCTGAAGCAAAAGAAGTTGCCACTAAACGTGCGCAAATCATGCGTGAACAAGGCTTACGTGCTAGAAAACACATTACATTGGATGAAATTGGTCGTCGTTTGGCACTCGGTAACTTTAAAGAACTGAACATCATCATCAAAGGTGACGTGGACGGTTCTGTTGAAGCATTGAGCGATTCATTACAGAAATTATCTACCGAAGAAATTGCGGTGAGAGTGGTACATAAAGCAGTAGGTCAGATCTCTGAATCAGACGTGTTGTTGGCTACCGCTTCAGATGCGATCGTAATTGGATTTAACGTTCGTCCTTCTATGCAGGCTAATAAATTAGCTGATACAGAAGGTGTGGAAATTAAATTATACTCTATTATCTACCAGGCAATCGACGAAGTGAAGAGCGCGATGGAAGGTATGTTGGAACCTAAATTCCAGGAGAAAATTACCGCTAACGTGGAAGTTCGTGAGGTTTACAAATTCGATAAAGCAACCGTTGCCGGATGTTTTGTACTGGAAGGTAAAATTGCACGTAACTCTAAGATCCGTATCATCCGTGATGGTATCGTGGAATATCCGAAGGGCGAAGGTCAGGCAGCTGAATTGGGCAGCTTGAAACGATTCAAGGATGATGTGAAAGATGTAGCTACTAATACAGAGTGCGGATTAACTATTAAGAACTTCTCAGACCTACGTGTAGGTGATATTGTAGAAGCTTTTGAAGAAGAAGAAGTAAAACGTACTTTATAAGTTTGTTAAAAGCAGTTGTGAATCAGGCCGTGCGCGGCCTGATTTGCTATTTTTGAATGATATTGCAATCTATGAAGCAGGTATTAATTGTTATTTTATTGGTAGGCGGATTTTTTGGTGCTTCTGCACAAGCAAAAAGAATTGTAGCAGATAAGATTATTGCGCAAGTGGGTGATAAAATTATCCTTCAATCTGATGTTACCAATGCACTTTCAGATTTAAAAAGACAGGCTCAGGGGCAAGACAATGTTACGCTTCCTACAGAATGCCAGATCCTTGAAGGGCAACTGATTCAAAAAGCGCTTGTATTACAAGCACAGAAAGATTCCTTAACCGTTAGTGATGATGAGATAGAAAACGAAATGGAAAACCGGATCCGCAAATACATTGCGTCTTATGGTTCTAAAGAAGTGTTGGAAGAAATTGCTGGTAAATCTGTTTACCAGATCAAGGAAGATTTTAAAGAGGCAATGAAAGAACAAAAACTTGCCGATCAAATGCGCGGAAAGATCGTTGATAATATCAAAATGACTCCTACCGAAGTAAAAGCTTTCTACAATAAAACTCCAAAAGATAGCTTACCGTTTTACGAAAGCGAAATGGAAGTGAGTACTATTGTAGTGCAACCCAAAGCAAATAAGGATGTAGAAGAATACGTTTCTAAACAATTATACGATTACAAAAAACAAGTAGAATCTGGCGCAAAGAAATTTGAACAGTTAGTAAAATTCTATTCTGAAGATCCTGGTAAAACAGAGAATGGTGGTCAGTATAATTTAAATCGTAACGATAAAAATATGTGGGACCCTGCATTTCTTTCTGGCGCATTTCGACTAAAAGAAGGGCAGATCTCTGGGATCATTAAATCAAAATTTGGTTTACATATTATTCAGATGGTGAGCCGCGCAGGTGATGATGCAGTAGTAAGACATATCTTAAGAATCCCTCCAGTTGCAGATGAAGAGATCAACGAAGCCAAAGCGAAATTGGACACCATTAGAAAAAACCTGATCGATGGAAACATCAATTTTGGTGCAGCTGTTAGCAAGTATAGTGATGATGAAGGAAGTAAATTCAGTGCTGGTGCCGTTACAGGAAGAGATGGCAGTAGCTTCATTACACTGGATCAGGTTGATAAAGAAATGGTGATCGCATTAAAAGATATGAAGCCAGGAACTTATTCTAAACCTCAGGTATTTACCGATGAACGAGGCAGTAAAAAAGTTCGGATCATCTATCTGAAGAATAGAACAGAACCTCACCGTGAGAATTTAAAAGAAGATTATAACCGAATTGCTTCAAGAGCATTAGAAGGAAAGAAAAGTGATATTCTTGAAAAATGGTTCAAGGAACATATTCCAACTTATTATATTTCTATCGACAAGCAATATGAAAATTGCTCAAGCCTAGAAGAATGGAGAAAAGCTCAACTAGCAGAAAAGAACTAGAAAATATTATTTATAAAAATAGCCACTGAAATTCAGTGGCTATTTTTTTTGAGAAGTTTTTACCCACCCCTTCCCTTCCCAGGAGGGGATTATCCATTTTTCACTCTTCACTCTTCACTCTTCACTTAATTTATCCCTGCTTCCGCACATACTTTGTAAGAATAACAATGGTCTGCCCTTCGATCTTTCCTTCAATTTGTTCTGTATTTTCTGCTACTAATCGAATATTCTTTACTACAGTTCCCATTTTGGCATTCATACTTGTCCCTTTCACATCCAACGATTTGGTAAGGACAATGGTATCTCCCTGTTGCAAAATTGTACCGTTTGAATCTCTGTGTAAATCAACACTAGCATCATTCTCATGATCCCCTGTAGCTTTAGCCCACGCTAAATTGTCATCATCTAAGTACAACATATCCAATTGGTCGGCAGCCCAACTCTCGGTACGCAACCTATTCAGCATACGCCAAGCCACCACTTGTACGCCTGGCACTTCGCTCCACATAGAACTGGTTAAACACTGCCAATGAGATGGATCTAGTTCGGCTTTTTTATCTATTTGATTTTGACAAACAGCACAAACTACCATACAATTTGCCTCACTAGTCTTGTCTTGTGGAGGTACTTCATATACACTTACAGATAGATCTGAGCCACAGAGTTCACACTTG
>CAIYAG010000214.1 GCA_903924075.1 uncultured Bacteroidota bacterium | reverse complement strand
TCCATTTTTCACTTTTCACTTTTATCTTTTCACTAAAATCTCCCTCCGTTCTTCACTCTTCACTCTTCGTTCTTCACTAAATGCTTCTCGATTACATCAGACCTTCATCCGCAAAAGAATAGTATCCCTCCTCACTCACAATAATATGATCCATAACTTGAATGTCTAAGAACGCAGCAGCATTCTTGATTTTGTTGGTGAGCTGTTCATCTGCCTTACTTGGTTTTAAATTTCCACTCGGATGATTGTGACAAAGGATGATTGATACTGCATGATAGTCTAATGCTTTTTTTAGAATAATTCTCGGATCCGCAACGGTTCCGGTGATGCCTCCTTCACTGATTATTTCTTGACGAATAATATGATTGGCCCGGTTCAAATACACTACCACAAAGCTTTCTATCTGTTTGTGGCCAAACTCAGCTTGTAAGAAAGCAGCAACATCACTACTCTGTTTTATCGCATCCCTTTTTTTTACTGCCATATTCCTACGGATACCCAATTCCATCGCTGCCGCAATTGCAATGGCTTTTGATTTCCCTAATCCATTGATTTGAAAATTCAACATTTCAGCAACACTAAGATTTGCAAGCGATTGTAAATTGTTATGCACATCGTTCATCAATTCCATAGCAATTTCTATGGCAGTATTGGTTTTATTCCCATTGTTAATGAGGATCGCCAGTAGCTCGGCATTACTCAATGTTTCTGCACCTTTCAGTACTAATTTCTCTCGCGGCTGGTCTTCCGAAGCCCAGTTTTTAATGGATGTTTTTTGCATGTTGAAATTTATTCTTCTTTCAAAATACAATTTCCTTCGCTTATCTCTATCTTCGCGGCATATTCCCAAGCAAGCTATGAATCCTAATGTTAAGATCTTCTCAGGAAACGGATCACAAAAGTTGGCTGAAAAAATAGCACAGCGTTTTGGTGCCCCGATCGGTAAAATAAACATTCAAAAGTTCAGTGATGGGGAATTTCAACCCATTTTTCTGGAGAGTATCCGCGGCGATTATGTTTTTTTAGTGCAAAGCACTTTTGCTCCAACAGATAACCTGATGGAACTGCTGTTGATGATCGACGCAGCAAAAAGAGCTTCAGCCTATAAAGTAATTGCGGTAATTCCTTATTACGGATTTGCCCGCCAGGATAGAAAAGACAAACCACGTGTTGCAATCGGCGCTAAACTTATTGCCACTTTATTAGAAGCTGCTGGAGCAGATAGGATCATTACAATGGACCTGCACGCACCTCAGATCCAAGGGTTCTTCGACGTTCCAGTGGATCACTTAGATAGTTCCGCCATCTTTATTCCCTATATCGAGCAATTGAAATTAACGAACCTGGCTTTTGCTGCACCGGACGTAGGTAGCACCAACCGTGTTCGTGAAATAGCCAGCTATTTCAATGCACCAATGGTGATCTGTGATAAGCACCGTAAACGCGCCAATGAGATTGCAAGCATGGTAGTGATCGGTGATGTTACAGGAAAAGACATCGTGCTTATTGATGATATCTGTGATACTGGTGGAACACTTGCAAAAGCTGCAAGCCTACTCAAGGAAAAAGGCGCTACCAGTGTGCGTGCATTGATTACACACCCGGTATTGAGTGGCCCTGCATATGATAATATTGAAAATAGTGTTTTAGAAGAATTGGTGGTCTGTGATACCATTCCTTTAAAACAAACTTCTAAAAAAATCAAAGCCATTTCAGTAGCAGACCTTTTCGCCATCGCGATCAGAAATGCTTACGAAAATAAAAGCATTACTAGCTTGTTCATACATTCTCAATTGAAAGGTAGGGACAAGTAAACTCAATGCTAATAATTTAAAAAAGACTTTGGCATGAGATCTTTTTTTTCGAGTATTTTTTTGATATTGGCATTTGCCTCTTTTGGCCAGTTACCTGATGCAAATGATCCGTCATTTAAAGCCTGGAAGACTTTAAAAGCTGCTTCCTTTGCTACAACTATCAAGGAGCGACAATTCTTGTATTTTTCAAGTACTGTAAAAAAAGACACATTAGAATTAACCATTCCAAAAGGAAAAATTATAAATACTGAGATTACGATCACCGTAAAATCGTTTGATAAAAAAAATATTTTT
>CAIYAG010000213.1 GCA_903924075.1 uncultured Bacteroidota bacterium | reverse complement strand
TGAATAATTCTTTAAAAAATTCTTGTAAGACTGAAAGTTTTCGAATACTCACCATTATCTTTTGAGATGCTTCATAACCTGTAGTTATATCTGATGCTAATTTCTGGTCCCACTTATACAAATTGATTGTGGTTGGTAAATCGATAACAATGTCATTACTATCTAGGAGAAACTTATTGATCGATCTTGCTAGAGCGTTACTTTCATTTTCAACAGCATTGATTGCTGATTTTAATGAAACTTCTCTACTCCTTAATGAAATAACAATTTCAGCAGCATCTGGAACAGCAGTTACTTTTCCCATTCCTATTACTTGAATACTAGGCTTACCATTTGACGGGCTTTGTTCAGTTTGAGCTGAAGCTTGTTTCAAGAAACAAAAAAGGAAAAAGTATATAACTACAATTTTTTTCATGCCAACTTTATTGAAGCGCTATATCAGTTGATTTACCCATTACAAATTTTTTAGAAGCTTCACCCTCTTTTAATTTGTATTCGATCTGACGCATTTTACCAGTTGGTTTTGCGTTGGTATCATTGCCTTCATAAGTTTTAAATCTTCTAACTAGCGTACTTTCCACAATTGCAAACTCATCGTGTCCCATATATCCTTTCATTGTTGGAGAAGCTTTGTCTAATTCAGGGAAGTAGATCTGAGATAGAGAAAGGCCTTTGTTTGGAGAATAACCAATTACATTACCATAGCTACCAGATCCGGCAGACTGTGTATAAATTAACAATTCAGGAAAGCCATCTTTGTCAAGATCCTCAATTTCAGCGTTGGTAATGGGATCGCAAGTCATTGCAATCTTATCGACAGTTCCTTTAAATCCAGTAGGAACTATGGTTAAGTTTCTTGTAGAACCATTTCCAGTACAAGTAATATCATAAGTAATACCTTGTAAAGTAAGTTTCTTTTGAAAGCTCACAGCATTGCTATCACTTGCTGTAGGAGCTGTTGCTACCATTGTATCTTTTTTAGCAGTGCTATCAGTTGAAGTTTTATTTTCTGTACCACTGTTACAAGAAATGATGCTGTTTAAAATAAACAGGCTCATTAAAATAGAGACCTTTTTCATAATTGATTGTTTAAAATAATGAATTTCGTATTTATTTTTTCTTATTTAAACTATAGTAAAAACCAGTTGAATAAATAACGCTGTTTCGGATGCCACTGGAAAGACCAATCCCATAGCCTGCTTGTACAGTAATCATCGCATTATTTTTCATGACCAAATATCTGGCGCCCAAACCAACAGGTGCACTCACATAGATATTGCCCATTTTATAAGATCCATATATTCCTGTAAATAAATAGGGTTGTAATTGCAGTTCTTTTTTAAGAAAATGGTAGTATACGTCGGCACGAACAGTTTCAGACCAGGCCCTTGTTTTATCATCTGAGGTAGGGCTTTTCCTTGACATATATCCATAGCCAAACATAAATTCAGCTGACATTGCTAATTTCTTTGAAAAATTTTGATAAAACCCGATACCATAATTCAGGTTAGCAAGATCAAAAAATCTACCATCCACTTTTCCGCTAACAGTATCGTTATATTTATCCGTAACTGCAAAGTCTTGAATGGTGATTCGAACTGGGCCAAACATATTCCATTTTGCATTTTCGATAGGAATATATTTTGGGCTTGCATCTTTTGACAATGATTGTGACATAACAGTATATTGTAATACTGATAACAATAACAATAATGCCATTTTCTTTATATCCACATGTAGTATTTTCATTTCTTATCGTTTGTATCGATTTATAATTAATTCAAACGTTGAGTGATTGCCAGCTCAAAAGCCTGCCTACTATAACCTGCAGCTTTTAATCCAGAAATATTCATATCGTAGTGAATACCTAACACGGTTTTATTGAATTTCAATTGAACATTCGGAATAATAGCATCATGAACACGCAGTGCAATACCGGCGCCAAATGCTGAACCTTCATTATTACCGTCTGCCTTAGTTAAAATCCTATTGAATTTTGCGCCAAGTAAATATTCATAGGCATCTGCTTGCCAATAAGCTAAGCCGTATACTCCAAACTGATCGTACTCACTCTTAACAGTCATCCCGGCTTGTACACCTACACTTGGCGACAACCGATAAGCTTCTGTTTTAGATTCATCAGTATATGGTCTATTAATATGACGAAGGCTACCACCCACATACCATTCTTTACTATCTGTATTTTGAAAAACTGAAAGGCCTGCATTTAAACTAGTCCAGTTATAAGTTCTTCCAGCATTCAAAGGATCCCTTGTGCCACTAGGTAATGGACCATATTGATCAAACTGATCTGGGAAGGTAACATTAGATGAACCAAAAATGGACCTAGTAGTTGTACCCTGAAAACCAGCAGCCACATAGGTTTGATTATCTGATAACTGTTGCGCATAAGAAATTCCCAAGAGAAAGGTATTGTTCTTAAATACGCCTGCGTTTGATTGGTCAAAATTGCCCCCCGCAGTAAAATTTAAAAAGCTGGTTGTAGCAGCATCTTTTTTAAATACAGGCAGGTTCACTAATGCGCTTGCTGTTCTAAACGCAACCAGTGATGCGTATTTAACGTCTCGATAATTCAATCGAAGATCAATTTTGTTATCCATTTTTAGGGATTGGTTATACCACACCCCCATTGATTCTACGTCTGCGAAGTGTAAATCCTGTGCTTGGGCTACTTTCATGAAACTAGAGAATCCAATAACAAGGAT
>CAIYAG010000212.1 GCA_903924075.1 uncultured Bacteroidota bacterium | reverse complement strand
GCTGTATCACAACCAATACGCTTGAATTCGTCGATAATCCATGTTTCGATCTCATCGCTGAATTCTTCCAAGTCGATATCAAATTCGTCTACCACTTCTTCATCTTCACGGAAGACGTCGATCTCATATCCTGTTAACTCACATGCTAATTTGATGTTTACTCCACGGCGACCAATGGCTAAAGAAACCTGATCAGCTTTTAAATAAACTTCAGCGTGTTTCTTATCATTGTCTAGTTCGATGTAGCTGATTTTTGCAGGCGTTAATGAACGTTGGATCAATAATTGAATATTGGTGGTAAAATTGATCACATCAATATTTTCATTTTTCAATTCACGAACAATACCATGAATACGGCTTCCTTTCATACCAACGCAAGCACCTACTGGATCAATACGATCATCGTAAGATTCAACTGCCACTTTTGCTCTTTCACCCGGATCGCGAACGATCTTCTTGATAGCGATCAAACCATCAAAAATTTCAGGAACTTCAATCTCAAGTAATTTAGAAAGGAACAACGGACTAGTTCTAGAAAGTATGATTACCGGATTGTTATTTTTAAGATCTACTCTAGCAACAACTGCACGGATATTTTCGCCCTTCTTGAAATAATCTTGAGGAATCTGTTCTGATTTTGGAAGGATTAATTCATTGCTTTCTTCATCCAACAATAAAACTTCTTTCTTCCAAACTTGGTAAACTTCTGCACTAATGATATCACCCACACGTGCACCATATTTTTGGATCAACACATTCTTTTTCAAATCGCTGATACGGCTGGCTAGAGTTTGTTTAGCAGCAAGAATTGCACGGCGACCAAAGTCAAGAATATCTATTTCTTCATATAATTCTTCACCAACTTCAAAGTCAGGTTCAATTTTAACAGCATCGGTGTAAGCCACTTCTGCCAAGGGATCCAGCACTTCGCCATCGTCTACAATCATACGTCTACGAATGATTTCCAAATCGCCTTTTTCGGCATTTACGATTACGTCGAAGTTATCATCACTTCCAAATTTTTTGCGTAAAAGCGTTTTGAAAACGTCTTCTACAACTTTCATCATCGTTGGACGATCAATATTCTCTGCGTCTTTGAATTCCTGGAATGCCTCAATGAGGTTGATACTAGCCATAACTTAATTTTTTTTTCGCTCTGCAAACAGTCTGCAGCTGATTAAAATTTAATTTGAACCGTTGTTGATTTTATTTTATTAAATGGAATGAGCAATTGTTGTGTTACTGCTTTTTTACCTTTTCCTTCAGTTGACTGAATCAGGATATCTTCTGCTGTAACCGCCATCAAGGTTCCGATTTTTATGGTATCATCCGTAAAAACCACTTCCAGATCTCTTCCTACATTTTTCAAATACTGGCGATGTAATAATAAGGGCTCTCCAATTCCAGGAGATGAAATTTCCATTGAAAATTCACCTTCAGGATACCATCCTTTTTCTTCGATCATTTTATACAAAGCGCGATTGAACTTCACACATTTTTCAATGCTGATTCCTTCATCGCCATCAAAAAACACTTTAATATTATTGGTTGGCTTAATTTTTACACTTACCAAAAAATAGGTTGGTTCATCAGCCAGGATTTGGCCAATTAGTGTTTCTAGTTGTTGTATTCTTTCTTCCATCTTCAAAAATTTCGCAGGTTTTACTGCGAATAAAGCCCGGTTTTTTGCTTAAACTTCGGGTATGTAAAAAGGAGAAGGGAACGGTAGCCGTTCCCTTCAATTGTTTATTTCCATTGCAAATGTAATGAAAATGATCGAATACTTCCAAATCTGGTTTTAGCCGTATATCAAGCCTTTGGGCCTATATAAAGAGATTTTGTACCGATTTTCATCTCTTTAACATCCTTAGTGCTCGGGATTCCTATCTTTGTTTCATTATGATTAAGCTTATTTTTTACGGCCTGGTTATATACCTGATCTATAAACTGGTATTTGAACTGATTATCCCGGTTAGCAAAGCCACTTCTCAAATGAGCGAGAAAGTTAGGCAAATGCACCAGCAACAACAGCAATTTCAACAGCAACAGGCTAGACAAGCGGCCGAACCTCAAAAAGCCGCCAAACCTACTTCTGATAAGGATTATATTGAATTTGAAGAGGTGAAACCTTAGCTATTACAATTCTTATAAATCAAGATCTGGCAATGTTTGCGGCCACTGAAGGTGCACCGTTTGCAACCCTAATGCCTTGGCTGCTTCGATATTTTTAATGGTATCATCTATAAACAAGGTCTCGGAAGCAAGCAGATTTTGCTCCTTAAGTATGTGCAAAAAGGGCTCTGGGTTGGGTTTGCGCATCCCCATATTTTGAGAATAGTAGGCTTTTTCAAAAAATGCATCGAGATCAGCCTCTCCGGTCT
>CAIYAG010000211.1 GCA_903924075.1 uncultured Bacteroidota bacterium | reverse complement strand
TGAGTCTGGATGATTCCTACAAAAGGGCAAAATAAAGCCATATTTACTAATAAAGATCTTCTGGATTTTTCAATGATATGGTTTTTTTCGAACCTATGGATTCTTTTTAAGCATATCACCATACTGATGAAATTTGAAATAGCGATTACTATAAAAAAATATACTGGCATAATAGTATTTGTATTTTTTCCTATGCAATATAAGTAAATAAAATAGGAAACACTAAGACTTCAAAGAAAACTCCTGCAGACTTGCTTTCCGAGATGGGATATATGCTGCTAATAAAGCGATGATAAATACGGTACCTCCTACTAAAAGGAAATCGCCGATTACCATTTTTACGGGATAGTAGTCGATAATAAAAGTATTGCCCCCCAGTTTGATCAATTCAAATTTTAGCTGAATCCAGCAGATGAAAGCGGCGATCAACATTCCTGAAACGCCACCCAAACCTGCCAATAGCAAGCCTTCCATTAAAAAGATTCCTTTAATGCGATTGGAACTGGCTCCCATAGCCTGCATTACCGCTATATCTTTTTGCTTTTCGAGCACTAGCATGGTAAGCGCACCAATCATATTAAATGCAGCAACAACCAAGATCAATGAAAGAATACCATAGATGACCCATTTCTCAATTTGCATCACGGTATACAAACTTTGGTTTTGCTCGTAACGTGTTTGAACTAGAAAACCAGAACCTAATAATGTTTGCAAATCTTTCTTCACCCGATCTGCTTCATAAACCGTTTTGATATCAAGTGAAGAATATTCATCATCCTGCAAATTCATCATGAAGCGCAAAAATCCAATATTGCTAAAAACGTATTTATTATCAAAATCCTGCTGCACCATAAAAGTGCCTACTGCTTGTACATTAAATGCATTGAGCGCATCACTTGAAACAAAGCTGTTCGCTGATCTATTTGGCATGTATAAAGTAACAGGCCCTGCTGGTCGTTCTACATCAACACAAGCTGCATTCTCTATACCTGCGCCTACTACAATTTTAGGAGCATCTGCTGTGCCTAGTTCAAATTTTCCTCGGCGAATATGATTCGAGATCTTGCTAACTGTAGTGAACTGATTATCTACCCCACGGATATAAACGATGGAAGAACAATCGCCATTCATTAAAACTGCTTTCTCTTCTACCACTGCACTCAAACCAAGAACGCCAGTTGTTGACTTAACCTTACTTAATTGTTCTGCCGTTAAATGAAAGGTTTTACCTGCAGCAGGTGCTATGCGCACATCTGCATAAAAATCGGAGTATAATCCTTTCACTAAACTTTCAAAACCATTGAATACACTCAATACAATGATGAGTGCAGCACTACCCACGGCAATTGCGGTAACGCTGATCCATGCGATCAGGTTGATGGCATTAGTAGACTTTTTAGATTTGAAGTAGCGCCAGGCGAATAAAAAATTCATATTGGATTACTCTGTTTCGCTGCTAGTTGTTTCACTATCCGGACCTTTCTTTTCTTCCTTCAGTTTCTTAAACACTTCTTCCATTTTGAATACATAATCCAAAGTATCATCTAAATAAAAGTGTAGCACCGGGATCCGACGTAAACTGTGTTTTACGCGATCTGCCAGTTCTTTTTTGATCTCCCAAGCCCTTTTTTCGATAGTTTTCATCACCCCTTTCGGGTCTTTCACCTGAAAAAGACTGATATAGATCCTAGCTTCTAAAAGATCTGGAGTTACTTTAATGGATGAGATAGAAACCATCCCACCGTCAATCATATTCAGATTTAGTCTCCTAAAAATATCGTTCATTTCTTCTTGCAGGGCACTTGCCACCTGCCGTTGGCGCTTACCTTCCTCCATTTTCTAACATTTGTTTGGCGGTAAAATTAGTTACTTTGCCGTGGATTAACCGTTTTTCCTATTTATGAAGCGATTTTCAAGAATACTTTTCTACCTAAAAGATAAGAAACAGAATATATTTTTCTATGTTTTATTCAATTTATCATCGGTAGTATTTTCATTGGTTTCACTGGCCTTACTTGCCCCATTTCTTCAAATGCTCTTTGCATTGGACAAATTGGTGGCTGTAAAACCAGAATTCAGCTATTCAGCCAATGGATTACAGAATTATATCAAATACGAATTAAGTCAGCTGATTGTGGTACATGGCAAAGAATACGCCCTGGCTGCAATTTGTCTACTAATTATCATTTCCATCTTTTTCAAAAACGTATTCATATATTTCTCCTATCGGGTATTGGCTCCGATGCGTAACTATGTAATGACGAAGTTGCGGTCTGATCTCTATGCCAAGATCTTAGAATTACCGATCGGCTTTTTTACTGAACAACGCAAAGGCGATATCATAAGCAGAATGAGTAACGATGCCAATGAAATTGAATGGAGTGTGATGAGTACTTTAGAAGGATTGATCCGTGATCCTTTACAAATCATTATCATCCTAACAATCATGGTGATGATGAGTCCGGCGCTTTCTTTATTCTTATTAGTATTACTTCCATTGTCTGGATTTATTATTGGAAGAGTAAGCAGATCATTAAAAAAACAATCCACTGTTTCTCAAGAACAATTAGGAACACTGATGTCGATCCTTGACGAAACATTGGGCGGATTACGTGTGATCAAAGCTTTCAATGCAGAGAAAATATTAAGAAGCAAATTTTTTCAAACGAACGACACGCTCAACCATATTCGCAACAAAATGAATTTTCGCAGAGACTTGGCATCACCGATGTCTGAGTTCCTTGGAGTTCTTGTTCTATGTTGTATACTTTGGTTTGGAGGTTTATTGGTGTTGCATAATGAAGCTGGTTTGAGCCCTACAGGATTCATCACTTATATCGTATTCTTTACGCAGATCTTGAACCCCGCAAAATCATTATCTACCTCATTTTATAATGCACAAAGAGGCAGTGCTGCCATTGCACGTATTGAAGAAATTTTAAAAGCTCCGATCACTGTTGTTGATAACCCAAATGCAAAGGGTCTAGCTACATTCAATAAAAGTATCGAGTTTAAAAATGTGTCATTTTCATATGATGATATTACCATCTTAAAAAATATCAACCTTACTATTGAAAAGGGCAAAACCATTGCCCTGGTTGGTTCTTCGGGTGCAGGAAAAAGTACATTGGCCGATTTGATTCCGCGCTTTCATGATGTGAGTGAAGGCGAATTATTGATCGATGGTGTGAATATTAAAGAATACAGTTTGCATTCTGTTCGGAACCTAATGGGCATCGTAACACAAGAGCCGATCTTGTTCAATGATACGATCGCAAACAATATTGCTTTGGGAATTGACAACACGAATATGGAAGCCATTGAGCACGCTGCAAAAGTTGCCAATGCTTACAATTTCATTCAACAAAAAGAAGAAAAATTCGATACCAATATTGGAGACAGGGGATCAAAATTAAGTGGTGGTGAACGCCAGCGTGTAACCATTGCACGTGCCGTATTAAAGAATCCGCCGATCTTAATTTTAGATGAAGCCACTTCAGCACTTGATACTGAAAGTGAAAGACTGGTACAAGACGCCATCAACAATATGATGCAAAACAGAACATCCATTGTTATTGCACACCGCCTCAGCACCATCCGTCACGCAGATGAAATTATCGTACTTCAAAAAGGCGAGATCGCAGAACGCGGCAGCCACGATGAATTGCTTTCAAGAGATGGGATCTATCGCCGACTGGTGGAGATGCAGGAGGTGAAATAAGTGAAGAACGAAGAGTGAAGAGTGAAGAACGGACGGTCATTGTCTAAACGATTAAACCTTGGCTGAGCCAAGGTTTGAATTATACGAAAGGCTTCTTCAAAAGAAAATCCCCGTCCCGAGAACTCGGGACGGGGATTAAAAAATATTGTCGCTTTACGAGTGATTGTTCATTCTTCACTCTTCACTCTTATCTCTTCACTAAAAACTACTCAGCGGAATGGCGTACCAATCCAAGTTTAGCCTCAAGACTAAGCGTTGCGTGTGGCACCGCTCTTAAACGTGCTTTATCTATCAACTTCCCTGTAACACGACAAATGCCGTAGGTTTTGTTTTCGATACGCATGATCGCTTTTTCTAGGTGGTCGATGTAGGTGATCTGACGGCTGGCCATCTGGCTCAACTGTTCTCTTTCCATACTCATACTACCATCTTCCATGGTCATGTAACGAGCATCGTCGTTATCACCGCCCATTTCGTCTTTACGAGTGATCAAGCCTTGTAAATAGGCAAGCTCTTTTTTAGCAGCTTCCAATTTCTTGCTGATCAATTCTCTGAAGTCTGTCAAATCCTGATCGCTGTATTTTACTAGTGTTTGGTTCAAACCGGTTTTTTCTTCCTCTCTTTTTTCAAGTGGGGTATAATGTGGTTTGTATGGAACGCTAGACTTTACATTGGTCTTGGGGATCTTGATATCCTTGATGGGTTCTGGTACTTTTTTAACTGGTTTTGCAGAAGGCTGAGGTGCAGCTTTCACTACAGGAGCTTTCGCTTTTTGAACCGGTGCAGGTGCTGGAGCCGGAGCAGGTGCTGGTTTAGTCGCCGTATGCGTGGTTGATTTAGCCAATGGTTTTTCTGGGGTTTTGGATACTGGTTTGGTAACCGGTTTTGTTTCCGGTTTTGCAGCCGGTTTTGCTGCAACTTTATGCTTTACTTCAGGTTCTACTTTTTTGGCAGGAGCCGCTTTTACAGGCGCTGCTTTCACTGGTGCCACTTTTACTGGAGCCGCTTTCTTTACTGGTGCCGCTTTTGCAACAACTTTCTTCACAACAGGTTTAACCACAGCTTTGGGCTGAGGTTTAGCCACGACTTTCTTTGCAGGTGCTGCTTTTGCAACTGGTGCCGCTTTTTTAGCTGGAACTGGCTTTTTAGCCGGTGCAGCTTTTGGTGCAGGCGCCGCTTTTTTTGCAGGAATAGCAGGCTTAGCCGCTGGTTTTGAAGGCTTTGCAACAGGTTTAACTGTTTTTTTCGGAGCAGGTTTTTTAGAAGGCATACGGTTTATCCTTTTTTTGTGACTACCACTTTCAACAAAATGTCATTAACATCAATTTCAATACCATCGTGTAATACAGGAACCCATTCAATGACGTCTGCCAAAATTTCGCGGCAAATATAATCGTTATATTTAATTATCGATTGCTTAATACCATCAGCATCAAGCAATTTTACGAATATACGGTCTGTTAAATCAAAACCGTTGTCTTTTCTGATATTTTGTATCCGATTCACTAATTCGCGGGCATCCCCCTCCTGTTTTAGCTCTTCAGATAGCACAATATCCAGTGCAACGGTTAATCCGCCTTTGCTGGCAACACTCCAACCTGGAATGTCTTCAGCTGCGATCTCTACCTCATTCAGTTCAATGGTAAAGGCTGTTCCCTCTACTTGAATTTCAATAAGGCCTATTTTCTCTAAAATGGCAATTTCTTGCTGGGTAAATGCCACGATCACCGCACTGGCAGCCTTCATTTTGGCGCCCATTTTGGTGCCCAACAATTTGAAGTTCGGCTTGATCTTTTTCTTGATGATCCCTTCTGTTTCGGTGATATACACCAATTCTTTCACGTTTACTTCTGCAATGATCAGGTCTTCGATCAACTCGAGTTGCTGTTTCATTTCTGGGTTTAAAACCGGGATCAAGACTTTTTGCAAAGGCTGACGAACCTTGATATTCACTTTCTTGCGAAGCGATAAAACCAGGGAACAAACATCCTGTGCCAATTGCATCCTTTCTTCCAAACCTGCATCGATGGCTGCGGTATTTGCCACTGGGAAATCGGCATGGTGAATTGATTCCACTTTAAATCGATTTGAAACCAGATTCAGATTCTGGAACATCGCATCGCTAAAGAATGGAGAGATCGGCGCCATCAATCGTACGATTGTTTCTAAACACTCATATAAAGTTTGGTAAGCAGAGATTTTATCAGTTTCATATTCACCCTTCCAGAACCTCCTTCTACACAATCTTACATACCAGTTACTCAAGTGCTCATCCACAAATGTTTCGATAGCCCTTCCTGCAATGGTAGGTTCGAAGTCATTCATTGAATCGGTTACTTTTTGCACCAAAGTATTTAATGAAGAAAGGATCCAACGATCTATTTCTGGTCGCTCGTTTAGGGGAATATATTGTTCACTAAAAGCAAACCCATCCACATTTGCGTACAATGCAAAGAATTGATAGGTATTGTAAAGTGTTCCAAAGAATTTACGTTGTACTTCTTGTATACCAGCTAGGTCGAATTTCAAATTATCCCAAGGTGATGCATTGGTGATCAAATACCAACGAGTTGCATCTGCACCATATTTTTCAATGGTCTCAAATGGATTCACCACATTACCCAAACGCTTACTCATTTTGTTGCCGTTCTTATCCAACACCAACCCATTACTCACAACAGCTTTATAAGCCACATTATCGAACAACATTACACCCAACGCATGCAGGGTATAAAACCAACCACGAGTTTGGTCAACCCCTTCCGCAATAAAATCTGCAGGGAATGCTTCACCCTCATCGATCAGATCTTTATTCTCAAAAGGATAATGCCACTGCGCATAAGGCATAGCACCACTATCAAACCAAACGTCTACCAGATCAGAAACGCGCTTCATTGGTTTTCCAGAAGGACTCACCAAAATGATATCATCCACAAATGGTTTATGTAGATCTAATATTCCTTCGTGCAAATAATGTTTGTTTACATCTCCACCCAAAACTTCATTTGCTTTTCTGATACCTGCATTCAATTCTTCAATTGAACCGATACAAATTTCTTCATCTGCATCTGCTGTACGCCATACTGGTAAAGGAGTTCCCCAATATCTACTCCTGCTCAAATTCCAATCCACCATATTCTCCAACCAATTTCCGAAACGGCCTTCGCCAGTTGATTTTGGTTTCCAGTTGATGGTCTTGTTCAACTCTACCATTCTTTCTTTCACTGCAGTGGTTTTGATGAACCATGCATCTAATGGATAGTAGAGAATAGGTTTATCAGTTCTCCAGCAATGCGGATAACTGTGTTCGTATTTTTCAACTTTGAAAGCGCGATTTTCTTTTTTCAGTTTTACGCAGATGTCTACGTTCACGTCTTGATAGTCGGCTTCGTCTTTATAATTTTTTACATAGCGATTGCTGAATTCTCCTAGTCCGTCTAAGAATTTACCCTGACGATCAACCATGGTAAGAATCCCAATATTGAATTTCTTTCCAACCTTATAATCATCCGCACCAAATGCAGGTGCTGTATGCACGATACCCGTACCATCTTCAGTGGTTACGAAATCGCCTACAATTACTCTGAATGGTTTTGCGCCTTCACTATTTGCTTCAATTACGGCAGGGCTATTTGCTTCATACGCTAATAGTTGCTCGTAAGTGCTTTCTTCAATTTGTTTGCCTTTGAATTCTGCTATGATCTTCCATGGCAATAATTTTGTTTCAGCAGTAAAATTTTCAAAATCGCCGTTTTCACCTTCTGCTTTCAAATATTTTCCAACCAACGCTTTAGCCAAAACAATGTTTACTGGCAAAGCAGTATAAGGGTTAAAAGTCTTCACTAAAACATAATCGATGTTTTCGCCAACCGTTAATCCGAGGTTCGATGGAAGGGTCCAAGGTGTGGTTGTCCAAGCCATGAAGAAAACTTCATCACTTGCTGCAGCATCAAACAAGAATTGCGTTGTATCGCTTTTCACTGCTTTGAACATGGCAACTGCAGAAGTATCTTTTACGTCTTTATAAGTACCTGGCTGATTTAATTCGTGTGAGCTCAAACCTGTGCCTGCCGCTGGAGAATAAGGTTGTATACTTACACTTTGATACAATAATCCTTTCTTATACAATTCACTCAAGATCCACCAAAGTGTTTCGATATAATCGTTTTCGAAAGTGATATAAGGATCATTCAGATCTACCCAGTAGCCCATTTTGGTAGTGAGCTCATCCCATTTGTCTTTATAGCGTAATACCGCTTCACGGCATTTTTGATTGTATTCTTCTACGGATATTTTTTTACCAATATCCTCTTTTGTAATACCCAATTCTTTCTCAACACCTAATTCAACTGGTAAGCCGTGCGTATCCCATCCGCCCTTACGCTTTACCTGAAATCCTTGCATGGTTTTATACCTACAAACCATATCCTTCAAGGTTCTTGAAATAACGTGGTGTATTCCGGGCATACCATTTGCACTTGGGGGGCCTTCATAAAATACAAAAGGTTTTCTACCCTCACGGAGAGAAATACTTTTTTCGAATGCCTGACCATCCTTCCACTTTGCCAATATTTCCTGCTCAATTTTTGGCAGGTTTAAACCTGAGAATTCGGGATACTTCATACGCTAAAACACTTTACCAATCTATTTTTAAGGTTGGCAAAGGTACGAAACTGCAAACAGAAAACCCCGGTTTTTAGCCGGGGTTTTAAAGTCTTTACAGAATCTAGCAAAGTTAGAAGTTTGTACTGCCACTTGGCTGGTACACATACTGAAATTTATACGACAATTTAACCGGGGTTGGGCCTGTGAATGGAAGATAATCTACTGCCAATAATTGCATTTTTGCATAATGTGTGCCATCTGCAGAACGGAAAAAGAACACTTTACCCGCTTTTGGAACAAATGCATGGCTCAAAGGGTTATAATCGTACCAAGAGCCATCTTTGATCGCCAATTTGGTGCTTGTGGTATCATATGCATAACCTGTAGCTGGAGCTGAAGTAAGATTTGCAAAAACGCCATCCTGCATAATTACGCCTGCATTGCCTGGTCCGCTTGCGTTGCTATTCACTAAGAAAGTTGTGAAACGAAGACCAAAATCCCATTTAGCAGTAGCAGAATCAGTGTTCGCAACTAAGCTGCTGTCCTTAAAACCAAAGAAAGCATAAGGTGTTGCAGTACTGAAATTAACTGTCAGCGTTTGTGTACTTGAATAAGATGGAACTACAACTGGTGTTGTACTTGACTTTGAGCAAGCTGCAAATAATACTACTATAGCAACTGCGGCGATTAAACTAAAACGGTTCTTCATAATTTATTGGATTTGTGTTTTGTGGGTTGATTGATATTGTAATTAATATTGATAAAATATGTTCTACCAGGAATATTGGGTAACTGGATGGGATTGGTGTAATTCAACAAGTTTTCAGCACCGATTTGCACTCGCAATGCCTGTCCGATTGATTTTGATGCAGCAATATTGAGCATCCAATATCCTTCTGTCATTTCACTTGGATTGTCGATGATATTATTACCATTCTTATCCATGAATCCGAACTGACCTCTATACACTGCTCGGAAATAAGTATCCCAGCCATGTTGATTGTCTTCGTATAATAATTTGAAGTTGGCAGTGTTTTTAGAACGATTTGCCAATCCGTAATAATCTTGACGAGATACTAAACTCGATTGCAGCGTAACTGGATCTCTTTTATATAATAAGCCTTGGTCAATGTTTTGTAATACCTGTTTGTCTTTCGCCAACAAAAATTGATAACCACCAGAGATTGACCAATGACTGGTTAATCTATATTTCAAATCCATTTCAGCGCCTTCGGTAAATACGCTATTAATATTTTGATAGCTGTAGATAGGCAGTCCATTACTTCTTGTAAACGGAAGCGCATACACATCAATCAGGTTCTTGATATCATCTCTAAAAATGCCCCATTCTGCAATTAGTTTTTTGCCGGTATATTTTGCACCTAAATGAACGCCAAGGGATGTTTCAGGTTTTAACTCTTGTTGATTGGCATACGGACTAATATCTGCACCCGCCGCTAACAAACCTTCTTTTTGCATTTTTTGCAATTCAGGCCACAGAATACTAGTTCCTAATAAGGAGTAACCAATCTGCGCATTGTAGAAATTCAGATACATATGTCTGAAATCGGGTGCTTTAAAACCTAGGCCAGCAGAGGCTGTAAATTTCCATTGACTATTGGGTTTGTATGCCACAGCAATTCTCGGACTTGCATGCATGGCAAAATCATTTCTTTTATCCAATCTTACACCAGCGATCAGGGTTAACTTTTGCTGCATCAAATACCACTCTTTTTGGGTAAATGCATATCCTGTGGTTAATTGTTGTTTACCTGCATATCTTGATGCATCGATCATTTCAAAATTGGCACCGAAGCCTGCTACATACTGACTTTTGCCAACCCTGTTTTTTTCGTATTGCACTTCTGGTTTTAATACAGATTGTACAAAGCTTGTTTCATCGAAACGAAGGCCAGAGCTGACTAGGTTCACAAAAGATTCGTTGCTATACCTATCATAGAATCCTCTGAAATATATTTTGCTGGTGGGTGATACATTATATTTCAATTGAGTGAATGCAGACTGATCTTTTTCTGTTGTATAACCACTAACAATTGCAGGAAGATTTTGGTAATAAATCTGATAATTATTATCCTGCCTAGCATCGTAATTGCGAAGCGAAACCAATAGTTGTAATTTATTACTGATCTCTTGAGTGATCTTTAAATGTCCATTCCATTCACGAGAAGGATCAACCGTTTTACCATATACATTCGGATCAAGATCATAGCCATCAGAAGAAAGTCGATTCAAGAAAAATTGAACACCAGTTTTATTGAACTTATTGGCATAATTAATAGTACCTCCCCAAGTATTGTTACTTGCATTATGCAATTGCAATCCTAGTGTTTCTTTTACTGGCATTTCAGTGATGATATTGATCACACCTGCCATGGCTTCACTTCCGTATAAACTGGAAGAAGGACCTTTTACAATTTCTACCTGTTTGATATTTCCCGTAGCGATCCTACCCAATTTTAAAATACCTGCATTTCTTCCAACCAATGGCTCACCATCTAATAAGATGGCAGTGTAGGCAGGATCAAGACCTAGCATTTGCACGCCTTGTCCGAATGGATTGGGATATCCATTTAAAGAAGTACCCAACGCACTATTCACGATCACGATACCGGTTTGTTCTGATAAGATATTTTGTAATTGAAGTGATCCGGTTTTGGTAATGGTATTTTTGTTGATCAAAGAAGTAGGCACCGCAACATTTCCCATTTTACGTTCAGAACGATTGGCGGTAACAACCACTTCTTCGCTTGAGCCATTTAACGTGTCTTTGAACACCCTTGTTTGTGCATTGATCTGCAAAAAAAGGAGGTTGAAAAAACAGAATAAAATGTATTGGTTCTTTTTCATTTGATTTCTATGATGTAAAATTTCACCTATTAACTCAGTGAATTGCCACGGTTTTGTCAAACAATGTTGCAACAATGTGATATGACAAACAAATGACAGGGCTATTTTAGTAAAACTGACCATTATCATTTTTTTAGCGTTGCGACACTGTTATTAAAGCATCCCTAAAAAGCTTTCTTACGTTATATTTGATATATGAAATGAGCCAAAACAAATTTTGATTCCAACCAAAATGACTTTTTGCGAATTACAGGTAACCAAAATCAATTAATAGATACATGAAAATTGCATTCTTCTCAACCCAACCATACGATATCAAGTTTTTTAATCAGCTGAAAGACGATTTTGGCTTTGAATTGGTCTATTTCGAATCGGCCCTTACCACCCAAACAGCAAGTCTTGCAGCTAATGCTGAAGCAGTCTGTGTATTTGTGAACGATAAGCTGAATTCGGATGTGATAGATGCACTTGCTGCTGAAGGAGTGAAGATCATAGCCCTGAGGTGTGCCGGTTTTAATAATGTAGACCTGGATGCTGCGAAACGGAATGGCATTCAAGTATGCAGGGTTCCAGCATACTCACCAGAAGCTGTGGCAGAATTTGCTGTGGCCATTTTGCTGACACTCAATAGAAAAACAAACAAGGCCTATAACCGGGTTCGTGAACAGAATTTTTCTTTGAATGGTTTATTGGGCTTTGACGTCCACAATAAAACAGTTGGAGTAGTAGGAACAGGAAATATTGGGAAGGCTTTTTGCAAGATCATGCTGGGATTTGGCTGTAAGGTTTTTGCTTTTGATGTTATTGCTAATAAAGATTTAGAAGCCATTGGAGTTGAATTCAAGCCATTACAGGATGTACTGCATTGTGATATCATTTCATTGCATTGCCCTTTGAACGACCAAACCAAACATATCATTAACGACACCACCATTGCCATGATGAAAAAGGGTGTTATGCTGATCAACACCAGTCGAGGCGGATTAATTGATACCAAAGCGGTGATCAATGCCTTAAAATCTGGACAGATCGGCTATTTGGGAATTGATGTGTATGAACAGGAGGAAAAACTGTTTTTCAGGGATCTGTCCTCTAATATCATTCAAGACGATCAAATTCAGCGTTTAATGAGTTTCCCGAATGTGCTAGTAACTTCCCATCAGGCTTTCTTTACAGAAGATGCCTTGCATCAGATTTCTACCACAACGTTAAAGAATATCAAAGATTTCCATGAAAAAGGTGTTTTAGATAACAAAGCTGCGTTTTTGGTCTAAATTTTATCTGATATTCGTAAGTAGGAACCCACAATCCCCACAATGAAGCAACTGTTACCATATCGGTTTACAATTTTAATACTGGCACTTGCATTCTTTTCCTGTAATAAGGAAATGAGTAAAGAGAACCCGAAACAAGTTGCCGGATATGCTTCCTATACTTTATTAGACTCATTGGGAAATTGCACCACTGCCTCCGTGCACGGAGCTTACAAAGTAGATTCTGTATTAACTGATAGCAATTATGTGTTGATCAATGTACAATTTAGCAGCACTGGCAAATACTATATCAATACCGACACCGTAAATGGTATGTGGTTTATCGATTCTGGATATGTTTTACTAACAGGATCAAAAGTGATCAAGCTCAAAGGCTATGGCAAACCCATTTTGCCCAATGGTGGCACTTTTCTAATTACCCATAACAATGAGACCTGTGGATTCTCATTAACATCGAGCCCTGCGGATGACTACTTACCAACTTCAACTGGTTCAACCTGGAGGTTTCAATATATTCCTGCTTTGATCGGTAACGGGGGATCGAATATTGATAGCTTTGATATTACAGTTATCCCGCCTTCTATTAATTATAACAACAAAGTTTATTTTCAATACGCCACTTCACTTTTAGATACTTTTTATTTTGCTAAAAGTTCGAACGACTATTACGAATTTGGCACACTGGATTTTGATTATACATTCATCTTCGATAAAGAAGATTCTTTCATGGAATATATTTATTTGAAAGATAATCAGCCTGTTGGCACCACCTGGGAAACAACAGAATTGGGTGTAAGCTATGGTGCTGCATTTGGCGGAACCAGTACACCAGGAACGGCAAAAGATGTGTTTACGATCGTCAGTATAAATCAGCCATATACAGTTGCAGGCAAAACATTCCAAAACGTAATAACTGTTCGAAGAGATGTTATGTTTAAAGCAACTGGCACTACTAGTTTTGTAAAAGTAATGGATGGCACAGCCATGTACGCCAAAGGCTATGGTTTGATTGATCAGGCAATCAATATCCCCGGAGGATCAAAAGAAAACATTCCAATCCTTCGATGGAATATCAAATAAGAAGCTAATTAAGAGATTTGTGTATTATCATCTACCACTGAACTAGTTTCAACAGTATGATGTGTAGGGGTATCGTGATGCGCGAAAAATTTATTTTGGAATAGCAGGATGATGATCACTCCGCAAGAGATGGAAGCATCTGCAATATTGAAAACCGGACGGAAAAATTCAAAATCATCTCCACCCCAAATAGGCAACCAAGTAGGAAAATGAGCATTTGTAATTAAAGGAAAATACATCATATCCACTACCTTCCCATGCAAGAATCCGGCGTATCCTCCCAATGGAGGGAATAACTTTGCAACATTCTGTGCCATCGGATTGCTATTCTCAAAGATCATTCCGTAGAACATACTATCGATCAAATTACCCAAAGCACCTGAATAGATCATAGCAGCACAGATAATGAAACCTGCATGGTATTTTTTTCTAATAAAATCTCTCAACAAAAAAGTTCCCCAGATCACTGCCACTAAACGGAACAAGGTCAAGGCTATTTTCCCAAATCCACCTCCAAATTTCCAACCCCATGCCATGCCTTCATTTTCAACAAAATGCAGACGGGCCCACTGCCTGCCAAGGATCAAATGCTCTTCACCAGCAAAATAATTCAGCTTGATATAGAATTTCATCGCCTGATCAGCGAATATGATACACAGTATAATTAAGACGAGCGTTCTTGCTTTCACTTCTGGAATTTAGGTGGGCAAATATAGAAAGTTAAAAGGCAAAAGACAAAAGTCAAAAATGAAGAAAAAGCCAAATTCTATAAACGGACCCTTTTAAAGGCATTTTGTGAGCTATTCTTCGAGGTATACCCTTTTTACCCGCTGACTGATGCCAGTCATAATTTCATAGGGTATCGTATCGCTCCAAGCAGCCAATTGTTGAATCGACAAGTGATTGCCAAAGATCTCTACTTGGTCTCCCTCGGCTACCCCATCTATATCAGTAATATCGATCATGGTCATATCCATACAAACATTCCCAATAACGGGCGCTAGCTTTCCTTTTACATACATGGAAACCACTCCATTGCCCGATCTTCTATTAAATCCATCCGCATATCCGATCCTTACTGTAGCTATTTTACTTTGTCTGCTTACCCTTCCTTTTCGATTATATCCTACCGAATCATTTTCATGGATCGTTCTGATTTGAGCGATCGTAGATTTCAGAGAAGCCACTGTTTGTAATGCAAGATCTTTTTCATTTGCGGTATCTACCCCATATAAGCCAATCCCTAAACGCACCATATCATATTGCAATTCAGGCTTTCTAAAAATGGCAGCGGTATTTGATAAGTGTCGGATAAAATGATACCCAATCCCATTCGAAAGTTGGTTGCAGGCAGTATCAAATTGGTCCGCCTGCTCTAAAGTAAAGGCATCCATTGCAACATCTTCACTGGCTGCTAAATGACTAAAAGCAGACTTCACTAAAAAGCAATTGCTGCTGTTGATATGAGATGCTAAAGCAGCTGCTTCTGTAACTTCAAATCCCAACCGATTCATTCCTGTATTGAATTTAATGTGTACAGGAAAATTACTAACCGCTTGCTTTTGTAGGTATTGTTCGAAAGCGTTAAAAATAAAATTAGAAAATAATTCGGGCTCGAGATGGTATTCCAATAACGCATCAAAACTTGCTTCATCAGGGCTCATCACCATGATGGGTAAGCTGATCCCTGATTTGCGTAATACCACTCCTTCATCTGCATAAGCCACTGCCAGATAATCTATTTTATGAAACTCTAACAGTCTGGCAACCTCTACAGAACCACTTCCATAGCTAAAGGCTTTTACCATTGCCATTACCTTGGTTGTAGGTTTTAATTTTTGTTGATAGGATTTTAAATTATGCAACATGGCTGAGAGGTTGATCTCCATTACAGTTTGGTGTTGCTGTTTCTCAAGCCACTTACTGATCCTTTCAAATTCAAATACTCTAGCACCTTTCAGCAAGATGTATTCATTCTGAAACAAGTGATGGGTGGCCTCTAACAAGAATGCTTCGGTAGTCTCAAAGAATGCACATACAATACCCTGATTCAAAAAATAATCTTTGAATGCAGTAATATTTTTGCCAATTCCAATCAGCCTTTGAACCTTTTGCTGAATGAGTTCGTCGGCAACAATTTGGTATAAAACATCATTTGAAATACCCGACTGCAAAATATCTGAAAGAATGATGGTCTTTTTCTGTTCGCTTGCCTGCTGTTTTAAATAGGCAAGCGCTAGTGATAAGGAAGACAGATCATTACTATAACTATCATTGATTAGGTAGCAATTATTGATTCCGGTTTTTAATTGCATCCGCATTTCTACTGGCTCCAATAAGTTCATCCGTTCTTGAATTAATGCGGTTTCGTATCCAAGTACTTTTAATACATACCAACAAGTAATGGCATTGTCGATCGAGATAGGGTCGGCAAAAGGAATCACCATTTTTTCTTCCACCCCAGCAATATTTGCAATGATCGAAGTATTGTGCTGCAGTCTTTCTTCACGAATCACTTGCAAACTAGCTCCAGGCTTTCTACTCCAAGTAAATGCATGCGGCAATTGAACTTTTATCAATTCCAATTCTTCTTCCGACATTTCATTAGTAGCCAGGATAGTTTGTTTGGCTGACCGAAAAAGTTTTAGTTTTTCGCTTAGTTTTTCTAGTTGGTTGGCAAATCCTTCGTTGTGCGATTGGCCAATTCCAGTGAATACCCCAATGGTAGGCTGAATCATTTTAGTTAATGCATCCATTTCATGGGTGGTAGAAATACCTGCTTCAAAAATGGCGAGGGTATCTGTATCGTTCATTTGCCAGATACTCAATGGAACACCGATCTGCGAATTATAACTTCTGGGGCTTCTAACAATTTGATATTCTTTCTGCAATAATTGAAATAACCATTCCTTCACAATAGTTTTACCATTGCTACCAGTGATCCCAATCACTGGTATGTTTTTCGACACAGTTCCATCTTTAAAACTTGTGCGATGTTGCATAGCCAATTCTTGCAATGCAAATAGTACATCGTCCACAAAGAGATAATTTGCATCCTTAGTTTTTATCGAATAGCCTTTCTTAACCACAAAGTTCCTGACTCCCTTTTCATAGAGATCTGGAATAAATGCATGTCCATCTTTGCGTGCACTATTGAGTGCAAAAAAAAGCGAGCTTCCAGGGTAGCTCAATTTTCTACTATCTATTAAAAGGAATTCAATATTGCAGGCTAATAAAGTGCCGTGCTCGGCATGAATGATCTGGGCAATATTTGAAATAGCATATTTCAATGACATTATTTTTTATGCGCAGGCATATTATCGATCTTGCCTTTTTTATCAAAATAGATAGAATAACCAATGGAACCAGATATGCATACAAGTATCACTAATAAAGAAAGTACTGTTTGCAAAGTTTTATCGATCCACAGATCAATAAAATGTTCGCCTAACATTTTTACTCCGATAAAAATTAAAACAATGGCGATCCCCTGCTGGAGGTAATCAAATTTGTTGACAGCCCCTCTTAATAAAAAGAAAAGTGAGCGCAGGCCAAGCACTGCAAAAATATTGGAAGTATAGATCACCAATTTATCTTTTGAAATACCCATGACTGCTGGTATCGAATCTAAGGCAAAAACCAGATCAATGGAAGCTAATAAAACTACCACTACAAAAAGTGTTGTATAAACAGGCTTATTGTTTTCCTTCACAACAAACTTTCCATTACCGTCGTGAGATGCAAGGGGTAAATATTTTTTTAATAAAAGATAAACCTTTGTCTCATGAGGTTCAAAATTTTCATCTTCATTTGTTGTGAACATTTTATAACCTGTGTACAATAAGAATAAGCCAAACCCATATAAGATCCAATGGAATTGAGCCACAAGCGCCACACCCACTGTGATGAAAATAATTCTGAAAACAATGGCCATTAAAATTCCGATCAATAAGACCCTCGAATAATTTTTT
>CAIYAG010000210.1 GCA_903924075.1 uncultured Bacteroidota bacterium | reverse complement strand
TCAACACATAATTCTTGGTTGCCGCATCTTGGGAATTAACTGGATCAGCAAGACCTGTAATGTTTTGAGAGTTTAAAGCTACTGCTGCTGTCGGAGCTAAAACTTGGTCAAGTGTAAAGCTTGTTTTTGCTGCGGTAATTGCACCATTCTGAATTTGTCTGGTGCTAAGTTGAGTTGTCAATCCTGTCATATTGAATAATTAATATTGGTAGGTTATTATTAAAATACTGGGGCTTGTAGGGGCTACAGTAAAAGTGATAGTGGTTCCGCTTAACGCGTAATCACTAATACTCGATTGAAATACTCCGTTGACGTAAACCGACTGAGTATTTTCAATTGGGGTATGGGAAAATGTGAAAACTGTATTTGTGCCATCAATTGTACCTGCCAGAGGCTCTTCAAATGGTGTGCCACTATCTCCTCCGTGACTTTCTATATAATCAATAAGGTCTGTCTGATCGGTAATAGTTCCCCCAATGCTTCCCCATTGGGAGCCTTGTTTTAGAATTGGCATAATTGATTAAAATTAGAAAGTTAAGGGAATGGGAGGGGCAAAACCTTTGAGAGTAATTACCCTAGATCCTGATTGATTGGGCTGTAATATAATATAATTAGGCATAGTCTCATTAAACTGATAAAATCCAAAAATATTGGTATCAGAAGCTTCTAGCGTTAAAATAGGATCATCAGTCGCTGTTGGCGTTTGAATAGAACCATGAAGATCTACAGTTCCCGTGCCGGTAATATGAATTAATGGAGCAACATTAAAAATATTTGTCGGAGCGATTTTATAAACCACGCCTTCTTCAATTTGAAATTCGTAGTCAGGGTTTAGAATTGTCATTGTTATTAAAATTAATGATTATAGAGATAGATCAACCCAACCGTCGGTATATAATGTTATTCCGATAGTGCCGGTTCCATTTGATTTAACTTGAGAAGAGGTGTTGGTTACTGCCTGCCATGAAGCAGTACCATTCCACTGCCCTGAACTAGCACTAACCTGCCCATTTGGACCCGATAGAGTAGACATAGACTGACTAGGAGAATAAATTTTTATTACTGAACTACCACTTCCAGCAAAAATATTTCCAAAAGCTTGTACTGAAATTCCCAAAGGGACCATAAGAGTTCTTAAAGTTTCGGTATTAGCATTTTGAGTCACATTATTTAAGTCTTCAGATGATACTTGCCATGTAAAAATATTTTTAACTTGTGAAAATAATGAAATGTGAGTTGATGAATTAGTATAAATACTGCCAACATAAGCATAATTGACATACCCAGAAGGTAGCGTTGGCGCAGCATTTGAACCTAATGTAAATATAGCATCAGAAGTATTTGTAGTGGGGTTATAGATAGCAAAACATTTATACCATGTAGAAGCGGCTATTGTTCCAGTATCTAATCCACCATTTCCACTGCCAGCAGTCCATGCAGATAGACTTTTAGTAATTGCAGAAAGAGTAAAGGATATATTATTAGTAGTATCATAAGCAGTACCAGCAGAGAAATCTAAAACTGTATTAGGACTAGTAGAATCATTAGAAATAATTATCTTTTTTCCAGCAAATAAAGATCCACTAAGGCTTGTAGTAACAGTTAAGTTATTGAAAGAGCCAACAGTGCTATTTAGTCTCCAAACAGTACCATCATAACGTAAAGTAGTGTCCATAGCGGTTGATATACTGCCCGAAGTCAAGGCAGTTGCACCGTCAGCTTGCTTAATAGCTACACTTCCCAATCCAAAAGCATTGATGGTAGATGCGCCCGTATTAGAGTTAGCGGCTCTAAATTTAATTGTCATTCCATTTGTTAGAGCAGAAGGAGCAACAAAGGG
>CAIYAG010000209.1 GCA_903924075.1 uncultured Bacteroidota bacterium | reverse complement strand
AGGCGAAGAGCATTTGTATCGTGAAGAAAAATATGCTGCGAAGTACGAGATCAATATGCTGCGATGCATTTTCTGCGGCCTGTGTGAAGAAGCTTGTCCGAAAGAAGCCATTTTCTTAAGCGAAACATTTGCACCTGCTAATTATAATCGTACAGGATTTATTTATGGAAAGAATGATTTAGTCATTCCAAATCCATTAACAGATCCAGAAGGATTTGCAAAAGCAAAAGGACCAGCAAGGAGCAATTAATAATTACAATTACTGGTTGACCGCAAAGTTCAACTACTAATTAAAGCAACAATGAGTACTACAGAAATATTATTCTTTTTTTTAAGTGCGATGGCCATTTTTAGTGCCATCATGGTATTGATCAGCAAGAACCCCATATACAGCGTGCTGTGGTTGGTGGTTACCTTCTTTGCCATATCGGGGCACTACATTTTATTGAATGCACAGTTCCTTGCAATTGTAAATATTATTGTTTATGCAGGGGCGATTATGGTACTGTTCTTATTTGTGATCATGTTGATGAATTTAAATCAACAGCACGAACCACAAAAAGGATTGTGGATGAAACTTGCTGGCGTTATATCGGGAGGTTGTTTCATGATGGTGTTGGTTTCTTTAGTAAGACAAGCAGTTGATTTGAAATCAAAAGAAGCCCTAACATTTGGTGGTGATATAGGGTTGATCAAAAATTTGGGAAGGGTTTTATTCAGTGATTATGTGGTGCCTTTCGAAATCACAAGCGTATTGTTTTTAAGTGCCATGGTTGGTGCAATAGTTTTGGGAAAAAAAGATTAAAAAAGATCAAATTAGGTTATGCCAATACAATATTATATCTATCTCTGTTTAGCTTTATTTAGCATCGGCATTATTGGTGCTTTAACACGCCGTAATGTGATCGTCGTATTCATGTGTATCGAATTAATGTTCAATGCAGTGAACTTACTGCTGGTAGCATTTTCTAAAATGCATTTGGGAATGGCAGCTATTTCTGATAAGGCATCTACAGTAGGTACAGACGGACAATTATTTGTATTCTTCATTATGGTGGTGGCTGCTGCTGAAGTAAGTGTGGGACTTGCCATTATTGTAATGTTGTTTAGAAATACGCATTCGGTTGATATTAACTTTTTGAACAGATTGAAAAATTAAAATACTGTTTCCTAAGCATGCTTGCATGTAGTGGGTACAGGCTTTCAGTATTATGAGTAAACTTGTTTATTTAATTCCGCTATTTCCCCTGCTGGGTTTTCTGATCAATGGATTGGGAAGGAAATCATTGTCGAAATCTTTGATCGGCATCATTGGCAGTGGCGCAATCCTTGCTTCATTTGTAGTAAGCGTGTTGGTGTTCTTTGATGTAAAAGCAAACGGTGCTTCGGTGATCACACTCTTCAATTTTATTTCGATTAAGAGTTTGGTAATTCCTTTTGCATTTCAGGTAGACCAGCTTTCTGCATTATTCCTGTTGATCATTACAGGCGTGGGTTTTTTGATACATCTTTATTCAACTGCTTATATGCATGAGGAAGAACCTCAGCATTTTGGTAGATATTTTGCCTACTTGAATTTATTCGTATTCTCCATGCTGCTTTTAGTATTGGGTGCGAACTATGTGATCATGTTTATTGGTTGGGAAGGTGTTGGTTTGTGTTCTTATTTATTAATTGGATTCTGGTTTAAGAATAATGATTACAACTATGCAGCTAAGAAAGCATTTGTAATGAATCGGATTGGTGACTTAGGATTTTTATTAGCAGTATTCTGGCTGATCTTTAAATTAGGAACTGCAACTTATTCTGATGTGTTTGCTCATGTTGGAAATCTTACAGCATTCGATATTTCAGCTATCACCTTATTATTATTTGTAGGTGCGATGGGTAAGAGTGCACAAATTCCTTTGTACACATGGTTGCCAGATGCAATGGCGGGTCCAACCCCGGTTTCTGCATTGATCCATGCTGCAACCATGGTAACTGCAGGTATTTACATGATCGCTCGTAGCAATATACTTTACACAATGGCTCCAAGCACACAAACAGTAGTTGCTGTTGTTGGTTTGGCTACAGCCATTTTTGCTGCAACCATTGCGATCAAACAAAACGATATTAAAAAAGTATTGGCTTATTCAACTGTTAGTCAGTTAGGATATATGTTCTTAGGTCTTGGAGTAGGAGCTTACACTGGAGCTGTGTTCCATGTTATGACGCATGCATTTTTCAAAGCCTTATTATTCTTAGGTGCAGGTTCTGTTATTCACGCAATGCATCACGAACAAGATATTCGCAAAATGGGCGGATTGAAAAAATTCATGCCGATTACGCATATTACATTCTTATTAGCATGTTTGGCAATTGCAGGTATTCCTCCATTCTCTGGTTTCTTTTCAAAAGATGAAATTTTGATGGCAGCACTTGCTAAAAATCCGATCTATTATTATTTGGGATTGGGTGGTGCTTTAATGACCGCATTTTATATGTTCCGTTTATACACCTTAACATTCTTAGGAGGATTTAGAGGAACACATGAACAAGAACATCATTTGCATGAAAGTCCGTCTGCAATGACCATCCCATTGATTGTACTAGCGATCTTATCAGTTGTTGGCGGATGGGTTGGAATTCCTGAACTTTTCGCAAAAGATTCGCATAGCTTGGAACATTTTCTAGCACCGATCTTCGCGGGTTCTGCTGCTATTGCAGAGCAACATCATGTAGAAGCTTCACAAGAGTGGATCTATTTGATCGGTTCAACAGTTCTAATTGTAGCGGTGATTTTTTGGGCTATTAGTAGCTATAAAAAATATCAACCAACAACAGAAGAGAATACTGGTATCGCAAAAGTTTTAGAAAACAAATGGTATGTTGATGAATTATATGATACCGTTATTGTGAATCCTTTGAATGCATTGGGTGGGTTCTTCAAAAATTTTGTTGAGAAAAACGTCATTGATGCGGGTGTGAATGGCGTTGGAAAATTAGTGGGTTATGGTTCCAGACAAATGCGTTTGCTGCAAAGCGGACAGGTTGGGAACTATCTGTTAATTATGGTTTTAGCGATTGTAGTATTTGTATTGGTTTGGTTCAATGATATCACCATCATGAGTTATTTGAACCGTATTTTTAAAATGGCCTAGGCGTTAAAGAAAATATATGATTCCTCTTTTACTGATATTGATTCCATTGCTGAGCGGACTAGCAGTATTTCTGCTAAAAGATTCGCCATCAACTAAGGCTTTCGCCCTTGTATCTTCATTGGCTACATTGGTTTTGTCGTTAATGGCTGTCTTTACAAAAGGCGCTTTAACCTACGATGCTGCCTGGTTACCAGGTTTAGGAAGCCGGTTTAGTTTGTTGCAAGATGGCATGAGCAAAATGCTTTGTTTATTAACCGCTATTTCTTTTCCAGTGGTTTTTGCGGCCACTTATAAAAATGTATATCAGCGCTCTGCTGCATTCTATGGGTTGATGCTTTTAACGCAAGCGGGCTTACTGGGAGTATTTCTGGCATCTGATGCTTTGTTATTTTATTTCTTTTGGGAATTAGCATTGATACCTGTGTATTTTCTTTGTTCTATCTGGGGTGGCGAAAAAAGAATTGCTGTTACATTTAAATTCTTCGTGTATACATTCATTGGATCTTTATTGATGTTGGTTGGTTTGTTATATGTATATGCACAAACGCCTGATCATTCATTTGCGATGCAGAGTTTTTTCCACGCAAATTTGGATGCACATCAACAAAATGCTGTGTTCGCTTTGTTCTTTATCGCATTTGCGATCAAGATGCCGATATTCCCATTCCATACCTGGCAGCCAGATGCATATGAGCAATCTCCAACTGCAACCACGATGATCTTGAGTGGTGTAATGGTGAAGATGGGAATTTTTGCAGTGATCCGCTGGTTGGTTCCAATGGTTCCATTAGGCGTTCACGCTCATACTAATTTTGTGGTGACACTTTCGGTGATCGGAATGATCTATGCTTCTCTGATCGCTATCAGACAAGACGATATAAAACGTTTGATCGCTTATTCTTCTATTGCGCATATCGGTTTAATGTGTGCTGCCATATTTGTACAAAATCAAATTGGACTGGAAGGTGTGATGATCCAAATGTTTAATCACGGGATCAATGTGATTGGATTATGGATTGTAGCAGATGTGATAGAACAACAATTGGGTACACGTAAGTTTAGTGAGTTAGGTGGATTGGCACAGAAAGCACCAGTATTGGCGATCTTGTTTGTGGTGATGGCATTAGCAAATGTGGCATTGCCATTGACCAATGCATTTGTGGGTGAGTTTCTGATGTTTAACGGGTTGTTCCAGTACAATGTTTGGATTGCTGCAATTGCGGGTATCAGCATTATTCTAGCAGCAGTGTATACCTTGAATATGATCCAAAAAATATTCTACGGAAATACTGTTGAAAAAACGGTACAAGCTGTTGAAGTGAGTGCCAACGTACAATGGGTGTTGAGTATATTGGTGATCATTGTATTGGTGATGGGTGTATATCCGCAACCAATGCTTGATTTAACAAAAGATACCGTAACCGCAATATTCGCTAACCGTTAATTGAACACAGACTTCGAAAGAGGTTTTTAAGATAAGTAATTATGAACGCAATTATAGTTTCGACTTTATTAGGTGTAGTAATGATGTTTAGCGGCATCTTACTCAAGAATAAATCTTTATTGAAGTATATAGCAATTGGCGGCCTGTTATTGCTATTGGTAGCAAACTTTTGTCAAACTTATGGCTGTTATACAATAGTTGTAAATAGCCACGATTTACTACGTTTCCAAAAATTCGGTTTGTTTTTTAATAGCATAGCAATTGCAGCTACATTGATCTATGTGATCTTAAGTGGGAAGGATATCGAAACTGCAGGAAATTATCCAGCAGAATATTTTGCGTTACTATTTTTTGTTTTATGTGGGGTAAGTATTTTGTGTGGATTCAATAGTTTATTGATGTTGTTTTTGGGAATCGAAATTTTATCCATCCCGCTTTATATTTTAACGGGTTCTGATAAGCGCAATCTGAAAAGTAATGAAGCATCACTCAAATACTTTTTGATGGGTGCATTTACTGCGGGTATCATGTTAATGGGTATTGCACTGATTTATGGCGCAACAGGAACATTTGGAATTGTATCGCCTTCTATCATTACTGCTCCCAATGGGGCTGTGTCTGCTCCCAAAGCATCTTTTTTAGAGATTGCTGGGTTATTGTTATTATTTGTATCCATGTGCTTTAAAGTATCAGCTGCGCCTTTTCATTTTTGGACACCTGATGTATACGATGGCGCGCCAAGTGTATTTACTTCATTTATGGCAACCATTGTAAAGGCTGCAGGATTCTTTGCTTTCATTCGTTTGCTGGAAGGGCAATCGGCCATACTTGGTCCAACTTGGAAGATCCTATTATCGTTTGTGATCATTGCAACTTTATTGGTTGGAAATATAACGGCTGTATTCCAACAGAGCGTTAAACGTATGTTGGCTTATTCGAGCATTGCGCAAGCAGGCTTCATGTTGTTTGCATTGTATGCCGCGAACGATGTTGCAAAAGAAGGTATCTTATTGTATGCTACTGCTTATAGCTTAGCAACCATTGGTATTTTTGCGGTTTTGATCAAAATGAAGGATTACACCCTGGATGGTTTTAATGGATTGGCGAAAACCGAACCAGTACTTGCATTAACCACCACCATTTGCTTATTATCGCTTTCAGGGATCCCATTAACTGCTGGATTCTTTGCGAAATATTATATGCTTGCAAGTGTTATTAAAACCGGCTCTGGACTTTGGCTGGTAATTATAGCGGTTCTTTTTGCAGCTGTGAGTGTGTACTATTATTTCAGGGTAATACAGTCTATGTACTTTAAAGAAGGTGTTGCTGAGACCTCAGAAATCACGGGCGGATTTAAGGCGGGATTGATTTTTGTGGCCGCTTTGATCGTTTTAATTGGAGTGCTACCCTCTGTATTGCTCAATTATTTCTATTTTTAACCGCTCCTCACATTTATAAGCGCAGTTTCTTCGAAAAGCGGAATCTCGATTACCTTTAAGCCATTGAAGGAATAATCTAAATCTGCATGACCACTCTCGATTCTTTAAGTTTAGCCTGGCGTAACGTTCGAAGCAATATGCTTAGAACCAGCATTACTGTAGCCATCATTGCCTTTGGGATCATGGCATTGATTGGTATTATTACGGCCATTCAAGCGATGAATCAGAGCCTGAAAGAAAGCTTTTCTTTTATGGGAGCCAATTCATTCAGCATCCGATATAAAGAATCGAATGTTCGTATGGGTGGTGGCGGAAATAGGGGTGAGTTTGAGAAGGCAAAGAAGGGTGCAAAAAAAGAAAAGAAATCAAATTTAGGCAAGCCCATCCGAATGGAAGAGGCAATAGCTTTTAAAGCAGCTTTCAGTTTCCCTGGTGCCGTTTCTACTGTATACCGCAGGGGGCCTAATGGTATGGAGATTCATTACCTTGAAAAGAAAACCAACCCCAATATTGTGGTCATGGGGGGAGATGAAAATTACCTAAGCATCAATGGATATACCCTGATCCTGGGAAGAAACTTGAATACCCTCGATATACAAAGTGGTAGAAATGTTTGTATACTAGGTTCAAATGTTGCGGATAAATTATTTGGAGATAAGCCTGAGAAATGTATTGAAAAAATTGTTCGTATCGGTAGCGTTCCTTATCGTGTTATTGGTTTGCTTAAAGCGAAAGGTTCAAGCGCAATGTTACGTCAAGATGATGTAGTAGTTACTTCATTTAGCAATTTAAGACGTTTTACGAATGGTAGTCCGTCTTACATGGTTGGTGTAATGGTAGCGAATGTGAATGAATTAACTGTTGCTGATGGAGAAGCTACTTCAGTATTTAGAAGTGTTAGAAAATTGCAGCCAGTTGATGAAGAAAATTTTGTGATTGAGAAGAGCGATAAATTCGCTGAAATGTTCATAGGTTTCTTAAGCAGTATCACTGGTTCTGCTGGCGCGATTGGTTTGATCACATTAATAGGTGCAGCAATTGGATTGATGAATATTATGTTGGTTGCTGTTAACGAGAGAACAAAGGAAGTTGGCTTGATCAAAGCAATTGGTGGCAAGAGTAGAAATGTGCGTCAACAGTTTCTTTTTGAAAGCATGATCATTAGCATGCTTGGCGCCTTATTCGGAATTTTCTTGGGTGTATTAGTAGGCAACATATTCTCGATGGTACTTAATACAGGATTTGTAATTCCATGGTTCTGGGTAATATTAGGGATCGTAATTTGTTCGATCGTTGGTTTAGCCGCAGGAATTTATCCAGCTATGAAAGCCGCCAAATTGAATCCGATCGTAGCATTGCGTTACGAGTAATAACGAATTATTTTGCTGAGAATTTCTTCAACTGATCGTTGATATAGTATCGTATATCTTCAGAAGTAGTATTGTCTCGAAGCCAATCATAACTCGGTCTGCTTTGTTGCATGAATTTGCGTAATGTTTCGTCTTTGAATCCAGTGCTTTCAGCAACCAATTGTGCAGAGTAACGATAGTTGATATATTCTTCCTTTTCTTGTGCTTCAAAAAAATCTAGTGCTCTGCGTTTACTCTTTTCGTGTTTAGAAAAACGATCAATACTAATGCCTAAACCCGCACCTGTATTTGACAAAGCAAACGTGGGTTTTTTATAAGAGACCATATCATGCAATAGATCATTTCTTCTTTCTATACTATCCATTTGATAAGCGCTCATTCCTTTTGTTGTAACGGTAACATTTCCCAAATCATGCGATAAGGGAGAAGCATAGACATCTATGGAATCCTGTATAGCTAATTTATGAACGAATTGAATCGTGTCGAAATGGTATCCTACTGCCGCATATGAAAGTACTTCGTTCTCTTTCACATTGATCTTAAACCTTCCGGTATTGCCACTCATCACTGTTTCATGGGTATTATTATTTGTTACACTACCAAGTACAATTGGGGCATGTGTTATACTGTCTCGTAGATAGCCTACAACTGGTTTGTTTTTTTGAGCAAAAATTTGCAAGCAAAAAAAGATCCCGATACAAACGAATAGCCACTTCATGAAATGAATTTGCACAAAGGTATTGAAACATATGTTGGAGCGCATAAAAAAAGCCGGATGACTAATCCGGCTTTTTAATAAATTCAATATTAACTACTTAGGATCCAAACCTTTTTTGATCCTGTCTGCCAGATCTTGTAAATGATATTTACTGATCTTGTCGCTGCTGCTATTAGCTGCTGCATTGATCTCAGATTGTAAAGCTTTCAATTCTCCTTTAGCAACTGAAACCACATCAGTGTTTTTTACATTCACAGGTGCAGGGCCGCCAAATCCGCCACCCAAATTGATGGTCATTGTAGGAGTTGGGTCAACAATATCAATCAGTTTTTCAACGTAAGCTTTTTGAATATTTCGTCTATAACCATCTATAGGTTTATTAGAACTTAACTCACTGAAAATACCTTTATGCAGATCGGTGATCATTTCAGTGATCGCATAGGAAGAATTACCATATCTATTAGAAGCAGCAACTAATCTGAACAAACGTTGTCCGTCCAATAAACTATTGATCGCACTGGTTTGATAAGATTGGATACTTTCTAAAGAAATTGGATTCGCAATTTTATTTAAAATATTTTTATCTAACAACCAAGTTGGGGTTTCAAATAATTGTTTATTTAAAAATGCGATCGCTTCTTTTTGTATAGCTTTTGGAGTTGGTTCATATACGTCACCAACTTCTTCAATAGTTTTAAATGTTTCTTGAACGCCGCCAACATTTCTCAATACATGACCTATATAGCGACCGTATTGCGTAATCAGCTGAGTGTATATATCTGATAAGTTTTCATAAGGATTGGCTTCTTCTTTTGTCCATTCAGGAATGGCAACAATGATTCTTTTCAGATTTTTGATACCATACTCACCGGCTTTCATACTGTTATCTCCAAGGTCTTCTGTTTGCGCGCGGGGATCAGCACTGCGACCTTCACCGCCAAACCAAAGTCTTGGGTTTTTAGAAACGTGATCGATCACCCAATTGTTGGTTTGTTTTTGTTCTTGTTCTGGATCTGCAATTCCTCTGTAACGATAGCCCCATTCAATGGCCCATTTATCATAGTCTCCTATGCGAGGGAACAATCCTATTTCAGAGATACCATCTTCTGGTTGAGCAACGTAGTTGAAACGTGCATAATCCATAATCGATGCAGTATGTCCGTTTGCTTCCACCCAAGCTTTGTCGCGCAATTTTTCAACTGGCGTTTTACTACTGCTTCCCATATTATGACGTAAGCCAAGTGTATGACCTACTTCGTGAGATGAAACAAAACGGATCAGCTGTCCCATTAGTTCATCATCGAATTTCATTTTACGTGCTTTAGGATCTACAGCAGCAGTTTGAATCAAGTACCAATCGTGTACCAGTTTCATCACGTTATGATACCAGTTGATATGGCTTTCTAAAATTTCACCACTGCGAGGGTCGTGTACCTGCGGACCAGAAGCGTTCTCAATATCAGATGCCAAATAACGGATCACTGAATAGCGCGCATCTTCTAAGCTCATGGTACTATCATTCACTGGCCATTCTTTACCAACGATCGCATTTTTAAATCCGGCTTTTTCAAAAGCTTTTTGCCAGTCGTTGATGCCATCGATCAATGGTTTATGCCATTGTTTAGGAGTAGCCGGATCGATATAATAAACGATTTGTTTGATAGGTTCAACTAGTTCGCCGCGTTTGTATTTTTCAAGGTCTTCTGGTTTTGGTTCTAATTTCCATCGAACTGCAAATTCTTTTTTGTCGACTTTTTGTTGATCATCACTAAATAACACATATCTATCTGTGAAGAAACCAACTCGGCGGTCGAATAGTCTTGGTGTCATTGGGGTTTTAGGCAATAAAAGCATAGAAGTATTTAACTCCATGGTTATTGCACCTGCTCTAGAAGCGGCAGGGAAACCAGAACTAGAACCAGGGAACCCACCGCCGCCCATTGGTGAGCCAGAACTGGTGGTATAAGTTTTTACTGTTTTGATTTCTGTATTGATCGGATAGGTACGGATCGATTGAACATAGGAACGATCTGAAGCAATAGCAGTAAGATTGAACTGACGTTTATCGCTTTGATCAAGTCCTACCACCTGGTTATCACCTTTGAAAAAGTCGGTAACTTCAATAATGGTGCTGGTAGAATCCTTGCCATAGGCTTTCACATCAAATGCAGCGCCAATCGGATCTAGGTATGAATTTGAAACGGCTTTAGAAATATTATTCGTAGAGTCGGCCGTACTAATCAATGTTACCACTCTGAGGAAAACATTATTACTAGGACCTTTCTCAAATTTCAGGGTTTGTTTATTTACTTCTCCACCACCATACACGCCAGCACCGCCGGGTACTTTAGAAAAACGAGTAATGGCATAGATCTCGCGCCCCATAATGCTATCAGCGATCTCGAAATAGAATTTGTCGTCCACTTTATGTACAGTAAACAACCCTTTGCTAGTAATAGCTTTGTCTGTAATGACATCTTTGTAGGGTTTTGGTCCGGGTTTCGGAGCAGCTGGTCCGCCCATCCCAGGCATTCCATTGGTAGGACGGGTGGTAGAACTTTCAACCGGAGATCCAGGTGTAGGGTTTTGAGGTCTTTGTTGGCTATAGCTGGCTGTTACAGCCAATAAAGCCAACGAAACAAAATAAATTCTCATAAGTAGTCAAAATTTAATTATTTCTTAAAGATAGTTCGCAAACGTTTTCGGATTCAAATTTTTCAAACTTCTTATATGGGTGGAAGAAAAAAACAAAAACAAATCGGTGAAATGGCCTGATAAGCCTGTGTAGACGGGATTTACTGTAATGAATTCTGCTGAAAGAAAAAAAGAAAAAAAGATTGGGCCGTTCTTGATAACTGTTTCAATAAAATACCTAATTTGTAAGCCCTTTAGAAAAAGTGAGGGATGTTTTGTTTTTTCAAAACATTTTTATGTAGCATTGCGAAACGTAAATTTTTATCAACTGTAATTTTTAAAACCAAAAATCAATTGAATCATGGCTGACATCAAACCAACTGCACCAGCGGCTGCAAAAACCGCAACTTCTGCTCAACCTAAAAAGAGCAGCAACTTGGTTGCAACTATCGCTCCTATTGCTTGTATTATCCTGGGTTATGTTATTTGGCGCTTCGTAATCGGTGCCGACAGTAATTTCACATCACCTGATGCTGCTGGTGGTTTTTGGCCTGGTCATAAAGGACCAAAAGGAGCTCTAGCTAAAATGTATGAAGGTGGAATTATCGTTCCAATTTTGATTGGTGCATTTTTAATCGTTCTTTCTTTCTGTATTGAAAGATTTTTGACAATCGCTAAAGCAAGTGGAACTGGCAATATTGCTGAGTTTGTACGTTCTGTACAATTCCATTTAGCTAACAAAGAAGTTGATAAAGCTATTGCAGCTTGCGACAAACAAAAAGGATCTGTTGGAAACGTTATGAAAGCAGGTCTTAAGAAATACAAAGAAATGATCACAGACACTGAGTTGGCTACTGATCAAAAAGTTTTGAATATTCAAAAAGAAGTTGAAGAAGCTACTGCATTGGAATTGCCAATGTTGGAGAAAAACTTGGTGTTCTTATCAACTATCGCATCTGTTGCAACCCTAATGGGATTGTTAGGTACGGTAATGGGTATGATCCGTTCTTTCTCTAAATTAGGTGATGAAGGTGGTGGAGAAGCTGCTCGTGAATTATCACAAGGTATCTCTGAGGCCCTTTACAATACTGCATTGGGTATTGGTACTTCTGCCGTTGCGATCATTATGTATAACGTATTTACCACTCGTATTGATGGTATTACTTATGGTATTGACGAATCTGGTTTCACATTAACTCAAAGCTTTGCTGCTAACTACAAATAATCGAAAGATTTTTGTGGAATGCAAACAGTTTTGAATCTAATTAGTGAAATTATAAATTAATAACAATGGGTAGAGCCAAATTACCACGGAAGAGTACTAGTATCGACATGACGGCGATGTGTGACGTGGCGTTCCTTTTGTTGTCTTTCTTTATCTTGACAACAAAGTTTAAGCCTGCTGAAGCCATTGCGGTTACAACACCTAACTCTGTTGCAGCTAAAGTTGCAGAAACAAAGGATATCGTGTTGATCACAATCGACAAAGACGGCAAAGTATTTCTTTCAATGGACGATGAATCTAAAAAAGAGGTCATCGCAAACACGCTGAATTCTACTAAGAACCTAGGTTTGAATGTGCAAGCATTTAAAAAAGCCGGTTTCTATGGAGCCCCATTCAGTGGGTTAGCTGCTTTTCTTGCAATACCTGAAGAAGCACGTAAAGGTGGTGCCTTACCGGGCATTCCTGCTAAAGATTCTACTAATAACGAAATCAAGGAATGGATGAGTTTGGTTTTGACAGCTTATGCTGGTCAAAAAGCAAACATCCAGTTAAAAGGTGATAATGCTGCAAAATATCCAGCTTTTAAAAGTGTCATAGATGCGTTTAAGAAAAACGATATTTTAAAGTTTCAAATGATCACCAATCCTGAGAGTGTTCCTATTGGATCTGAACTTTGGAAAAGTGCAATGAAAGGTGAAAAGAGAACAGAATAATAGTAAACAAGATTATTAAAAAATAAATTTATCCGACATGGCAGAAATGGATACCTCCGGTGGAGGTGGTCATAAGAAAGGACCTGGGGTCAAGAAAAGTAAGAAGCTGTCAACCCGTGTGGATCTAACACCAATGGTGGATCTGGGTTTTCTGTT